>JBDKLO010000001.1:0-24592 GCA_039795615.1 Pseudomonadota bacterium
AAGAGGAAGACAACATGAAAGACATGACCAAGAACATCCTCCTGTGGGTGGTCATCGCATTTGCGCTGCTCTCGATGTTCAATTACTTCGGGCCGCGTAACAAGCCTGACACCGCGATGACTTACACCAATTTCATTGCGGCCATCAATCAGGGAACCATTCGTCAACTCAGTATCGACGGTGAAGTGATCTCCGGGATGATGACTGACGGCGATCGCTTTTTGACCTATAACCCGGGCGACCCCCACCTGATCGACGATCTGCTCAAGAATCATGTCGACATCAAGGTTGTTCCCACCGAACGCCCGTCATTCCTGTCCCAGCTCTTGATGGCCAGCCTTCCGATGGTCCTCCTCATCGGGGTATGGGTCTATTTCATGCGCAGAATGCAAGGTGGCGCGGGCGGCGGTGCCATGAATTTTGGCAAGAGCAAGGCCAAGCTCATTGAAGAAGACAAGGTCAAGGTCACTTTCGCGGATGTCGCAGGTTGCGATGAAGCGAAAGAAGATGTCCAGGAAATGGTCGACTTCCTCCGGGATCCCAGCAAATTCCAGAAACTGGGTGGGATGATTCCCCGCGGTGCCCTGATGGTCGGTCCGCCGGGTACCGGCAAGACCCTCCTCGCTCGCGCCATTGCGGGCGAAGCCAAGGTCCCCTTCTTCTCAATCTCAGGTTCTGACTTTGTTGAAATGTTCGTCGGTGTCGGTGCATCCCGAGTCCGCAACATGTTCGAGGAGGCCAAGAAAAGAGCGCCCTGCATTATCTTCATCGACGAAATCGACGCCGTCGGTCGCCAGCGCGGCGCGGGACTCGGTGGTGGTCATGACGAACGTGAGCAGACACTGAATCAGCTGTTGGTTGAAATGGATGGGTTCAGCGGCAACGAAGGCATCATCATCATCGCTGCCACCAACCGTGCGGACGTCCTCGACAAGGCTCTCCTCCGTCCGGGCCGATTCGATCGCCAGATCACTGTGGGCCTTCCAGACGTTCGCGGTCGTCAGCAGATTCTGGGCGTCCACATGAAGCGGGTCCCAGTCGCTGCTAATGTCGAGCCTGATTGGCTTGCTCGCGGTACCCCGGGTTTCTCTGGTGCTGATCTTGCAAACCTGGTCAACGAAGCAGCCCTCTTCGCTGCCCGCCAGAACAAGAAAGAAGTTGAAATGGAGGACTTCGAAAAGGCCAAGGACAAGATCCTGATGGGTGCTGAACGGAAGTCTGCTGTGATGAGCGAGGACGAAAAGCTGGTAACGGCCTACCACGAAGCCGGTCACGCAATCGTCGGACGTCTCGTCCCGGAACATGATCCGGTCTATAAGGTCAGCATCATTCCGAGAGGACGCGCCCTGGGTATCACCATGTTCCTGCCGGAGCGGGATCAGTACAGTGCGAGCAAGCAGAAGCTTGAAAGTCAGATCTCCAGCCTCTACGGTGGACGCCTCGCTGAAGAAATCATCTTCGGTGTAGAAAAAGTGACGACCGGCGCCTCTAACGACATTGAGCGTGCGACCGCGATGGCCCGTAACATGGTCACCCGCTGGGGTCTTTCTGAACGTCTCGGACCGCTGGCGTATGGCGAGGAACAAGGCGAAGTCTTCCTGGGCCGCTCCGTCACGCAAACCCAGTCCATCTCTGAGGAAACCCAGCATCTCATCGATGAGGAAATCCGCTCAGTGATTGACCGGAACTATGACCGGGCTGAGCGCCTCCTGAGGGAAAATCTGGACAAGATGCACCTGATGGCGGAAGCCCTCATGAAGTATGAAACCATTGATCGCTTCCAGATTGATGACATCATGGCCGGTCGTGTACCTGCCCCGCCCCGGGATTGGGTCAGCCCTCCCAGCGCAGGCGCAGATAGCAGCACCGGAGGAAGCCCTGCCAGCGACGCCGTAGGGGTTGGCCCGATCGGTACGGCAGCTCCTTCCGTCTGATCTCTGACGGTGACTTGAAAGAAGCCGGACACGCCGAGAGGCTGTCCGGCTTCTTTTTGCTCGAATAAGAATTTGTCCGTCCCTTTTCCGTTAAAATCGGGGCTTAATCTCGTTATTCCGCTTGCCTTCGATTCAACAGCAAAAAAATCCATGAAGATCCTTTCCGCCGCCATTCTCGCCCTGATCCTGGTCAGCTTGGGTTACCTCATGTTCGGTAAGCTGGGTATTCCTGATGGTGTGACCGCTGTCACCCCCTTCGACTTGAAGCGCTTCGAAGGCACCTGGTATGAAATTGCTCGTCTGGACCATGGTTTTGAAAAGAACATGAGCCATGTGTCATTCACCTACACCCTCAAGGATGGGGGCGATTTCAAGGTGGAGAACAAATCGCTTGACGGCAAAAATGGCCACTGGCAAGTGTCAGAAGGAAAAGGCACTTTGATTGGCGATCCGAATGTCGGCCGCCTGAAGATTTCATATTTCGGCCCGTTCTACGGTAGCTTCAACATCATTGCCCTGGATGACAAGAACTATTCATGGGCGATGGTCACGGGACCCAGCACGCGCTATCTCTGGATTCTTTCCCGGAAAAAAACCCTGGAGGATCCGATCATTCAGGATCTGATCCGAAAAGCCATCGGCATGGGATTCAAATTGGACAAAATGGTCCACGTCGATCAAAAGGATGCGACCGCCGTTGAGGGGATGATTCCTCCCAAAACCAAAACATCGGAATAACCCTTGATCAGACTGTCATCCCATGTTCATTTCGGTATGGGATGATAGGGCTGAACTGGGGCAAGACACGGGTTTACATGGAAATCGCGATAGACGCTGTTTCCTTTCCTGTGTTAGCTTTCAATCATGAATTGAAGGGCAAACGGCGCAGAGATAACCTCCGTCCCGAAGGATTGGCTTTGGTAAACAAACCAAAGAACTGTCAGTCCAACTAGCCCCCCCGCCACCTTTAACATCAGAGGACGATCATCATGGCAACGACTGCAACTGCAGGACAGACAGAAAGCGATCCGCTTCGCTCCATCTCGGACGCCATGCGCGAAGCCATCAACAATGCATCTGAGGATGCGAGCAAAGCCAGCGAAAAAATTCGCGAAGCCGGAACGGGCATGGGGCAATCCATCTCTCGTTTCACCTATACCAGTTCTTACATGCTCTCCTATGGCGTGGTCTATGCGACGGTCTTCGTCGCCAAATCGATCCCGCAGGAAAATCCCATCGTCGAAGGACTCATCGATGGCGGCAGAGCGGCAATCGAAGCGCTGAACGAAGCCAAGTCCAAGCCCACCAGCTAAGGACTGCATCAGAACGCGTGCCAGTCAGAGTCCGCCGCAGCCTCCACGGGCCGGACAGAGCGGCGGGGATGATTGTGCCTGAAAAAAATACGGCCCAAGCAACGAGCAGACAACCCTATGGAATCTCCTTCCAGTGACACTGGCATAACGACACCCGCGCAGCCCAGTATTCAGTTCCCCCGTCCTGGCACGCTTCGCATCCTTAACGCCCATCTGTTTCACCACACAGACGCCTCGGCGTTTGCGACGTTCGTCCGCCGCGCTTTCAGAAGCCCTGGCATTCAGGGGTTGAGCATTCCAAAACCGGGACAGCCTTTTGCGGAGCTTCACTTTGACAGCAGCCGCTACTCACCCAAGGAGATCCTCGCCCAGCTCACCGCTTCGATGGATGCGGATTTTCCGCCCCACAGCGACCCGGGCACCCACGACGCACAGATCTCGCCTGTCGCGATCGCACGAAATCGCGCCGGCTCCGTGGCCTATTACCGCTATCAGAATCTGGTCACCGGTTGGGAGTTACTTTCCGAATCCACGGGCATGATTCGCCTCAAGAATCCGTCCCTCTATCGGAAGGCGTCTTTGTGCGAAGCCATCGAGCGCGAACTCATGAGCGTGCTGGGCGTTGATCGTTTTAAAACCCATAGCCTTCGCTGCACGGTGCAGGTCCATTTCGATCCTCGCCGGCTCTCGGGCGCCAATATTCTTGAAATCATCGACTCTGCATTAGCGTCAGCAGAGCATCAAGAAGTCCTCGACAAGCTGGATCTCGATCTCGCCATTTGCTCGGCCTCTCTTCCCATTGCAGCTGCGGCCCAGCTGGCTTTCCCTCCCCTGATGCCGGTGGCCGCCGCGATCTTTGCTTACACGGCAATCCCCAGCATGAAGGGAGCCTATGACGTCGTGGTTAAAGAGCGCAGGCTGGGTGTTGATGTCCTCGACTCTCTCGTTGTACTCGGCTGCCTTGGCACCCTTCAAATCTTCCCCGGGGCCGTCATGGCCTGGTGCCTCTCTCTGGGTCGACTGCTGGTCAAGAAGACCGAGGACAACTCAAAGAAGATGCTTCTCAATGCCTTCGGCAAGCAGCCTCGTTTCGTATGGCTGATGAAGGACGGCGTTGAAATCGAAGTCCCGCTTGAGAAAATCGCTCAGGGCGACATCGTTGCCGTTCATACCGGCGATGCCGTTCCCGTGGATGGGCATATCATCGAAGGCATGGCCATGATCGACCAGCACGCCCTGACGGGCGAGTCGACCCCGGCTGAAAAAGGCGTGGGTGACCGCGTTTATGCCTCAACGATCCTGGTGGCAGGCAAAATTTATGTCTCCGTTGAACAGGCCGGCACCGAAACCGCTACGGCCAAGATCAGCCAGATCCTCAATGATACGGCCGGCTACAAACTGACTTCCCAAAACAAGGGTGAGCGTCTGGCCGATCAGGCCGTTCTTCCCACCATGGTGATGAGTGGTATCGCCTTCTCCACGCTGGGACCCTTTGCAGGGGTCGCTGTCCTCAACAGTGATCTTGGGACCGGCATTCGCATGGCCGCGCCTCTGGCAATGCTCTCTTCACTGTCCCTGTGCGCGCAAAAAGGGATCCTGGTCAAGGATGGCCGCGCCCTTGAACTGATGAATGAAATCGATACCGTCCTTTTCGACAAGACGGGCACCCTGACCCGCGAGCGTCCAGAAGTCGGTGATATTGTGACGGCGCATGGTCATAAGCCCGAAGAGGTTCTCCTCTTTGCTGCGGCAGCTGAAAGAAAGTTCCATCACCCCATTGCCTTGGCCATTCTGCACAAGGCGGAAGAGCTCGGCCTCGAATTACCCCCGACCGATGAAACGGAATACAAGGTCGGTTACGGCATCAGCGTGGGCGTCAATGGGCACCTGATTCGTGTCGGCAGCCGTCGCTTCATGGAGATGGAGGGCATCGTCATTCCCGATGCGATCGAGAAAAAGCTCGAAGCCGTCCATGAGGATGGGGATACCATGGTGATGGTTGCGATCGATGACCACCTCGGGGGTGCACTTGAACTTCGTGCCGCCCTGCGTCCTGAAGTAAAGGACATCATTAAGGGACTTCGCCAGCGAGGCATCAAGCACCTCGCCATCATTTCCGGTGACCATGAAGCACCGACCAAGAAACTGGCCGAAGAACTCGGCATGGACCGTTATTTTGCTCAGGTCCTGCCAGCCGACAAGGCCGACTATGTCGAGAAGCTTCAGGCAGAAGGCCGGAAGGTGTGTTTCGTGGGCGACGGGATCAACGACTCCATCGCCTTGAAAAAGGCCAATGTCTCAATTTCACTGCGGGGTGCCACCACCATCGCCACCGATACCGCGCACATTGTCTTCCTCGAGCAGGGCCTCGGAAAGCTGTGTGAACTCCGGGACATCGCCCGCAACCTTGACCATAACATCAGAAGAAGCTGGGGCATGATCCTGGTACCGAACGCAGCCTGTGTCATTGGCGTCTTCACGATGGGCCTGGGTGTCGGTTTCTCCGTACTGACCAACAATGTTGCTGCCATCGGAGCCCTGATCAATGGGGTTCTGCCGATGCGTGAGGTGGCAAAGCTGGAAGCGGAGCGCCGCCACATGCTGGAAATGGAATTAGCCGCTCATGATCATGATCCGGAACCTGAGACCGATCTTGAAGCGATGAAAGTCGTTCCGGCATCCGGTGAAAGCACTGACGCTTCAGCAGAGCCCCCAACGGCGCGTACGCCAAGAAAAATCAACACCCGCAAACCGGCCTCACGCGCTTCAAAAAAAGCGGTGGGTCAGTCTTGATGTTTGCGAAGAGCTCTCTGAGGTAAGTATCCTCCCCCCATTCATCGCGAGGACGAGATCATGGCCGAGAAAGTGACCCCCGAGACGTCTCCAAAGACACCCGCCAAGAAGCCACGGGAGCGCCTTCTGAAGGCTCGCCCGCGCGCCAGCGATTCCGCGCCTGCTCAAGAAAAGGCTGCGGCTGCGGCTGAGGCCGTCGCTGCACCCGCCAAGGCGCCAGAGAAGACGACCGATGCGGAGGGACCCCGCTTTCAGTTCTTTCTAATCGATAGCGGCTGGGATGGCGCTGCGGCCAATGTGATCCGCCAAAACCTTCGGATGGTGACGCAACTGCAGAATCACGATCCCTTCTATGTCCTGACCCGGAGTCAGTCGAGCGAAATCCTGAAGCGCCACCCCCATCTGATCGGCAAAGACCCGATTCTTTTGGCTCGCGACATCCATGGAGCCCGATACAGTGGCCGTAAGCAGTACCATGGCTTTCACCTCAACCTCGGAATCATCCAGAAACCCGAAGATGCGCTGGAAGTTCTGCAGAATTTTCTCAACTTCCTTGCTGTCCATCGGAAGAATGCCAACATTGATCGTGTGATCAAGCAGAAGCTTCATCGTGACGGCCTTCAGGGGGCTGTTGAAGTCCTGCGTGGCGGTAGCGAGGCGCTGGTCTAGAACCTTCGCCTTCATCTGCCTTCAAAATCCGGAGAGCCCCCCTCATGAATCAAGTATCGGAAGCCATTACCAGCATTTTCGGCATCGTCCTGATTGCCGCGATCGGTTATGAACTCAGACGTCGCAGAAAGAAACTGCGCGAACTCTATAACGTTCTCGATCATGAAGATCTTGAAGTGGTTGCCGATCTCGACGAGATGCTCAAAAAGGGTGTTCTCAAGGCGTATGTTCCTGATTTCGAATTCCATGAAACGACACGATGAGCGCACACATTCAGGTCGGATCAACTACGATTGAGTTTCTGGACCCGGCCCTTTTTGGTGCCTCATCCAGCTCGAAAGGCCGTCTCCTTGTTCAACGGGCCCTGAGTCTTCCCGAGGTTTTCAGTGTTGCGGTCTTGCCCGAAAAGCAGAGCGCGAAAGTGGGCTTTGAGTGCGCGCCCGAGACTCGCAAAGGGTTTCTCGAGCGTTTCCTGTCGGCCATTGAAGGTCAATCAACACAGGAATCAGCCCCTGACATCGATTGGGAATGGGCAAAACCGAACGCCTACTGGATTCGGCAGGAAGGCCAAATCCAAAGATTGGATTTCACTCAACCTTCCGAGGGTGAGCTTCGTTTCCATCACCCCGCCCTCTCCTCAGCAACCTCTGCACTCGCACTGAGAATTCGGGCAAAACTCGGGGAAAGATCCGGTATCCGTGCCCTTCAGCATCAGCCAGAGACCTCAACGCTACTGGTCTGCTTTAATCCGCGAAGGATCAAACCTGAACGAATTGAGGCCGAAATCCTGACCGTCCTGGTGGAACCCACGCCGATCGCAACCATTGCTGACCCTGCAGCGGTTCCGATGACGGTATCGACGACAACCGTGGGTCTCAGCACGGTCGGTGAACTCCTCCTTCCCGTGGTCACCCCGGTGGCGGCCGGTGTCCTCATCGCAACCAACTTTCACATCGTCAAGGATGCGGCATCTCAGCTGACCCGAGGCAAAGTTGGGGTTCCCCTGTTTCATACAGCCCTTTTGACCTGTTCGATCGTGACGGGACAAGTGCTGGCCTTCGCCCTGACTGACTGGTCGCTGCGTTACTGGCAACGGCGTTGGCGAAATCAGCTGGCGCTGGAGACGGAAGAGACGCTTCAGGAGACCCTTCCTTCCCTGATGCAAATCCGGAATATCGGGGAGAACGGCGTCGAACGGTTGACCAGTCCGGATGCCATTCGCCCAGGAGACCGACTTCGGGTTCTGGCCGGTGAAATCATTCCCGCGGATGGGGAAGTCATCATCGGCACTGCACTGGTCGATGAGTCGCTGATCACCGGTGCGCCGCACCCCGTCAGAAAGTTTGCTCCTGCAGAGGTCTTCGCAGGGAGTCGGATTCTCACCGGGCCCATCGAGTTTCGAGTGAGGCGAGCCGGCATGGAAACCCGCGCTGCGCGAATCGCAGAAGAGATCGCCCGGACGGCGACCCTCATCCCAATGGAAAGATCTCTCACGGAAAAAGCAGAGGCTCTCGGGGACAAGACTGCATTACCGACTCTGGCGACCGCAGGAATCGGCTGGATGGCCGGAAGCCTGATTACCGTCGGCGCCATCCTGCATCAGGATTGGGTCAGTGGCCCCTATCTGGCCATCCCCCTGGTGACCCTTCAACACATGCGAGAAGCTCTGGCCCTGGGGGCCGTCACTCAGCACCCAAGTGCCCTGCTTCGCCTTTCAGAAGCTCAGTTCCTGGTACTTGATGGCGATGACTCACGACTCTTTGCCCCGGGCGTCATCCTGAAGGAAATCCGCTCCAGCTTGAAGCACCACGATGCGCTCCTTCAGACCGTAGCAGGAGCTGCTCTCTTCCTGGGTGATGATCGGACCCATGCGCTACAGAGAGCCTCTGCTGAGCGTGGTCTGGCCGTAAGGCAACCTGATCTGGTTCGCCTTGAACCCACGCTGATTGAAATCGAACAGGGCCATCATCGCGTGGTTTTGAAAGGCCTCCAAACGGATCCTCTAAGCCCCATTCAGGTCGAGATCGATGGTCAGGCGATCGCAGAGTTCCATTTCTGCGAAAGCCCCGTTCCTGCTGCACGGGATACGGTGTCGGCACTCAAGTCTCAGGGGTTTGACGTTTTCCTGATGTCATCGGACAAGGATGCCGTGGTCGAAAAGAAAGCCGCCCAACTCGGCATTACTCTTTTCGGAGGCGAACTGGATGTTGAAGCCCAGCAACGCTTCCTTGATGGTCTGAAGAGCCGAGGTGTCAAAAGCCTTCTGGCCTGCGGCGCCTCGACGTCCATCTCTCTCGCCCGTCACGCCCATGTGACGGTTGCGCTGGAAACTCTGGACCATGCGCCAGTGCCTGCAGATATTGTCCTTCAGGGTGGACGATACGCAGCACTGGGGGACCTCGTTGAACTCTCGCGTCGTTACGTCCCTGATATCGAAAAGAGCACCCGGGAAGCACTGGTTCCCAATCTGCTCTGTGTTGCCGGGGCTTTCGGCGGGCTCCTCAACGGCATCACCTCAGGCATCATTGCGAACATAGCCGTTGCCAATGTCGATCGGGGCCTTCAAAAGAAACTGACGCGCGGACGTCGTCGTCCCCGCCTGATCCACACCGTTCAGTAACCACTGGAACCCCGATCGGAATACGAAAGACATGACCAAGCCCACCACACGCAAGCCCCTGGGGCGAATCAAACGGAATGCCTCAGAAGCCAGCGCGGAGAGGAATGACGGGGATCCCGTGGCGCGCTCTCAGGAGGACGCGCTGGATTCCGAAAGGTTGGAGCAACAGCTCGCGGTGATGCAGATCGATCAGGAAACCGCAGACCGGATCCGAAAGCTTCCGAAAGATGTCGGTTGGCTCCTGATCACCGCAGGCCTCTTGGGACTGGCTTTGCCCGGTGTGATCGGAACGCCTCTCCTCGTCCTGGGCAGCCTGATGGTGTGGCCTTCAAGCCAGAAAAAGGCCGCGCAATGGCTCTCTGGTCAGTCACCCAAGGTCTTTCAAGGCAGCATGAAGCAGATCAACCGCTTCCTAGACGATCTCGAACGAAGATATCCCACAGAACGCTGAGTCCCTGCTCCGCGCTAGGCCCCTTTTCTTACCCGCCACCCCGCAAGGGTGAGTTGCGCTAGCCCGGCCCACAACAGAAAAGGAACCAACCAAAAGGTCTCCTGATACAAGGTGGGCTCCGGGTGTTTTCGATAGGGAATCTCATAGATTCCGGTCCACGCCTCATGCAGGGGTGACTCGGACATGACCTGCCCCGAGGCAAGACCCACGGTGGAAATACCCGTATTGGTCGTCCGCAGCACGGGTCGCCTGACTTCAACAGCCCGCCCCAGCGTCATCATCAAGTGCTGCCGAGGCTCCTCCCAAGTGCCATACCAGGAATCATTGGTCACATTGACCAGATACTGGGCGCCAAGATCAGCCCACTTGCGCGTGAAGTCCGGAAAGAGACTTTCATAACAAATCTGGACTCCCATCTGATGCGAATTCCAAGCGATCAGCTGGGTAGGTCCCGCACCGCGGGCAAACTGCCCGATCGGAGGCAGCCATTCTCTGATACTGGGAAACCACTCCTCCCCGGGAAGGTATTCCCCGAAGGCCAGCAAAATGGTTTTGCTGTAATGCGGTGATACGAGCTTTCCTTCCCGGTCCAACAGAAAAAGAGAGTTCGTCAGCTTTCCAGAGTCAAAATCAAAGCCGTAGGCACCGGTCGCTAAGGCCAGATGGTGAGACTTCAGAAAGGATTCGAGCCGTTCTCGCCGCGGACTGGTCTTGATGTCCTTGCCGAGGAAATCGGGAAAGGCGGTTTCTGGCCAGATGGCAAAGTCGATGGAACGGCCATCCTCGGCAGCCAATCCCTTTTCGGTCAGATCCATGTAGGTCTTCAGGATTCCATCCTGATAGCCATTCCCGAGTTCCGCGGCCATCTTTTCCGAGTTCCCGATGTTGCCCTGGACCATCAGGACGCGAAGAAGACTGTCAGGCGCGGGAATACTTGCAGCCAACCAGAGCCCCGTGCTGTTGAACCCCAGAAAAAGAGCCAGTCCCGCCACCAGGATTCGGCGGCCCTTGGGCTTTCTCCGCGCGTCCCAATAAGCCCAGCTCATGAGCCCAGCCAGAAGGGTCAATGCACTCAAACCCGAGAATCCAATGATTTCCGCACAATGGAAAATCGGGACCTTCGAGGCAAACCACGCATAACCAAAGTTCCAGTCGAATAAGGTCGGCACGGTAGCCTGAGACAAAATGGTCACCAACGCCATGATCCAGCGGGAATGCCAGCTGGTCCTTGCGATGCGGGAACTCAGGAAGAACCAGACGGCCCCTGCGACCGGCACAAAAAGATGCGCCAGGATGGCAAACAACACCATCCCGATCACGGCGACCCACCAATCCAGATGCGCGAATTCGTGAAGGGTAAATGTGACCCAATTAAATCCGATCAGGGTAAAGATAAAAGCGCAGGCAAAACCACCGAGGAGAACGTCAGTGAGCCGGCTCTGTCGACTCCAGAAAATCCACAAGGGCACAAAGCAAAAGAGTGAAGCCCAAGGAGGAAATGGGATGTAGCTGGTCCCGATCAAAACCCCTGAAAGGAGGGGAAGCTTCACTCTCAAGACGCTGTCTTTCACCGTTGAGGCCCACCGCATCACAGGCACCGTTCCAGAATGGTTCGGATTTCGGCATCTTCAAGCCGAACAGGGTTGGTCTGCATGCTGGATCCTCGTGAATGAGCGACGATCCTATCAAAGTCATGTGAACAAACGCCCATGATTCCCAATCGGGGGAGTTTCATTTCCTGCGTCATTCTGCGTAAAGCGGCGACCAGCTCCAACAGCGCCTCCTTTTCCGGAAGGTTCGGCCGCTGAAGCAGAATACGGGCAGCTGTTGCGTATTTGGAAAGAATCGGATGATGAGGGTCCCCTGCCGCCAAAACCTCCAGATTCACCGCTGTAGCTTCCGCCAACAGGGAGCCGCACACGACGCCGTGACCGATCGGAAAAAAGGACCCGAGAGGCTGGGCCAATCCATGCACCGAGCCCAATCCCGCCTGAGCCAGGCAAATCCCGGAAAGAAGAGCGGCATAGGCCATTGCACTGCGTCCCTGTGGCTCATTCTCACCGTGATACCAAGACAAGAGGCCCTGCGAGACCGCTGCGATGCCACTGAGAGCCAGTGCATCGGTCATCGGATTGGCACGAAGTGAAACATAAGCCTCGAGCAGCTGCGTCAGGGCATCCATGCCATTGGCGGCAACCAATGCCTTGGGACACCCGGCCAGAAGATCCGGATCGACCAGGGCGTAGCGGGCCATCAACGCATCATCACGAAAAGATTTTTTGAAGCCGTTTACGCCCTGACGGGTCAGCACCGCATTGCGCGTCGCTTCCGATCCGGTGCCCGCAGTCGTTGGCACCGCTATAAAAGGAGTTGCAGGCCCTTCGTAGGGCAGTTCTGGACCGACACCCTCAAGGAAGTCCATGACGGAATGCCCACTTCTCAGAAGCCCTGCCATGGCTTTAGCGGCATCCAACACACTGCCACCGCCAATCCCGATCACCACGTCGCACGGATCATCGGCCAGTGCTTCTACGAGACGATCAATCTCGTCGGGGCTGGGTTCTCCTGTAATCGATACCCGTTGGAGGCTCACTCCCTGCGCCGAGAAGGCATGATCCAGATCGACACCGGCCTTGGAGTCTTTAAAGGAACGATGCCCCGTGACCAGAAGGATCCGGTGGCCGAATCGGGCAGCAAGCGCCGGCAACTCTCTGATCCTTCCCTCACCAAAAAGAATCTTCGGGATAGCCCCAATCGCAAAGGGCGTCATCATCGGGGAAACAGGGCTCGCATCGGAACGCCCTTGCGCGGTTCAGCCATCATCTCGGCAACGCTATCCCGCCAGGTCAGATAATGCACTGTCTTTTTATGCTCCTGGGCATCCTCTTCGCTTCGATAGGCTTCATAAAGGATGAAATGGGTCTCGTCCTCCGGATCCTGCAGGATGTCAAAACGAAGATTGCCAGGCTCGTTGATCGAACCTTCATGATTGATACGGGTGGCTTCAATAAAGGCATCAAGGCAACCTGCCTTGACGAAAACGTGAACCAACGTGACATGCATGGCGTAGCTTCTCCTGACTGAGGGTTATCAGGGAGAACTATACCTTTCTGGATTCGAGACCGTGAACCCTAACTCGCGCGAGCCTCCCTCAATTTGCGTTTGAAAGAGTCACGTACGCAGGACTACGACTTTGAAAAAGGGCCCCTAACGCATCAAATAGCACCCGATGGTCGGGTGGATTTTAAGACCCTTACACGGATAGGAAGAGGGTTCTGCCGTCCTTTTCTCACCCAACCCGGGGGCTTTTCTTCTCCGACCGGCATGCTCTAAGCCCCACCCTGAGCTTAGTTTCCACACATCGAAGGGGACTGCTGCTCACGCGATCAGCCGTCCAACCCTTCCATTCAGGTGCGCCTATGCTTCACGCTACCCTTCGACATAGCTCCAACCACCGCATCCCCGACTGGTTAATCCGCGCGCTGTCTCAAGGAATGACACCGCGGGCCCTGGATGCTTACCGCCAAAACGGATGGCCCATCAAGTCGATAGCCCAGATAATGAATTTGGAGATCGAAGGGGTTCGCGACGCCTTGGAACGCTGGGAGATCCCGTAATGACTCACCCGGGATCTGCCTGAGTTTCTCTCTATAACCAACGTTCGATGGCCTTGGCGACATCGACAGAGTCGAGATGTCGGTCATTGGCGATGGCACCCACCGTCCAGCCACTTTTGAGATAGGTTTCAAGCGCCGATGGCGTCAAGCCTTGAAGCTGAACTCGCTTGACCCAGACTGCGTTGCCATCAAGGCGCTCAACGGGATCGCGATATTTCATTGCGGTCCACCCCTTAAGGGCGGGGGTTTTGGCTTCGGACTGAAGGATTTCGTTGGTCATGGATTACCTCAATTGGTCGGCGGTTCAAGCGAAAGCCAGGGATTTCAGGTCGGACCCACATCACCAAGGAGGACACCTTTCCCCGTCATCCTGAGCTCAGATTAAGATTGAAATCCGTAACCCTCTATCCGTATTAGCGCCTAAGCCAAGGTACGGATCCAATGGAATGGGGTGGAAGGGAAAACAGGGGATCCATTTCCCGCCTCAATGGGCCGCTTTAGCGGCTTCCCTTGAGGCAACGACCCAGCGCCTTGGGCCAAGCCGATCTTTGAACAGTCCAAGTGACAGGCTTCTGCGACTAATCCCTAATGCCCTGGGCGATGGCCATGGACACGAGATCCGCATTGCTATCGACGGTGAGTTTTTCCATGATGCGACTGCGGTGGATTTCAGCGGTTCTCGGGCTGATATTGAGACTTCGCCCAATCTCCTTGGCCGTATAGCCTTTGGAAAGGAAAAGACAGATTTCTCGTTCACGGGGAGTCAGTTTCTGAAAAAGGGCATCGATACTGGTCTTTCGTTCCTTCTCCAAGCATCGCGTCTGGGCAAGCCCAAAAGCCCGTTCCACCACTTCCAGAAGTTTTTCGGGTTCAACCGGCTTTTGCAGGAAATCGATCGCCCCCAACTTCATCCCGTGGGTTGCCGACTCAACATCGCCGCGCCCCGTCAGAAAAATGACCGGGCATTGAGGCACCTGCTCTCTCAGCATTTCCATCAATTCCAATCCACTGACTTCCGGCATCTGGAGATCCAGAATCGCGACAAACGGCCCCTTCTCCTCCGCAACAGCCCCCATGAAGGCCCGACCCGAGGAAAAGGCAAAGGACTCGATACCACTCATCTGAAGAAGTTCGACCAGCGATTCACAGACCCCGTCATCATCGTCGACAACAAATGCTTTTCTCACCATTTCCACCGCACTCCCTCTACTTTCCCCTGTGGACATCCGCATTACAAACCAAGACGCATTGACAGTCACCCCTGATGGGAAGGGGGCACCGTCCAGCATTGGGGGAGGAATTCGCCCGAAGGGAACACGAGGTCGACTTTTTGGAAGGTCTCAGGCTCCTGCATTTCTTCACCGAAGTGAAGCCGGCCTTTGACGCTCTTTCGAAGGGGATTAATCAGTTCCTGTAATTCAGCCACCTCAACCAGGTGGCCCTCGCGTCTTTGCTTGAGAAACATATCGGTATCCTCATCACTGCATGGCTTGTTTTTCAGGACTCAGTCTGACTTCACACCCCATGACCTGCCCCCGCGGCAATCGTCCTCGTAAGGGGGCACCTCATTCCAAAGATATGAAGCCAACACTAGCACTTTCCGCTGGGATTCTGGGAGAGCCCCTGTGCTTCAACCATTCGTAATAATGCTTATCCCCAAGACCCCATGGAAAAACCTCAACTCCCGATCAGAAAGCAATCTTGATCTGCACCAGTTAAAATCGGACCGCTCCAGCTCCGTCATCATTTTGTCATGTCCAAAAAAATCCTCGTCATCAATACCAACCCCCTCCTCAACCTGGTTCATCAGGGCCCGATTGAAATTGGGGTCATCAACCGGGTTCCGGGGTTCTCCATGCATGCCGAAGGCAAGGGCGTGAATGTCGCCCGTGTCCTGTCAAGATTAGGGCAGCCCGTCACCGTCACAGGTTTTGCGGGGGGCCACAGCGGGGCCTGGCTTAGGGATTTGGTGCGCGAGGAAGGGATTACCGAAGCGTTCGTAGAAACCAAAGCCCCCATGCGTGTCGGATTCATGGCCTCGCCCAGCGAGTTCGCCCACCCGACCACGTTGCTCCCCAGTGGTTTTAACGTCACGAATGAGGAATCTCAGGAACTTTTCGAAAGGGTCGATCAACTTCTTTGCCCCGAAATCGGACTGATGATCATCAGTGGTTCCGTCCCCACGCCCGAAGTGGCCCCCCTTTATCCCCGGCTTCTGGAACTGGCCGTTCGACATGGCATTCCCTGCTGGTTTGATGCCCACGGCGAAGGCCTGGTTCAGGGGCTTTCCGGTCAGACCCCTCCGGTTTTGGCCAAGCCCAATCGGGAGGAGTATCTAGAGTCCAGTGACTGGAAAAGGGTTCCGGAACTCCACATTACCGACGGCGAAAATCCGGTTGAGATCGTACTGGCCGGATTTCCGGCTCTCAAGGTGACGCCCCCCGCGATTCAGCAGGTCAATCCAGTCGGTTGCGGGGATTGCTATCTTGCAGGACTGGCCTATGGCGTGATGCAGGGATGGGATCTTGAGACGCGGGTCCGGTTCGCATCTGCGGCAGGAACAGCCAACGCCGCCCGACAGGATGTCGCGAGAATCCATCGGGCGGAAATCCTCAATTACCTTGAGGCGGTTGTCATCGAGCGACTGTAACCGCCTCTGGGCCGCGGTTACTGTTTAAGCGTTCGAATCCGCGAAGCGACCGTATCGGCATCCGAGGCGGGATCCACATCCGTGTTGATATCCCGAATGACGCCTTGGGGGTCGACGATGAAGGTCCAGCGTTTTGCAAGATTGACCAACGGCATCTTGACACCGTAGGACTCTGTCACCGCACCCGTGGCATCGGCTAGGAGAGTGAAGCTCAGGTGGTGTTTCTTATGGAAAGCGTCAATGGCAGCCACGTTATCGGTGCTGATGCCATAAACCTCAGCGTTCTCATCACGGATTTTCTTTATGGCATCCCGGTAGGCACAGGCCTGCTTGGTGCAGCCTGGGGTATCGGCCTTGGGGTAGAAATAAAGGACGGTCCACGACCCCTGTCGAGATGAAAGCCGGAAGGACTTACCCTCCTCGGTCTTTAATTCAAAGTCTGGGGCCTTTTGGCCGAGGGTGACAGGCTCCGCCTTCACAGCGTTGGCTGCTGGTAGGCCAAAACTCAGGAGAAGGGCAAGACGTTTTATCCAGGAACTTTTAGCCATTGGAGAATTCTCACTTAAATGGAGTTGGACCATTCGAAACAGCCGAGGTTCCGGGTGCAATCGCTGATGTGCTGGGCGAAGTGCTCTCCCCCTTCTCTTGATGCGGGTGGTTGCGGAGTGATGGGAGTTCCTCTAGCGTCACAGGACACCTTGAAAGACACTGCTCAAGGTCATTGCCGCAGTGGTCGTAAGCCTCGGGCTGGGGACCCGGTGCGAGACAGGGAACGCGTGATGAGGAGCTCTGATCTCCGTAACGACGCATGCATAACCAGTAATTGGCCTTAGCCTGTTCAAAGGCCAGGCGTCGCTCCTCATTTTTTACCGCAAAAAAGCGGCTGCAATCTTCGCCGTTTCTAAGACATTGTTGCCCACAGGCTAGGCGATAACCATCGTCCGGCATCTGAGCGTGAAACCAACCAGCGCAGCCTGTCAGGCCGAAGACAAAACCCAATAACCCGAGCCATGACAGCTTGGAAACCATGGATGAA
The DNA here is from genome assembly GCA_039795615.1 of Pseudomonadota bacterium. Classification (GTDB taxonomy): domain Bacteria; phylum Pseudomonadota; class Gammaproteobacteria; order Methylococcales; family Methylococcaceae; genus UBA6136. The sequence continues at coordinate 17,084 of JBDKLO010000001.1, forward strand.
CCAGAACGCATGCCCATCACTCCAACTGTAACCTCTAGAACTCAAATTTGGAATATTAGGATACCGCGCACTACCACACCGATTCATTTGCGGGAGATATTCCCTAGACAAATCCATGGATTCAGCTTACCAATAACTTCAAATTTAAAGAGCTCAAGCCGTCATCCTAAATGAGTAAGGTCAAGACCCAATGACAGGATTCGTTTCTCACGTTAACCCACGGGCCGGCCATGCATGGCGATTGCTGTCATGCGTGACCTTGATTCTTTTTGCCCCATCCCTTCAGGCGACCCCCCTTGCCGATACGGTGGATGCGCCAGCGGTGCTCCAAAACAAGATCGTGCTGGAAAGCATCACGGAAACGGTGCTGCAGGATACGCTTCGGGCCTCAGGCCGTGTCTCGGTCAACGAAAACCATCTTGCCAAGATTGGACCCAGCATCAGTGGAAGGGTGATTGAGGTCAGGGCGCATCTGGGCCAGATGGTTCACCGCGGAGAGGTTCTCGCCGTCATCCACAGCACTCAACTCAGTGACGCACAAGCCAACTTCCTGAAGGCCAAATCTCAAGTCGAACTCAAACGACTGTTCGTCGAACGCTCAAGAAAACTCTATGAAGAAGGCATCATTAGCCTTTTGAACCTCAGGGAGCGGGAATCGGCTCTGGCCGAAAAAGAAATCGAGATGAACGCCTTCGCGGATCAGTTGGCCCTCATGGGTATGCATCAGGACGACCTTCAAAGGCTCTCCCGACAAAAGGGGGTCAACTCCAACACACCTATCACCTCAACCACGAATGGAAGCGTGATTGATCGACACATTTCGGTTGGCCAGATTGTTGAAATCTCCGATGAACTCTTTGTGGTCGCCGACCTCTCGGAGGTCTGGGTCGTGGCGGAAGTCCCTGAAAAATCGGCCATGGCTCTGGAATTAAATGCGCCCGCAAACATCGACATTCCTGCGCTTGGACACCAAAGACTCAAGGGTAGTCTGAGCTTCATCGCAAACACCGTGGATCCAGACTCCAGAACCATCAATATTCGGATCGTGCTCCCAAATCCCGACCTTCGACTTAAACCGGAAATGCTGGCAAACATTTACATTCAGCAACCCTCATTGCCCGCACTCACCATTGCTGCAAGCGCCGTGATCCGGGACCAGAACCAGGACTATGTGTTCGTCGAAGCCGAGAGCCATCGGTATACCCTACGGGCTGTTACTCTGGATGATGAAATCGATGGCCGCCGGCGGGTCATCTCCGGCCTGAGTGCCGGGGAAAAAGTAGTGACCCGAGGAAGTTTCCAGCTCAACAGCGTCAGGTTACAAACTAAAGGATCGTAGCCATGATCGAAGCGCTTGTACGATATGCCCTGAACCGGAGGGTGATCGTTCTTCTGATTGCTCTTGCACTCACAGCAAAGGGCCTGACTGAACTCCGGGTGCTCAACATCGATGCTTTCCCGGACGTGACGAATATTCAGGTCCAGATCGCAGCAGAAGCCCCAGGCCGTTCTCCCGAAGAGGTCGAACGGTTCATCACCGTCCCTCTTGAAATCGCGATGACGGGGCTCCCCGGCCTTCAGGAAATGAGGTCTAGCAACCGCGATTCCCTGAGTCAGATCACGCTGGTTTTTTCCGATGAAACCAACATCTATTTTGCCCGACAGCTCGTCATTGAACGGCTCATTGAAGCGGGATCCAGGCTACCCGCGATGGTCACCCCCATCCTTGGACCCGTTTCCTCGGGATTAGGCGAAGTCTTCCAATACACTCTGGAAGGGACCCACGAGGAAGGTCACGCGCTTCCCGTTGAAGAGCTGACCGAACGAAGAACCCTGCAGGACTGGGTCGTCAGACCGCTCTTGAGAGGCGTTCCTGGGGTGGCCGACATCAACTCTCTCGGCGGCTATGAACGGCAATATCAGGTTGAGCCGGACCCGGATCGGTTGCGACACTACGGCCTGAGCCTCGCGGAGGTCTATAACGCTTTGGCCCGCAACAACGCCAATAGCGGCGGAGGCAAGCTTCCCCATTACGAGGAACAATATCTCATCCGAGGCGTTGGACTCTTCAAGGATGTCGACGATATTGAGGGCGTTGTTCTCAAGGAACGGGACGGGATACCGATCCACATCCACGACGTCGCTCAGGTCAAGATCGGAGCCGCGGTTCGATCCGGTGCCATGATCAAGGATGGGACCACGGAGGCGGTAGGCGGAATCGTCATGATGTTTCGGGGAGGCAACGCCAAGAAAATTGTAACGGACATCAAGCGGCGGGTCGAAGAGATCAATCAGCAGGGTTTGATTCCGGGAGGACTGAAGATCATTCCTTTCTACGATCGTTCCGAGCTGGTGGATGCCGCCATTGGAACGGTGACCAAAGTGCTGATGGAAGGAAGCATTCTGGTTGTGTTGGTGCTGTTTTTCTTTCTAGGTGACCTCAGATCCAGTCTGGTTGTGATCGCGACGCTGGTTTTGACGCCGCTACTGACCTTCATCGTGATGAACCGGCTAGGGATTTCAGCGAACCTGATGTCCCTGGGGGGGCTCGCCATCGCCATCGGCATGATGGTCGATGGTTCTGTCGTGGTAGTGGAGCATGCCTTCGCGCGATTGAGCGGGAAGAACGGCGCACCAGACAGGGTCCGCGGAGAGACCATTTTTCGTGCGGTCAAGGAAGTCGGTACGCCGGTGGTATTCGGCGTCGGCATCATCTGCCTGGTCTTTTTGCCACTCATGACCCTTCAGGGCATCGAGGGAAAGCTCTTTTCACCGCTGGCCTATACGATTGCCATCGCGCTCTTTGCATCGCTCATCATTTCGCTCGTCCTCTCGCCCGTCCTTTGCAGTTTTCTGCTGGATGGTCGGGAAGAAAAGGAAAATGCCGTTCTGAGGCGTCTTCGGACTGGCTATGAAGAAACATTGCGCAAAGTGCTCTCTCACCCGCACCCGGTGATGCTCGTTGCCGTCATTTCCATTGTTTCAACTTTCGGGCTTCTGCCATTTCTGGGTAGCACCTTTATGCCCGAGATGAAAGAAGGCAGCTTGGTGACCGGCATCATTCGACCGCCCAACATGTCCCTTGCCGAATCATTGAAACTTGAGACTGAGGCCATGCGTCTCGTCAAGGAAGTTCCCGGCATTGACCGAGTGGTGTCACAACTTGGGCGCAGTGAAAACCCAACCGACCCTCAGCCTGAAAACGAATCCAGCCCTATCGCCAGTCTGGTCCCCAAGGACCGAATGCCCGATGGGTGGGACCAGACCACGATCGCGGAACGCATTCGAGAGAAACTCGCTTCGATGCCCGGCATTCAAGTCGTCATGTCCCAGCCGATCGCAGCGCGAGTCGCTGAAATGGTGACCGGTGTACGCTCCGACGTTGCGATCAAGATTTTTGGCGATGACATCGCCACGCTCAAACAAATTGGTGGCCAGGTCAACAAGATTGTCGCCGAGGTTGAAGGGGCATCAGACATCCGTATGGAGCGTCTCAGCGGACAGCAATACCTGACGCTCGAGATCAATCGGGGCACGATCGCACGTTATGGCATCAACGTGACCGACGTGAACGACATGATTGAAACAGCAATAGGGGGCCGAACAGCGACCGATGTTTATGAAGGCGAACGGCGTTTTCCGCTGCAGGTTCGTTACCCTTTACGTTTTCGCAGTAGCCTCGCGACGATTGAAGACATTTTGCTTAAATCCCCCAATGGTGCGATGGTCCGCCTCGGTGATCTTGCCGATATCGAGGTCGTAGATGGCCCCGCGCAAATCAGTCGGGAGATGGGTAAACGACGGTTTGTCATTGGTGCCAACGTCAAAGATCGCGACCTTGGGGGGTTTGTAAGCGAACTCCAGCAAAGGGTGGCCAATGAGGTCTCCTTGCCCGAAGGCTATTATCTTAAGTGGGGTGGTCAGTTCGAGAACATGGAGCGGGCCAGCGCCCGACTTTCGTTCATCATTCCGCTAACTATTCTCGCGATCTTCGTCGTCCTGTTCATTCTTTTTGACTCGCTGAAGATGGCGACGCTGATCATCCTGATTCTGCCCTTTGCCTCGATGGGTGGAGTCATTTCTTTATTCATGTCTGGCGAGTACCTTTCGGTACCCGCCTCTGTCGGCTTTATCACCCTCTGGGGCATCGCCGTTCTGAATGGGGTAGTGCTGATCTCCAGCATTCGGGGCCAGCATGTGAAAGGCGATGATTTTGGTAGCGCGCTCCAACTGGGGTGCACCCAGCGCTTTCGTCCGGTCATGATGACGGCCACCATCGCAATGCTGAGCCTGATTCCCTTCCTCTTTGCGACAGGGCCGGGCTCAGAGGTGCAAAGACCACTGGCCATCGTCGTGATCGGAGGGCTTTTCACCTCTACCCCGATGACCTTGATTGTGTTGCCCATTATTTATCAATGGCTGGAGAAAACGCGTTCTGTCGGCACCCTCATCAAGGAGTCGAGAAGATTCTAAACAGGAATCAGGGACTGATTCCGACCGCCTGATGCAGGGTGGAGATGTCCTTAAGGACCAGAATTTTCCGTTCCGCTGCATCTCTCAGGGCCGTTTGCGCCGTGGTCTGAATCTTGAGGTAATCGATCATGGAAATTTCTCCATTTTCCAGTGCAATTTTGCTCATCCGTAGTTGCTCTTCGGCGATTTCCTTCCGGCGGGATGCGACCACCAGGGCCTTTTGATCGAGGTCCAGAATGTGCGCGGCTTCGTGAGCCGCCTTTTCAAGCTGACGATGCAGCGCCTCTCTTTGGGCGAGTTTCTCGTTCAGAAGCACATTGGCCTGCGCCACCTGAGGTGCGTGCCAGTCGTCTCCGCCAATCGGGATCTGAAAAACGAGGTTCGTTCCGGTTCCATAATCTCTTTGACGACTGACAGAGGTACTGTCCGTGCCAATAAGGACTGTGGGCTGATTACCTTGTTTTGAGAGCTTTACAAAATCGACCTCGGCCTGTGCGCGCTCCACGGAAGCCGTGGCGGCGGATAGTGCGGGATGGCTATCGGCCAAAGAAATGTCCTTGGCCAATTGCTCTTCGAACCGTCCTGGCATCAATCGCGTCCGGGTCAGACTTTGATAGGCCTTATTGGCATGAATGACTTCAGCTTCGGCTTGCATCAAAAGCGATTTCTTTTCAAGGGCGTCGTTTTCAGCGAGCAACATGTCGGACTTGGACATATCACCCAGTTCCAATCGACGTCTGACCACCCGAAGCAACTCGTCCGCAACCGTCAGGATCTTTTGCGCCAGGTCTCGACGATTCTCTGTAATGCGGATATTCCAGAGCGCATTTCGAACCAGGCCGGCAATTTCATGCTTGAGGGCTACCGCATAACGTTCAGCGGCCACCGACGACTGATCCGTGACCTTCTGGCTGGCTTCTTTCTGCCCCCACATCCAGACAGGTACCTGATAGCCACTCTGGATATCACTAATGCCCCGGTTCGAAATCAGGGAGTCATCGATGTACTGAAGGTAGACCATTGGGTAACCTGCAATCCAACTGGTGCTTCGTTGCTCAAGTGCCTGAACCTCATCCTCATACGCCTTGACGATTGCCTGCTGCGGGTAGTGCTGATACGTAGCGTCGATGACATCACGAAGGGATAGATTTTCATCGATAACGAGGGTGTCCTCATGCGATTCCAGACCCGTGGCAAGAACCGGGGTACCGAACACGAAGCACAGGGAAATTGCCAAAATGTGATTTAGCGCCCTCATCCGAGCGACCCCTGAATAAAATGGAAATGATATGCCATGAAAAATGAGATAGGTGATGAATTTCGTCAGATTGTCACTCAGGAGGTCTATGATCAGGAGGCACGATGTTAGGTAAGATCCCTCTTCGTGTTACGCTCGCCAGCTGGAATGAGAGACGCGCCTATCTGGGACCTTTATCCTAGTCTAGCGTCCCAACATACCTTCCAGTATGGCGCTTGCCATGCCTGCCGCTCAAGTTTGCGGTCACCGCAGTGAGGATTCTATGCACAAACCCATAACCGCACGCACTCTTATGATCCTGCTTGCGCTTGCAACGGCCGGATGTAGCAGCATCCGGAGCCGATACGACACCGCCGCTGCAGACTGGACGGTCTATCCCGGCATTCAGCGCGATGGAAGTGACATGGTCGGAACCTTGAAGGGGGAAGTTCAGCCGGTATGGACCTCCGCTTTGGTTGGGCCTGTCCTTCTGGCAGACGTTCCCTTCTCGCTGGTGACCGATACCTTTGCCCTGCCCTACGATCTCTACGCGATGGGTCAGAAAGGGAACAACAAGCAGGCCTCGGCCACCCCGAGTTCGCCTTGAACCGACTGCGGATTAGGCTTTCCCTCATCCCTCGATTCGCGGTTCTCTTCGGCGCATTGATCGCCTTTGGGGGATGCAGTGGATACGGCTCCCCTGCGGGCGGCTACATGGGTTCCGGTGGATTTTATGGCATGAGCCCGATGGGGATGGGAATGGGCCCCATGGGCATGGGTATGGGAATGGGCATGGCCGGTTACACCATGGGACCAGGCGCTATGGGCGCGGGTTATCAGGGGACGGCCTATGGGACGGGCGGTATGGAATTGGGCACCAATCTCGGGGGCTGGGGCGAAGGCACCGGCGACGACTGGGGTCACAACCAGAATGGCAAGGGTCCAGCCGTGATGGATAACGACCCTCACATGACGTCCAGTTATCACAACACTGATTTCGATAACGACAAGGGCTTTGCCTTCTACCATCCCAGTGTCAGCCCCTCGCCTTCAAACCCCTCACCCGCCAAGCCCTAGATCTAGAAAACGCTTGCTTCGAAGGCTTCCGGCAAGGTTCAATGTCTCCTGTTTCTCACCATCACCTTGAGGTTAGGATGCGATTCCCTCTGATTATCGGCCTATTGATGCTTTCCATGTCGGGCTGCATCACCCAACCCAAACAGATCCTGCAAGCCAATGCCCCAGCCGGCTTGGACCGAGGTGATGTAGAACTCGCCATTCTTTTGGCTACGGGGCTTTCTGCACCGGATAATGGTCCGGTGGCCACCTGGCCCGAGTATGTGAGTGCGACCCTCAGAAATGCCGGTGACCGCCACGTGAGCCGCCTGGACGAGGCCGATGATGAAGACCGATGGGTCTTTGATACGGCAGACGGCAAAACCATTACCGCCAGCTATGTCGATGGCAAGGAGATTCTCCGGGTCGCTATCGACTACAACGCTTCAAACTATACGATTCGCATCACCGGGAGCGAGCACCTCAGCGAGTCCGCCACCAAGATCGACCCCGTCGCGGAAAAGTGGTTGAGTGATCTCACCCTCAGAATTAATCGGGCGTTGGGTCGGGTTCAGCTGATGAAACGGACGTTCCACCCCCATCACTAATCTCAGCCGACCCGCATCGAGTAGGGGGCGGGATTACTCCCGCCGCCCTCTCACATACATGGACGCTCTCCTATTGCAAACGATCAGGATTCAAATTTTGATCAGGTAGATTGCAGCCATACATCCGGGTTTTCA
>JBDKLO010000002.1:0-10767 GCA_039795615.1 Pseudomonadota bacterium
AAACTTCCTGGAAGCTCGCGCCAAAGGGGTGACGAGTGGTTGATCGCATGCAGGAAGACTTGCTGACCCCGGAAGATGCCGCTCGCATCACCGGCCTGACCCGATCCGAACTCGCTCATCATACCCACCACCGGACCTACGGCCTGCACAGCATTCATCGTGCCGGCAAGACCTGGTACCGCGCTGATACCCTCCGTCACTTCAGAACCAATCTCGAAGCGAATCGCGCAGCTGAATCTCTGTTCAGTTGATTCTCCTTTGACGGATTTTTGTCCGACAGGGACCTCATGACTCCGTTCAGGGGCGGCGCGAGCCGATACAATGGGACCCATTCAGCCTGATCAGTGGAGGACCCATGCGGATCATTCGATGCCTTGACCAGAACGGCTCCGTCCGGCATGCCGTGCCCTTGGATGATGGGAGGGCTCACGCCATTCGGGGGGATTTATTCGGTGACTTTGAGGTCACCGACGACGTCATCGAGATCCGAAAGCTACTCGCTCCCTTGAAACCGGAAGCGATCCTCTGTATTGGACTCAACTACCGCGCCCATGCCGAGGAAACGCGTTCAGCGCTTCCCGAAAATCCGATCCTCTTCATGAAACATCCGGCCTCGGTCCAGCATCCTGGTGATCCGATCGAGTTGCCTCGAACGCTTCGCAGTGACCGGGTCGACTTCGAATGCGAGCTTGCGGTGGTAATCGGCAAGACGGCACGCAATGTTTCGAAAGAGCGCGCGCTCGATTATGTTTTGGGCTACACCTGCGGTAACGACGTCTCTGCCCGGGATTGGCAGAAAAGCGGCGGGGGCGGCCAATGGTGCCGCGGCAAGACCTTCGATACGTTTTGTCCCTTGGGCCCTTCTTTGGTCACCACGGACGAAATCCCTAATCCCAATGCGCTGGCCATCCGGACGCTTCTCAATGGTCAGGTGATGCAGGACTCGAATACCAGTGACATGATTTTCGATGTGCCCGCATTGATCGAATTCCTCAGTGCCAGTTGCACCCTGACGCCGGGCACGGTCATCCTGACCGGAACACCGCAAGGTGTCGGGATGGCGCGTGATCCTAGAGTCTGGTTGCAGGAAGGCGATACGATTGCGATCGAGATTGAAGGGATCGGCACCCTCACTAATCCCGTGATGGCCGAACGCAACTGAGCCATCCTGAGCCTCCATGATGAAACCTGTGCTCAGTTGCCTGTTTTTGGCCCTGTTTTTGATCGCAGGAGATACCTTTGCGGGCGAAGGCTTTCCGATGTACCCCGAGGATCCCTTCGGGACGCATGACGATGTCTCGACGACGCCCGGCCGATCCGCCACACAGGCGGGCAGTGATCCCTGTATTCCCCGGGGCGCCCACGGCGAGCGCTGGACGCTGGTCGATGTGATTGATCAGGCGCTTTGCCATAATCCCCAGACCCGTCAGGCTTGGGCTACGGCGAAGCAGCAGGCCTCTCAGTTCGGTTCAGCCGAATCGGCGTACCTTCCTTCGCTGACCTTCAATATGCCGCTTTCTCGCAGCCAGAATACGGCCGGCGGTGGCATCAGCAATGGCGTACCGGTGAATGGTGGCGGTGGGGTAAAAAATACCCAGTACACACGCGTTGTACCCCAGCTCAGCGTCAATTATCTGTTGTTTGACTTTGGTGGCCGTGCTGCACGCGTTGAAACCGCGCGTCAGGCGCTGGAGGCAGCCAACTGGCAACATGCGGCAACGATTCAGACGGTCCTTTTTTCAGCGCTGCAGGCTTACTATCAGCTGTTTGCGTCCAGGGCTTCACTGGAGGCGGCCGAGCAAACCGTGAAATCAATGCAGGTGGCCTATGATTCGGCGGCCTATCGATTCCAGGTAGGGTCCGCAGCACTCGGCGACAAGCTTCAGGCCCAGACCACTTTGGCACAAGCCAAGGTCAATCGGCGCACGGCCGAAGGGAACGCCAAGGCCGCACTGGGCGCGATCGCCAATGCGATGGGCCTCAATCCGCATCACAGCCTCGAATTTGAGGCCCCTAATCTGGTGGCTCCGGATCCTGAGCGGGAGAAGGATGTCGAGAGCCTGCTCGATATTGCCCGGGATGCCCGCCCAGACCTCGCGGCGGCCGAGGCTCAGGTCAAGTCCGGTCAGGCCAATGTGTTGGCCATGCGCTCCCAGGGAATGCCCCAGCTCTCGCTGGTCGGCAACTATTCCTATCTCGACAGCATCAATTCGACAGCGATCTCAAGCTGGGCCGTGGGGGTTCAGGTTTCGGTGCCTCTCTTCACCGGCTTCAATAATTCCTATCAGGTCCGTGCAGCCGAAGAGCAGGTTGAGGCGCAGGCCGCATCGCGGGACCAGTTGGAACAGGCCATTACGCAATCGGTCTGGCAGGCCTACTACACGTTGGCGGCGACCAAGGACAATCTTCATAACACCGAAGAATTGCTTGATAGTGCCAAGGAAGCCGAGCGTGTTGCCCTTGGGCGTTACCGCGAGGGGGTGGGAAATATCGTCGAGGTCACGAACGCCGAGAACAACCTCGCAAATGCCCGTTACAGCTATGTGCAGGCCCATTACAACTGGCGGATTGGCAAGGCACAGCTGGCGCAGGCGCTGGGAAGGCTTGATGCCGGGGATGTCGAGGCCGTCGAAGGCACCCGGCAAAATGGAGTGATCGAGTGAACCCGTTGAGTCCCCTTCGCCCCCTTCTGATCCTCTGGGTCATGGCCCTTTCAGGGTGTTCGACATTAGGAACGGATTTTGAGGAAAACAATGCCCTCAAGATCCGGAAGGGCATGACGCGTGATGAAGTCATCGCGGTCATGGGCTCCCCGCCCAGCGAGGTCGAAGGGACCAACGACTGGCGACTGACCTGGATCTTTACCGTCTCGGATCCCATCTCCTTTGGTTCACGCTCCAAGCGTGTGACGGTGACCTTTGATGATCGCGGAAAGGCCGAGGGGGTTCCTCCGGGCGGGATCGTTCCGGACCTTTACCAGTAGTAAGGATCAGGAATCCTCAAGCCGTTGATTGTAGTCATCGAAGCCGACGACATCGAGCAGATGACGAAATCCGACTTGAGTTTCTGGCATGTCACCTGACTTTAGGGTCGCAAGGGCCTGCTCCATCGCTGCTACAGCGGATCCGATGAGCGCCAGAGGGTAGGCCGCAATCCGGAAGCCCAGGGCTTCAAGTTCCGCCGCAGAAAGAACCGGTGTTTTCCCGCCATGGATCAGATTGGCCATGGTCGGTTTTTTCACCCGGCGGTTGAACGCCTCCATTTCGGCGACAGCCTGGGGCGCTTCCAGAAAAAGAATATCGGCCCCAAGGTCTTCAAAGGCCTCCATGCGCCATAGCGCCTCTTCGATCCCGAGCGTTGCGCGGGCATCGGTCCGGGCCAGAATCAGAATCTCGGCCCCCGCATCACGCGCCCTGATGGCCGCCTTGATACGGATAAGAGCCTCTTCGCGACTCACGACCTCCTTACCCTGGGTATGCCCACAGCGTTTGGGGGCGACCTGATCCTCGATCATGATGGCTGCAAACCCAGCACGGGCATAGCCTTCAACAGTGCGGTGAACATTGGCGACATTGCCATACCCGGTATCCCCGTCACCGATCACTGGAATCGAGACTGATTCCAGTATCGATCGACCCTGATCGATCATCTCGCCATAGGAAATGAGTCCGGTATCCGGGAGACCCAGTCGGGCAGCCGCCACGGAGAACCCGCTCATGAAGGTCAGGGGAAATCCGGCACGTTCGATCAATCGTGCCGAAAGCCCGTCAAAGCAGCAGGGCATGACCAGAAGATCGGGCCCCTCCAGGAGGCGCCGAAGGACCTCTGTCCCCCCGAGGGCCATGATGGGGGTCTCAGCGTGAGGGGGAGGTATTTACCGATTCCACGCTCGAAGCCCCGTAATTGTCAGACTGCGGGGTGTATCGAGCGCCGCCCTGAGCCGCCTGAATTTGGTCATATTCGCTCTGGGTCACGGATTTGAGCTGAGAGGGTGCCGGCGTGGTGCCATCATCGACGATCGGCTGTGACAGAGGACCGTCTGAACTTGCGCCGACAGAGGAGGGTGTATTGACCCGATCCCAGCGGGGACCCGGCCCAATAATCACCAGAGTTCGGTAAGCCATCACGGTTGCACCGGTTTTCCGACCGGTTTTCTCGTTGATCTGGTCGACCGCCCCATAGCCACTGTGTCCGACCAGGTGGAACATTTCTTCTGCCCGGTAATCCTCTTCATGGACACAGCCGTGGGATTCCGCTGCCTTGCCCATGTCCTCGATCGAATGTCTATCCAGAGACGAGTGGAGCGCTTCGCCCCCATGGAAGAAGACCGACCACAGCATCGGGGCATCGTATTCACGAGACCAGTGGCTGGATGAAAACCCCTTGGGGCTGAAGTAACCGGAGAGCGTCTCATGTCCCTGCATGCCGGTGGAGACCAGCCAGTAGTAGATGAGGCCAGCCCCACGTTGGTAAACCCTGAGAGTTTGCTGGCGTCCCCAGAAATCATCATCGGCCTTGCTGATGACGACGATCAGGTTGTAACTTGAGAAATCCGGATCATCGAGGGGATTCGGGAGGTTAGCGGCCTCCTTGGGATCAGGATCCTGATAGGGTGAAAAGGCTTTGGTCACACCGAAGACGTGGTGCGGATCTGCTGCAGGATCACTTTCATAGCGGCTTTGCGGCTGCGTTCTTGGGAAATCGCCCCAGGGGCCATCGGGTCCACCATTCATGGCCAGACACGAAAAGCTCATGCCGAAAAGCCAGGCGGCGAGGAGGGGGAGATATTTGACTGAACGGTGTGGCAAATTCATTGGGGCATCCTAGAGGTCATTACCGTCATCATAACTGACGCAAGAAACCTAAGGCACTGCTCATTTCAGGAGATTGGATTACCAGTTGTCCTTGATATACCGGTAATTGACGATCTCACGGCAGACCCAGGTCGGGAGCTGGAACCCTGAAGGCGTTTCGCAACTAGACGCGTAAATCTGGACATTTTCTTGCCAGATGTTAATACCGAAATAGATGCCAAGGGCCAGTGCGATGAGAATAGCGAGCGTATGAATGGCCTTCATCATCAGTCTTCCCGGTAGCGGTTCCTGCGAATGCGGACCTCGATGCGAGCAACGCGACCCAGAATCTCCGACATTCCCCAGGACATCCATGCGGCCAGAATGGCGCCAAACCCGATGTCCATCATGAGATTGGGAAAACCTTCCCCGGAAAGGATACCCGCTGCACAGGCGATGAAGCCCGCCACGGAAAAGCCCAGAGTCAATCGTGCAAAGACCGGTTCAAGTGAATACATGAGGGGTTCTCCTTCAGGCCCTGGAGCATCGAAAGCCCCGGCACGGGTCGTTGTTTTGTCGACGATGTGGTCGTCTTTGTAAATGGATCGTTTCTCTGACAGAAAAGGTCGGGATTAGTTCAACGAATTCATGGAGTTCAACGGGCTTTTTTCTTTTCATTCATGCCGCGAATCGTTTCATTAGTAAATGACGATTGGTTCTTTTATATCGGCTGTGGTCTCATGTAAAGGTCAGACGGAGGAACCGTGAGTTCATGGGCCTCTGTTTTGTATTTTGCAGGGGCCCTTCGACCCCAAAAACCATATGCAGGACCTGCTTTGAAGCAGCTACCTGCGGATTCTGTTGAGGACCAGTCATGCTTGAATATGTTTTCGTCGATTTTCCGCTTGCCCTCATCGGCTATGCGGGCGCGGTTTTCGTGATTTCCCGTTTTGTCGAGGTCCATGACGCCGGTGCTCCCGGTTCAGTGGCCGTGGCGTCAGCGCCTGTCACTGAAACGCCCACCCCCACCTCAGCCCACGAACCTGAGCTGGAATCCACGACGGAAACCTGGACAGTTGCTCATGAACCTGAGGGTCTGACGACGCTTGATGAAGATGACATTGCCATCTTCGATCCGATGTCGATGATCGAATTCGATTCTCAGGATGAAGAACCCGGATCGCATGTCCCGAGCGACGTGGTGCTGCGGCGTCACTATCTGTCTCATCTCCGCCTGATGCTCGAGACGGTCCATGTCGAACCGACGGATTCGCAGCTGAAACGTCACCATCAGCAATATCTTGATTACCTCTGTGACGTCCTGATCGAGGATCGGGAGGCGGTTGAGGCGCTTGAATCGGCCTATGAGGCCCGTCACCTTGCATTTCAGTCAACTGACGAATAAGCCCTAGCCCGGGGCGCCCGAGCCTCTCAGCGAGTTTGGGCGCCTCTAGAGCCGGATCTCGGTCTGGAGATAGAAGTAATTCACGTTGCTGCCATTCGGATGGCTTCCAAGACAGCTTGTCACCGTGACGCCGTTGCAGGTGATGCCAGGAGCACCCGTTCCAAAGACCGCCAGATCGCCTTTCATCAGCACCTGCCATCCGCCCTGAAACGCGATGTTGTAATGGGCATCCCAGCGGGCATTGAGCTCGAGGGTCTCGCCGATGTAACTCCCCTGATAATTCACACGATTGCTCGGATTGAAGATGCTGGCCGCTGCCCATCCGGCAGTCGAGGTGGCATCAGCCGTCCACCACCAGCGTTGATTGAGGTAGACCGTGACATCGCGGTGGGGCAGAAACTCGAATTTCCAGCCCGGTGAATTGATGTTGGTTCGATTGGAAAAGAATCCGCCGATTCCGGTGGGGCCAAACTCGAATACCGTCGGGCCATAGAGTGTGTCGAAATGGGAGGTTCCGTAGTCCCATTGGGCGGTCAGTCTGGGATCCCATGAGGTATCGAAGGTGGTCCCGACATGGATGTGCTGGTACAGCGATCCCACGTTCTGCGCTGGGAGATAGCCCTCCTTGCCCCTGGGATTGGCGCTCGGAGTCTTGATTACGGAGCTTCCGGTCTGGCCGATGATTTCAAATTCGTAGTTGAGTTCTCCCTTGCGGCTAGGGGTCACGATGCGGAGCCCCGGTGAAAAGAGGTGACGTTGAAGGTTTGTTGTCGGGCCTTCATTCAGGTAGTAAAGATAGAGTTCGCCTGCTGTGGCCGGGTTGATCCTGTGCGTCAGGATGCCACCGGTGAAGTAGCTGTCTTCGAGGGGGCGATTCCAGACCACGTTGTTGTGAAGCAACTGCTGGGTGTTTCTGGTTCCGTTCGGTGTGGCGCCTGGCATCAGGGCTTCAGGAACATTGGCAAACCCGAGGAGCTCATCCACACCGTCCTGGCTTCGAAAGCGCTGCTGAACACCGACATATTGCTGCTGGGTATTACGGAATGCCGCCCGACCGATCAGGCGCTGACTGCCGATGCTCAGGGTCATCTGACCGGCTTTGGTTTCGCTGTCGAATGAACTTCCGAACAGGCTTCGTTCAATCCATGCCGCATAAACCTGGGCAAACTGTCCGGTGTTGATCATGGAGCTCGTCAGGCTATCGGGATAATCGCGTGTGATCCATTGCCCCCTCTTGTCGATATAGGCTTGATCCGGCCCGCCATATTGGCGTGCATCCCAGAATTCAAAAGCGGTCCTGAACTGATCGGTCCATCGTGCTTCAGCCCAGACCACCGACTGGATGGGGAAGGCATACTGGCCTACCAGAGAGGTCTTTCCCGGGGATCCACCTCGCCAGGGCGTCGCGTAATCTTCATAGCGGACCCGTTCCTCCATGCTGAAAGACACCCAGTCGGGCATATGGAGGACGTTGTGTAGGGTCAGATTTTCATGGTTCTTCCAAAGTTCCTTGCCCGAGAGTTCGTCTCTACGCTGGCTTTCGATGGCACCGAGTGACTGGCGAGGCCGATTATTGGAGTACTCGGGGGCTGTCGATCCCTTGGCATCGTTTTTGGGTGTGGACGCTTCACTAACCGAAAGGTCGTCTGATCGTGGCGTCCTGACCGCTCCCGGATCGCAATCCGGGGTCGATTTCCCGTCTTTTTCCAATGCTTTCGGGGGGGATAGACATCCTGAAGAAGGCTGAGGGATGGGCTCTGCCCTCGGCGAGAACGAGGTCAGGATCAGGCATATGCCTATCAGTGATGAATAAAGGGTTTTGCTCACGATCAGCGTCAATGGGGGCTGGGCGGTTAATCCAGGCGAAGGAACAAAGAGCTGATGTAGACCACTAGGATTAGCGCGGAACCGGTGATGACGAGCCGGTAACACCGCTCCGTTGGAATAAGGGAGCCGGTGATAAAAAGGAGAACAAAAAGCCCATGGAATCCCAGATTTTGCCCATGTGGGAGTCGGTGGTAGAGCCAGTATTCCTTGAGGAGACTGGAGAGCACCATCAAGGTGGCCACGATAAAGGTAAAGGGCGCATGGCCGATGAACGCCGTTTTGAGATCGATAGGGTGATCCTCTCTTGAGTCTGGTAGAGCCAGTGCTGAGAGAAGGAATAACAAAACCGGCTGAATGAGGACCATGATGAAGGAGGGGAATGTCCAGTGGGGAATGTGCCGGAGTTCGTACATGGCCCACCAGGCCTGAATATGGAACATCAGAAGCACGCCACCCCAGAGCTTAACGGGCCAATACCTGATCATCCGGTCACGTAATTGCAAAAGCCGACCAAAGCCCTCCATCAATTGAGTGATGCCTAGGCCGAGAATCAATCCGATCAGGACGGACAGGTAGGTGAATTCATCCATGGCGGGTTGATCGGTCATCATGAGTCTCCGTATGGGGGTCAGATCCGAGGCGAATCAGGAGGATGCCGAAGCTCGGATTCCGTGTATGCCCATAAAAAAGGGCGCACCCCCCACGGTGGGGAGGTGCGCCCTTTGGGGACGCCTTGGGGAGATTAGTCCTTCTGGGCGTTGCGTTCCTGAACTTCCTTGATGACCGCATCCGCAACCTGCTTGGGGCAGGGGTTGTAGTGCGAGAACTCCATGGAGAACTGGCCACGGCCTGAAGTCATCGTGCGAAGATCGCCGATGTAGCCGAACATTTCGGAAAGCGGAACTTCCGACTTGATGCGAACACCGGTCGGGCCTGCTTCCTGTGACTTGATCATGCCACGGCGGCGGTTAAGGTCGCCGATGACGTCACCGACGTTGGCATCCGGGCTGAACGTGTCGACCTTCATGATCGGTTCCATCAGCTGCGGGGCACACTTCGGCATGGTCTGACGGAAGGCCGCCTTCGCTGCGATTTCGAATGCGATGGATGAAGAGTCGACCGCGTGGAAGCCACCGTCGGTCAGGTTGACGGAGAAGTCAACAACCGGGAAGCCTGCCATGGTGCCCTTGTCGACCATGCTCTTGAAGCCCTTTTCGACCGCCGGCCAGAATTCACGGGGAACGTTGCCGCCGGTGACCGTGGACTGGAAGGTGAATCCTGAACCGGGTTCGCCGGGAGAGATGGTGTAGTTGATCTTTGCGTACTGACCTGAACCACCGGACTGCTTCTTGTGGGTGTATTCGTCTTCGACCGGGCGGGTGATCGTTTCGCGATAGGCCACCTGCGGCTTGCCGACGACGACTTCAACGCCATGGGTACGCTTCAGGATGTCGATCTTGATGTCGAGGTGAAGTTCGCCCATGCCCTTGAGGATGGTCTCGCCACTTTCTTCGTCGGTTGAGACGTGGAAGGACGGATCTTCCTGAACCATCTTGCCGAGAGCGATGCCCATCTTTTCGTTGCCGGCCTTGTCCTTCGGCGCGATGGCGACCGAGATGACCGGATCGGGGAAGACCATGGGTTCGAGGGTGGCGGGGTTGTTCTGGTCAGCCAGGGTGTGACCGGTCTGAACGTTTTTCATGCCGAGTACGGCAACAATGTCACCGGCCTGGCAAGCGTCAAGCTCCTGACGGTTGTTGGCATGCATTTCAACGATACGGCCGATACGCTCGGTCTTGCCGGTTGCAGTGTTGAGGACGGTGTCGCCCTTCTTGAGGCTACCGGAGTAGATGCGCAGGAAGGTCAGGGCGCCGAAACGGTCATCCATGATCTTGAAGGCGAGTGCGCGGAACGGTCTTGCCGGATCAACGACAGCGAAGTTGCCGGTTTCGTTGCCTTCGAGGTCGACTTCAGGCTGCGGATTTACTTCGGTCGGGTTCGGCAGGTAGTCGATGACGGCATCGAGAACCAGCTGAACGCCCTTGTTCTTGAATGAAGAGCCACAGAAGGTCGGGAAGAAGTCGAGCTTGATGGTGCCTTTGCGGATCAGACGCTTGATGGTCTCGACATCGGGTTCTTCACCTTCGAGGTACTTTTCCATGACGTCGTCGTCCTGCTCGACAACCTTCTCGATCAGCTCGGCGCGCCAGGTTTCAACGTCGTCTACCATGTCAGCCGGCGGTTCACCCACGGTGAACTTCATCGGATCCCCAGAGTCGTCCCAGATGTAGGACTTACGGGTAAGCACGTCAACGACACCAACGAATCCGTCTTCACGGCCGATCGGGAGGGTCATGACCAAAGGTTCAGCGGCCAGAACTTCCTTGATCTGCTTGACGACGCGATAGAAGTCGGCACCGATACGGTCGAGCTTGTTGATGTAGATGACGCGGGCGACCTTGGAGTCGTTTGCATAACGCCAGTTGGTTTCGGACTGGGGTTCAACACCACCGGAACCACAGAAGACACCGACGCCGCCATCGAGAACCTTGAGCGAACGATAGACTTCGATGGTGAAGTCAACGTGGCCGGGGGTGTCGATGATGTTGAAGCGATGGTCTCTCCAGAAACACGTGGTCGCTGCCGACTGAATCGTGATGCCGCGCTCCTGCTCCTGTTCCATGAAGTCCGTGGTGGCGGCACCATCATGCACCTCGCCGATCTTGTGGATCTTGCCGGTGA
>JBDKLO010000003.1:0-4216 GCA_039795615.1 Pseudomonadota bacterium
TTAATGCGGCGGTCGCTCAAAGCGCCAATTTCATCTGGCAGCACGCCGGCGTGAGACCCCGGGTCATGGTCTGGCCCTTTGGCGAATATAACGAATGGTTGCTGGAAGCGGCCCGCGACGCAGGCATGCCCCACACCATGGCACTTTGGGATGGCCTGAATACCCTTGCTGACCTCCGGGCCATGCATCGGCTCCTGATTGCCGATGACCCGAATGAAAAACAGTTCGCAGCCATCGTCGAGGGCCTTCGGGCGGATCGTCCATTGCGCGTGGTTCATCAGGACATGGATTACATTCATGATCGTGACCCCGAGCAGACCGAACGCAATCTCGGGGCCGTCATCGAAAGGATTCGGGCCAGCGGCGCCAATACGGTTTACCTTCAGGCCTACTCCGACCCCGACGGCGACGGCAATGCCGACGCCCTTTATTTCCCTAACCGTCATTTGCCGGTCAAAGCCGATCTTTTCAACCGAGTCGCATGGCAGTTGAAAACCCGGGCGGGCGTTAAGGTGTACGCCTGGATGCCCATGATGGCCTATAAAGCCGACGTGCCGGATGATTGGCGGGTGATGGAGTGGCGCGATGGACGCCCTCAGGTTCCCTCGCATATTTACAGCCGCATTTCGCCATTCAGTCCCGAAGGTCGCCGCTGGGTGGGAGACCTTTACGAGGACATCGCGAAATTTGCTTCGTTTGATGGCATCTTGTTCCACGATGATGGCATCCTCTCGGACTATGAGGATGTCTCACCCAAGGCGCTCCGCTATACCCAGGAAGTCTGGGGCTTGCCGGCGGACTTCAAGACCCTTCACGGCACGCCAAAAATGCGTCAGGCTTGGGCCCGGCATAAAACCGAGCTCATGACCCAGTACACGGACTACCTGACGGAGCGGGCAAAAGTCTTTAGACCCTATCTCAAAACCGCCCGCAATCTCTACGCACTCCCGGTCATGCAACCGGAGAGCGAAGAGTGGTACGCCCAATCTCTTCCTGCGTTTCTCTCGCACTATGACTATGTCGCGATTGAGGCCATGCCCTTCATGGAAAAGGCCGAGAAACCTGTAGCGTGGCTTCAGGAGCTGGCGCAAAAGGTCGGACAATATCCTCATGGGCTTGAGAAAATGGTCTTCGAACTCCAAACGGTCGATTGGAATACCCAAAAACCGATCCCCATGGAGATCTTCAAAAGCCAGATCAGTCTTCTCAGGAAGGCAGGGGCACAGCATCTCGGTTACTATCCGGATAATGTCTTTGCAGACCAGCCTGCACTGAGCACCCTGAACCAAGTCTTTGCGGTTGAAGTAAAACCCTGAACCTGACGCATGAAGCTTGACCCCTCCATCGAGGATTGGACCGCCCGCCTTCAAAGCCTCTTTGGCGATTTACCTGAGCTTTTGTCGCTGAATGCACTCATCGCCCTGCCCGAGTGGTCATTGATTGATGATGCCTTAGCGCGGTTCATGTTCTATTACCCGCTTTTCATGGCCTACGTCTGGATGATCGGGGCGGTGGTTTATTTTTGGCGCCATGAGCGCCGGAAGGCGGGGGATATCCTCGAGCCACCGGTGCTGAGTGAGGCCCCAAAGGTCTCGATTCTGGTTCCCTGCTACAACGAAGCCGACAATGTGAGGGAAACCATCGCATATTGCGCGGCCCAGAATTATCCCCATTTCGATATTCTGGCGATCAATGACGGCAGTCGGGACAATACCCTCGAGATCCTTCAGACGCTCTGCGAGACCTACCCGAACCTCAGGATCATCAACCTGGCCAGCAACCAGGGTAAAGCGGTGGGCCTCAGGACCGCAGCCCTTCTGACCGACAGTGATTATCTGGTCTGTATCGATGGCGACGCCCTCTTGGCTCCGGATGCCATCCTCTGGCTCGTCAGGCACTTCATCAAGCATCCCGATGTCGGGGCGGTCACAGGTAATCCAAGAATCCGTAACCGTTCGACGCTCCTCGGGCGGGTTCAGGTCGGTGAATTCTCAGCGATTGTCGGCATGATCAAAAGAGCGCAAAGACTCTATGGCCGGATCTTCACCATCTCCGGTGTCATTGGTGCTTTCAGGAAATCGGCTCTGGCTGATGTCGGCTACTGGAGTCCCGACATGGTCACCGAGGATATCGATATCAGCTGGAAACTCCAGTTGGCCGGCTGGACGATCCGCTTCGAACCCAGAGCCCTCTGTTGGGTCCTGATGCCAGAAACCCTGCAGGGACTCTGGAAGCAGCGAACCCGATGGGCACAGGGGGGTGTTGAAGTTCTCATCCGTTATTTCGGGAGCATGTGGCGATGGCGCTCTCGGGCCATGTGGTTGCTCTATCTGGAATCGGTCATCAGTATCAGCTGGTCGTTTCTGGTCTTTGCCACCCTGATCTTTCTCCCCATGGAACTCTTTCACGAAACTCACAGGGAGCGGCTTGAGGATCTTTCACCCAGCTGGACCAGCATGCTCCTGAGCATCACCTGTCTGATTCAGTTCGGCGTCAGCCTTTTCATCGATGCACGTTACGAGAGAAAGACCGGTGGGCTGGCGCGCTACTATTACTGGATGATCTGGTATCCCATCGTTTACTGGCTGATCAACGTCGGAACGACGGTCAATGGCTTTTTCCGGGCCATTCGCAAGAAACGGGGACAACGGGCCGTTTGGGTCACCATTGATCGGGGGCTGAGGCAACGATGAAACAGGAAGACCTGATCATTGAGCTCCCCCACCTTCAGAGCCTGACTCAGCGCCTCGGATCGTGGTTTGTCTCGCTGGCCTGCTGGTCTCTGTGGATCTATTTTCTGGTCCCTTTGGTTTCCCTGAGTGGATGGCTCTTGGGCGTTCGAAAGTTTTCCGCCGAGGTGCGCTGGTTTGGAGGCTATAAAAGCCTGATCGATTTGTTGCAGCTTTATGGCCTCACCATTCTCGGCATTCTTTTGATCTGGACGGCCTGGACCCTCACCCGAAACTTTCTTCGCCCCCAAGCCCCTTTCACCGAAGGAAAGGGTGATCAGGCGGATATTCCCGCAGCCCTGGCACTGAGGCCTGAAGGTGTCCGCGACGCACGCACCCTAAGAAACCTCACCGTACAGTTCGATGAACAGGGCGTCATCATCCAGACGTCTGCCCTGGACAGCATTCGCGCCAAGACATGAAAAGATTTCTGACGCATCTTCGGATTTTTGGACTGATGCTGATCGTTTACAGCCTCACCTATCTCCTGCCCATCCTGACTTCACTGATCTATGACGATGGGACCCTCGAAATCTTCCTTTTCGACATGGTGCTGACCCTCGGATCCGGCCTTGTCCTCTGGGCGCTGACGCGTCAATTTCAGGTCGAATTAAAAGCACGAGATGGATTCATCCTCGTCTTTGTAACCTGGGTCGGCATGGCGAGCGTCTCAACCCTGCCGCTCCTGGCCTATATCGAGAATCTGGGCTTTACCGACGCCTACTTTGAATCCATGTCCGGGCTTTCCACCACGGGCGCGACGATCCTCAGCAACCTCGACTATCTGCCTCCGGCCATCAACCTCTGGCGACACGAACTCAACTGGCTCGGCGGCATGGGCATCATCGTCCTGGCCGTTGCGATTCTCCCCATTCTGGGCGTTGGTGGTCGTCAGCTCTATGTGGCGGAAATCCCGGGCCCCATGAAGGACAGTCGACTGACCCCCCGAATCACCGAAACAGCAAAGAATCTCTGGCTGACCTACGCCCTGATTACCCTCGCCTGCACCGTAGCCCTCAAGTTTGCAGGAATGGACTGGTTCGATGCGATCTGTCACGCCTTTGCCACCATGAGCCTGGGCGGATTTTCGACCCATGATGCAAGCATCGGTTATTTCCATTCGGCGGAAATCGAAACCGTCCTGATTGTATTCATGCTTCTGGCCGGAATGAACTTCGCAACCCATTTCACCGCCTACCGGGAAAAAAGTCTGGAGGCCTATGGTCGCGATATGGAAGCTCTGCCCTATCTGGCTCTGGTTCTGGGGAGTTCGGTCGGCATCGCCTTGATTCTCTGGTACTCGGGGACCTACCCGACTTTCGGCAGCAACCTTCGGCACGCTGCATTCAACGTGGTATCGATCGCAACCGACTGCGGATTCTCAAGCGATAACTACAACGAATGGCCCCTTTTCGCTCCCCTCTGGATGCTGCTTCTGAGTTGTATTGCCACGTGCACAGGTTCGACAGGCGGCGGGATCAAAATGA
>JBDKLO010000004.1:0-15033 GCA_039795615.1 Pseudomonadota bacterium
CTGGAGGCGTATTGAAGATCGCCACCGAAAACCCAACCCTCCAGGATTTCATACTCTGATCCAAACTTGAGCGTGTTTTCGGGAATCGACGGGATCTTGTCACCCGGTTTGACCTGCTGCGAACCCAGGGCATTACCAAGCACTGCGCTGGTCTGATACGTCGCGTCGACCAGCCCGTAGCTCAAGTACCAATTGAGTGATTCAAGAACAATCCCGGACAGGCCAAATTCGATGCCCTGACGACGCGTCGCACCGACATTGCTGAAGTAGCCATTAATGACACTCCCAGGACTATTCAGGAACAGAATATCGTTCTGACTATTGGTCTGATAAAGCGCCATGTTCCA
Source organism: Pseudomonadota bacterium (assembly GCA_039795615.1). Taxonomy (GTDB): domain Bacteria; phylum Pseudomonadota; class Gammaproteobacteria; order Methylococcales; family Methylococcaceae; genus UBA6136. Next base: position 348 of record JBDKLO010000004.1, read on the forward strand.
TTTGAGATATTTCCCAATGTGCGTGCGAGCGCCCACTTCCATGGTTTGTGCAACAACGGCCTTGAGAGGGGGATCGGATACAAATCCGTTGGGAAGCGAACAAGGAGCAGCAGGATCCGCGCAGCTGAGTTCAACCGCCGTCGGCGCGCGCATTCCCTCGTTGTAGTTGAAGTAGGTCGTGAAGTCCTCCAAGGAGGTATTCACCTTCAAGGCATCCAGAGGGTTGAGGGTCAGACCTGCGGATGGATTGACTCTGGAATAAAGATTATTCCCGTTCAGGGCGGTTCCCATCTGATCGATTGTCTGTACCTCGGCCTGTTGCCAATTCATGGCCGCATTGGTGTGCAGCCAGTCGGTGACGGAAAAGGTATCAGCCATGAAAAGGCTGCTGTAGGCCGTCTGACCATTGATCTTGACGGTCGTCTCCGTGGGAGACGTGGCATATTCGTAGCGGGTGGGTGCGAAGATGGCGTCCTGAGTTCCGACCTTGAAGTTGGAACCCCCATAGTTATAGCCGCCACCAAAAACGAACTGATTTTCATAATCGAGAATCCTGGGCGTTGCGGTTAACTGAAGATTGACCCCGGTACCATTCTGGCGAGTCGTAGTGGAGCCGTAATTAGCGGGCTGAACCACCTCTCCCTCACGGGTCGTACACTCCGTGCCGCTGATCAGTTGCTCACAATCTTCGTTGGTGTTGCTGTTGTAGTTGTAACTGTAACTATTGCGGTTATAGACGTTCCCACTCACCTGCAAGTCATCGGTCAGCTGATGACTGCCCTTGAGCGTCACAAAATACATCGTGTTCTGGGTCACATCCGGCGCGGTATAGATGGACTTCCAGTTCTGGGACAACCAGTTGAAGGGGGTGGGGCCCACACCTTGCATATTGTTGTCCGCAAAGGTAAAGGAAAGATCCAGATCGGTTTTTTCATCTTCGTAACCGATCTTGCTGAAAGACTGCGCGACGCCCGTCGGTGAATAAGGACGCCAGCCGCCATCGCCAAAATAGTTGCCGGCAAAATACCAGTCGAAGTTTCCATTGTGCCCACCATACTCGGCCTGATAGTTCTGCCGTCCATAGGATCCCCCATAAGCCTTGGCGTTGAAGCCGGAGTGAGTGAAACCGCTCTTGGTTCGGACCTCCAAGGCACCGCCGAGGGTATTAAGACCAAACAAGGGATTGGAACCTGGAATCATCTCCATGTTGGCAATGGCCACCTGAGGGATCAAATCCCAATTGACGGTATCCCCGAAAAGTTCATTGACCCTGACGCCGTCCTGATAGACCGAGACACCAATTGGCGTCCCCAGGATGGGAGAGGCCTCAAACCCGCGGTAGGTGATATCGGGCTGATAGGGATTGTTCTGAACATCATTGATGTTGACGCTTTCAAGACGCCGGTTCAGAAAGTCAGGAAAAAGGATCGACTCATGACGGTTGATCTCCTCATCCTCATGGGCCTGAACATTCCCGGAGATCTTTTTGGGATCAAGCCCGATGGTCCCGATGGGCGTATTCCCGACCACGTTGACCTCTGGGAGTTCGAACGCATCAAGCGAAGGGTGAGCCGGGGCATCGCCTCTTTCGCTCTTACCCTCCTTCGATCCTCCCTGGCTCTCAGCCACCGTCTCCCCGCTGATAGGCCCAGAGGCTTTGGACATCTCCTCCGATTGCACGTCCAGCGCTCCGAAGATCAAAGGAAGGGAAGTGACAGCGACTCGGAGTAATGGAAGAGATCGGAAAGCGAACATGGGAAAGGAAAACATCAATCAATTGAAGAGAAGACATCAAGGGATGATGCCCTGTTAAGAGCCTGAGGCTGGCTCACTCATCTTGCAATTTAATCAACGGATGCGCCGATGCCTAGGGAAGAATTCCCGAAACCTGTCCCAAAGGTTCCTCAGCCAGGCGCGATGCAATTTTGACCAGCTCGGCAGTAGACCCCACCGCCATTTTTTCCTTGATGATGACCAGTGAGTTTGAAATGGTTTTCGGGCTTACGGCCAAAGCCTCACTGATTTCTCGGGACGCAAGACCTCGCCCAAGCAGCTGAAAGATTTCAAATTCCCGGGCCGAAAGCAATCGAACTGGATCCTGAATGCTTTCGAAATTCTTGGCGCCGACCTGGGGGACATTCGGATCCCGGTAGTGTCCATGCCGCATGATCGCATCCACGGCCTCGATCATCTGGCCTGGTGAACTGCTTTTGCAAAGGTAACCCGAAGCGCCGGCCTCAAAGGCGCGCGCTAGATAGATGGCTTCTGCGTGAATACTGAAGATCAAAATCTTCGCTTTTGGGTCAAGCGCCATGATCTTTCGGGTCGCTTCAATCCCACTGCAACCTGGAAGATTGATATCCATGATGACAACCTGAGGCTGGGTATTCGGATAAGCTGCAATGGCGGCCTCGCCGGTTTCAACCTCGCTGACCACCGAATAGCTCTCCTGCATCTCGAGGAGCATACGGTAGCCGGCACGAACGACCGCATGATCATCGACCAGCATGACCTTGCCCTTCCGATCAGCCATTTTGAATGTCCTCTATCGGAAGGCTGATCCGGATCTCAAGCCCCTGCCCGGGCTCTGACATCAGTTGGAAACGACCATCAAGGCTCGCCACCCGCTCGCGCATCCCCAAAAGACCGAATCCCCGGCGACTGTCGCTCGAAGAAAGCCCTCTGCCGTTATCCCTTACGACCACGAGAAGCTGATGTGGATCCCTGGGAAAGATACTGACTTCCGACTCGGTCGCTCCAGAATGCCGAACGATATTGGTCATCGCCTCCTGGACGATACGGTAAATCTCAAGCGCGCTTTCCCCGGATAAATGCTCGAGTGATGCATCACAGCGAATGGAAATCTGGAGTCCAGGGGCCATGGAACGCCAATGCTCTGCAAGGTCGTCAAGTGCAGCCTTGAGGCCCAGATCCTCCAGGATCATGGGCCTTAGGCGATGGATGATCGAACGCACGACGGTAAAAAGACGATCACACAAGCGCTGGATTTCAAGCGCGGCCTGCTCGCGATTTGGCCCGACCTCTGGAACCAAAGCACTCATCATTTTGATGGCCGTGAGGTTCTGCCCCACCTCATCGTGCATTTCCTTGGCCAGTATCCGGCGCTCTTCCTCCTGAATGACCAGCGAATGACGTGTTAATGCCCGATTTTCGTCACGCGTCTCCTTGAGAGTCTTTGACACATGGTTGATACCTTCAATAATCCGGTCGAGTTCAGGAAGACCCGGAATTTTGAGCTGGGTGTCGTAATCCCCCGCCTGAATTTGCTGAAGCCCCCCGAGAATGCGGCCGACGGGACGCAGCGCGCGCCCGACAATGAGATGGACGGAGAGGTACACAGCGACGGCAAAGATCGCAAGCAGCATCATGAAATCGCGTGTTTGCGTCCAGGCTTCACGAATTTCATCCTCGGCGTTCGACTCGATACGAATCCGCATCGTGAGATCAGGTCTCACGGTGATCTCGCGGGTTGCAACAATCGGAGCGGACATCACCGCTTTTGAAAACCAGTTGGGAACCGCAGGGATGTGCCCTGATGGAGGCTGCGATGGGGGTGAAAGCGGGGAAAAATGCAGTGGAGTTGCACTAATCCGAAGATGTCTGATTCGATCCAGCGCTCCAATTCTGGAAATCCAGCCCGGGATGCTTGAAGATTCGAGGCTATCCGGTTGAATCGTCGCATCAATCAGACCCAAAGCCAGCCCAACACTGGCCATGGCTTCCTGACGAACGTCTTCTTTGGCATCCCGGACCGACCAGAGAAAACCCAGCACCACAATGATCAGAAGAATCAATCCGATCGATACCTTAAGACGGCCTTCGAGGGTCAGGCGTGGAGACATAGGAAAATGCGTTTGTTCAATGGCCATTCGCTCAGAACGCCACCGCGAATCCAGCAATGGCAATTTGTTTTGGGGAGAGGCTCGTAATCCCGAAGTTCATGTTGCCATAAAGTGAAAATCGCGGACTGACAATCCACTGCGCACCCAAACCCACCACATCGACCTGACGGTCATTCATCAGCGCTATCTGGCTGGTCGGGACACCAGGCAATGTTGAAGCATTGTGAAAGCCCTGAATGAAGACCGCCACACCGTCAATCACATCTCGCTGAAAGGCCCACTGCACCGTAGGCTTAGTCCGCGTTAGACCCATTCCGAGTTGCCGAACCATGCCGACATTCCACTCAAAGGAAATCCCTAGCGGAAGATCATGATCAAACAAAAAGGTTGCCGAATACTGAAAGGGCTGCCGAAAATCGGATGTGGCCAACCAATTAGGTGGCTGGACATAGGCCTCAATGCCGACCGAGGCATTGAAATACTCATCCTGATAAGACGTCAAATGCGCCTTGGTATCGATCGCGATGGGTGACGTCCCCGTTTCGCCAGGCCGAAAGGTCACGCCATTTGAAAACAGCCGAAGCTCCACATTTTCAACCAGCCCATATCGCATCAGATAGGACAGATTCCACTGGGAGGGAACATCAGGGCTGGACCCGTAGAAGCTCAAGGGTGCCGTTTCAATGTAGAACCCCCCCGGTTTCAGGGTATAGGAACTGTTCGGAAAATTGGCGAGATCAGGCCCAGGATCATCCATTGGTGATACCAGGTGACCAAACCCACACGATTCCTCATCAGCGGCCGATGTGACTTGCTCTTCCGAACCCGCATCGAAGAGGGCATGCGCGAATTGAGCATGGGAACTCCATAGCGCAACCATTAGCAAGACTCGCCTCAGGTTCTGATACCCGGAAGCTTTCTTCCCTGACTTGAGCGCCACCGCATGAGCCTCAGTTGACTCTATCTGCGATAAAGAACCAGTTAGCACTGATACCGATAATCAGCATCGCGACAAGCAGTACCTGAAAATAACGATCGATTCGGTCGATGCGGTCCACCACCGCAGGTTTTTCCTCTTCGGATGCCATGCTGTACTCATTGGTGCCCCAAAGAAAAAGACCGAAGAGCATCAGATTAGCGTAGTAGCAAATGTTGTAGACAGAATCGAGAAAGGTAATGTACGAAAGCTCAGGAAGCCACGTCTGATAGGTCTGCTGCAGGAAAATCAAGGTCAGTAAGGCCGTAGGCGGGATCCCTACTCGAACATCCCAACCACTTGAAGAGATCGAAGGTGAAAAAAGGGCGAGGGCCATGACCGTAATCAAGGGCAGGAGCAATTTGAGGACAGTGGCGACCAGGGCCTTTTCATAGGAGATTTCCATACGGGCCTGCGGGACCTGACTGGCCTCATTGGTAATGTTCGGATCTCCAAGCGAGCTTTCGTAACGATGGAGATAATTCGTAAAGGTAAATCCCGTGGTGAGATATCCGCCAAGATCAATATAGGCACCGACCCCCGAGTTTTTCTGGTCGATTGCCATCTTGATCCTTTCACCCTGAACCACAAATTTGCCGGGATTCAACTCCAACGCCATCGGCAAAGTAATGGTTTGGAACGGATACTTTCTAAAGTCCAGTTCATTGGCATAAAAATGGCCGGAGAACCTGAATTTTTGATAATGCCGACCATCCGCCAGCTTGACGGGATTCTCGCTTCCAGGGGTCAACGACAAATCCCAATCGCCCACCTGATTGTAAAAATAAAAAAGTTGCTGGGCTGATACCCCTTGAACCTTCATCTCCCGCTCGATTTCGGCCGACCACTTCAACCAAACCCAACCGTCCGCATCGAACGTCTTTTTGTCCGGTTCAAAGTTGTAGATGTTGTCGACGAGAAGTCCCACCTCGATGGTGGTTGGCGCATCCGTGGAAGGAATCTGGCTCGCCGCTGTTAAGGTTTCTCGGTGACTTTGCTGAGGATGATTGGCATTGTGATAACGCCAGTAAAAGGCGACAACCGCCATCAGCAAGATGAACAAGCCGTAGCTCAGGATGAGCCAACGTAAATGGCTGTTAGAGGGCATTATGGGCATAAACTTTCAGTCAATCGTCTGGAGAACACGTTGAACTTTCGAATCTGTAAAAAAAGAGAGTCCGACGTGTGTCACTCCAGGGTAAGAGCCTTTCTCAGTTTTTCAAGATTTCCCCCGTTTCAGGGGAAGAGCTCTATACCCTAATGAATTCGGAAAGTTCTTTACGCGAATAGGCCATCGACCAGTTGGGAAAGCTACGATTTTTGATCACTTGTTCCAACCTCACCGAGAAATTTTTGTGCCTTGGATCCCGCTGTATTTTTTCAAGCAGTGCCCGGACCGCTGGTTCCTCTCCTTCGAGCACCTGTGTGAAAGTGCCGTGGCGGTAGAGCAGGATGCCCGTGATCCCTCTCCGGGTATTGGAAGCTCTTGAAGCCGCCAATAAGGCTTCAACCTCAGCTTCTGAAAAAGTGCGCGAAGCCTGGCTTTCGTAGATCACTTGAAAGAGAGGCGCTTCCGATGCCAGCCCATTATTCATTGTTATTTTCTCGCGCGGTCTTGATGCCACTTGGAGGATGCCATGCACTCCTGACCGATACCCATCGGTAGGGTGCATGATATAGCAGATCACCAAATTTCTAGTCAGGCGAATGACTGAAAGATAATTGGCGTTTTTCTGCCAACACGGCTAATCCCGACAAAATCCGGTCGCAGACGATCAGTTGTTTGTCATACTCAGAAGTCCCAAGGACGAAATCGATGAGAATTTCATAGCCATGGGTCCCGATATCAACCAGGGAAACTCGCTGATTCAGATCAAGCACATCAAAATCATTGACTAACAAATTCAAGGCATCATCCTTGAACCCCCTGATTTCATCGATCGGACTTTCCAGCCTGAAGTAAAGCGTCTTCTTGATCCGCCAGGAGTCGCGCAGCGTCATGTTCTCGATGGAATGTCGAATCAACTCACTACTCGGCGCAATCATCAGGGCGCCGTCCGCCGTTCTAAGCTTGGCCGTTCGAAAGCCGATGTTTTCCACCGTGCCTTCAATGCCGCCGGTTTTGATCTTGTGTCCGATTCGGAAGGGTTTTTCGAACATGATGATGAGTGAACCGAGCAGATTTCCCAGTGCCTGCTGGCCCGCCAGAGCCACGGCAAGTCCACCGACTCCAAGGCCCGCAATGATCGAATACGACGGAAGTCCGATCCGGTTAGCGCCCTCGATCAGGATGCCCACTCCAAAACCCATCGAGATCAAACGGGCGGTCAGCCGCACCAACTGACTGTCGGTACTATCGGTCTGGATGCGCTCAAGCCCAATGATCCACTCAGCGATCATTTCCCCTAGGCCCCAGACCACCCATGTCAGGGCCAGGTAAAAAAGACCCCAAAGGGTTAGTGTGATACTGCCGAAAAGATGGGGTGTAACCCGAAGGACATCCCCGAGAATAAAACAGAGATTCGGAACCAAAATCACCACGGTGAATGCCGGCAGGATGCGCCAGGCGACCGCTACGACCCCATGCCCGTTGAGACCCTTCCGAGACAATCGGATACTTCTCCATAGGATCCAACTCGCCATGGAGAATAAAACCATCAAGGACACCCAACGCCAGATCGGCTCGCCAAAGAGGGTCTGGGTCAATTCCAAGGGGATGGAGAGTAACCAGCGAGGCGGCACCACATAAGCCAGGTAGGTTGCCAAGCCAGTCGGAAAGTCAAAGACCTTGTCAAACATGAATGCAGGCGCACCCTCGGATGACCCGACTTTCCTGATCCGCTCAAAAAAAACCGGGATCTGTGCCACCGTTTCCTTGGTAAAGAGGTACTGCCCGGCCTTCGGACCTGATTCGATCAGACCGATTCGGATCTCCGTTCCCGGCACGGTCCAGCGTTTGAGCTGCTGACCCTGCATCGCTGCTGCATCCGGCACTTCACTCGTTGGAGGCATCTGAATGTGCTTGAAGATCTCCATCAGCTGCAGGGTAATTCGCCAGCCACTCTGTTCGGCAATGGCTTCCGGAATTTCGCTGAGATCCAGGAATTTCATCGACATGGCGCGATCCCTCTTGATCATGGTGAGGGTTTCATTGATGTCGAATTTTTCTGGAAAAAGACGGCCGGATCGAAGGTAGGTCTGAAAGACACTATGAGGACCCATGGTGCTCTGATAGCGCTCTTCCATGACCTCCATGAATCCCTTGAGTGTTTCGCTAGGACTCGATGTATCCGCCGTTTCAAGGATCGATTCCGTTCGGACCTCGGCTCCAAGAAGCGGTGCCTGAAAGAGGAGGCAAAGGCCCAGAACGAAGGTCAGAAACAGACGAGCGCGGGACATGGGCGTGAAAGGGTGAGACAGCGAGTGAGGCATGGTACTCATGGGCAATTATCGGGAGAATGGCCTTATTCACGCCCCGAATCAGTGATCGGATCCAGAACGCTGAAGCATCCCCTGTCAGGCTGGATCAGCGTCTAAGATCAATTACGTCGAACGACGGCATCGCCGCCAAGAATCCCACTTTTAGCCCCAAGTTCCAAGAGTTCGAGGAGAATTTCGTTTTTCCGCTCGGCTACCCGATCGCCAAAGGGTCCGGTCAGGATGAATTCCAGATGGATGTCGACCCCTTCGCCGGTGAGCGCTGAAACGCCGACGTTGATCGATGCCGGTTTGACCATATCACTGCCGGTCAGATGATCCCTCGCCTGCTGGACGAAGCTTCGCATGGTCTCTACGGGCGTAAAGGCGGGAACGCGCAAAGTCGCCGAAATATGATTTTGTGGCCGACTGTTGTCCGCCTCAATCGGACCACTGATCACCTTGTCATTGGGAATCGAAATAATGGCGCCGCTGTCAGCCTGGATCTGAGTGCTTCGAAAACCGACGGAACTCACCGTTCCAGCCTGCCCGCCCACATTGACCCGACTCCCAATCACGAAGGGTTTCTCGAACATGATGATCAGCGAGGCCAAAAGATTGGCGAGCGTATGTTGCGCTGCCAGTGCGACGGCCAAACCGCCGACACCAATACTGGCGATGATGGAATAGGCGGGAAGCCCAAGACTCTGACCGCCGATGACCAGGGTGGCGACCACCATACAAAAAGTGATCAGTCGCATCAGGAAGCGGGTCAACTGACTATTGATGCTTCCCTTGATCATCCTTTCTGATGCAATGATGGCCTCGGCTATGACATCCCCAAGGTTCCAGAATAGCCAGGAGAGTGCAACAAAGAAGAGCCCCCAGAGGGTCGGGATCACCGTGAGAAAAACGGCATCGGACACGCGAAGGACATCGCCAAGAATTCTTGCCGATACGGCACTTAAAACCACCACGGTCAGAGGTCGAATCAAGGTGAAGTAGCCCAGAGGATCAGGACGCGACTCCTGCAACCTTGCACTCAGCCTCAGCAGTGATCGTGCAATGGCCCCGACAAGACCCGCCAGCAAAAAAATGCCGACCCAACGCCAGAGGGGCTGATTCAGGATACTGATCCTTGATGAAGCGATCGTCAGGTCATTAAGAATCCAGCGTGAGGGAATCATCTTGGCGGTAGCGAACATCAACCCGATGGGGTACTGCACCTGCCGCTCATACCAGTTTTGAGTCGAAGTATTGACATAAGGAAGCGTTTTCGCCATTTCATACATGGCAGGAAGACGTTCCAGGGAATCGGAAGCAAAGATGTAGTCCCCCTTTCGAGGTCCCGCTTCGATCTGCTGGATGGCAATTTCTGTTCCCGGAATTTGCCATCGGGTCTTGCCCTGCTCCTTCATCATCCGGGCATCCGGAATTTCATTTTCAGGAGGCAGGGCCACACGATCCAGAACCTCCTTGAGCTGAATCATGATTCGACGCTCGGATTCCTCCCGCGTGATGGCGGGTAAGATCGAAAGATCGATCGCTGGAGCCAGCTTGAACGCTTCGTTTTTGATCTTATGAATCGTCTCGCGCTCTTCAGGCGTCATATAGAGACGACCGGATTCCCGGTACCCTTTAATCGTCCGGCCTCCCTGTGCGTAGATATCCGTCGCAATGGCGAGGTAGCCCATAAGGAGACTTCGGGGACTGGAGGTATCCAGCGGGGCCAGAGCACTCACCGGCGCCGCCATGCCTGGGAATGCCAGCAACGTCAGGATCAGAATGAAAAACTTCACAGGGAACCTCAGAACAGGAGTCATTCCGGACGGGCCGAAATCAGGGGAAGCGGTCAAAAAGGGCGCGGGCCCGAGTACACATCCAAAGAGCTGCTGGTTGGAAGATTAGCATGCCTGAACAAGGAGAAGATATTCGCGAGATCTTTGCACAAAAGGCCGGTCGGTGCTTTTAACTGTTCAAATAACGTGGCAGTGCATCCAGTAACTCTCGAGCCCCCAGACGGTTACTGCCGTCAAATTCAAGAACCTTTTCGAGCGAAACTTTCGCCGCTTCAAGATTGCCCATCTGACTTTGGAGAAACGCCTCGGCCTTGATCAATTGCAAATGAAACCGAAAAAGCGTCATGGACTTCATCACGGCATGACCGACATGACTCTTGTTCAGCTTGGTTGCATCACGACTGATACCCAACTCTTGAGTCACAAGATCCAGCATTCTATGGATCACCTCCAATGCCTCAGGATAACGCTCCTCCCCTGCCAAGAGCATGAGCTTCTCATGGAGCGCCTCTAGCGTTTCATCCGGATCCGGAACGGTGAAGACAGGACGATCCTCACGAAGCGAACCAGATCGCAACTCCATGGTGCAGTTGAAGGCCTGATCGAGGTCCTTAAAGAGCAATTGCATGGGGCTTTCGACTCTTTCAGCGACTCAAAGTGATGGGGTCGAACCATCCGAACGCCGAAGGCAGTCGACCGGAATTAGCGTCATTTGGACACTGCGCCCATTGAAGAGACACGGTGGGTCTCCAAGCGGTGGGGGCGGCGCCATCTTGAAACCGTCGCATCATCGTCAGCGAATCCGAAAGCATTTTGAGCACCTCGCGATCTGGTGGATCAGATGTGGATCGAGATCAACATGACCCCGAATTCCGCTCTCATCCTTTCCATTGCATAGATAGTGCCACCGGTGTTCGCAAAGCATCATCGATTGAGAATCTTGAGCAAATCGGCCCAAAGGATCAAAGGTTTTTACTGACGCAAGGGGTATCAAACCCCCATGGTTTCGGAATTGCGGCTATTTGAAGAGGGGCAACAGAGCTAAGCACCCTGTCCATCCTGAAGAAAGCAACTTTATTTAAGCAGCATGATGAGCAGATCCGACGAGCGAAATCCGCTCAAAAGCCGCACATGATCGGTGCAAAAAGTTCTTCTGTTGGGCGAACGAAGCCTCTTTCACCCAAAAAAGGACACCCGCTGACGAGGACGCCCTTTTTCCTGAACTTGAGCGCCTCCAGAATTAAGGCGCTAGATGGCGGACTGGAGAAAATTCTGTAACCCAACCTTTTCAATCAGGCCAAGCTGGGTTTCAAGCCAGTCGACATGCTCTTCCTCGCTGTCGAGGATTTTCTGAAACAGATCCCGGCTAACAAAGTCACCCACTTTTTCGGCGTCGACAATCCCCTGCTTGAGGCAAGGAAGCGCATCCAACTCGAGCGCGAGATCGGCTTTGAGGCATTCTTCGACATTTTCACCAATGCGAATTCGACCGATATCCTGCAGATTGGGAAGGCCTTCGAGAAAGAGAATTCGCTCGATGACCATGTCCGCGTGCTTCATCTCATCAATGGACTCGTGGTATTCCTTCTCATTGAGCTTTTGAAAACCCCAATTCTTGAACATCCTTGCGTGCAGGAAGTACTGATTGATGGCCGTCAATTCATTGAGCAACACCCGGTTCAGGTGCTTAATAATTTCCTTGTCACCTTTCATTTCATTCTTCTCTTAGCTTATAGGGGAGGCCTTCAGACCATCAGAATACGCCTCTGGAACCGAAGTTCAATCGTGTTCTTCCACCGCCCGCTTCGATAGCCAGCATCGGGGCCCTTGCTTTTAATCACTTGGAGAGACTTGTTGCCTTGATCTGTGCGAAGAGCGACTTTCCAGGATGAAGATCAAGGTCCCTCGCGGACTTACGCGTGACTGAAGAATAGAGGGTGGTGCCATCAAGATCCAGGGTAACGAGCGACTGAGCGCCCTCACCTTGCTCAGTGATCGACTGAACCAAAACGGGTAAGACGTTCAAGGCACTACTGAGAACCGGTGGATGAATTGAAAGACTGACATCGCCGGGAAAGATTTGGCACCGAACAGAGCTCCCTTCGGGTCGGGACTGTAATGGGACCCAAAGCTGTCCCCCGCTAAAACGGATTTCGCTGACGCCATCTTGAGGATGATGAGCCTCAAGAATACCGGATATGACCGTTCCTGATGCTTCGCCAAATCCCGGAGCCATCATCAGTTTCGGCAGCATCTCCTCCAAAACGCCAGACGCGGCCCGTCGCCCTTCTTTCATCAATACAACAAAATCCGCCAATCGCATGACCTCCTCGGGAGCATGCGTAACGTAAATTACGGGAATCTCCAGCTCCTGATGCAGTCGTTCAAGGTAAGGGAGGAATCCATGTTTGCGGGACGCATCCAGAGAGGACAAGGGTTCATCCATCAAGAGAAGCTTTGGCTGTGAAAGAAGAGCCCGTGCAATGGCCACTCGTTGCACTTCGCCTCCTGACAACTTTTCCGGATAACGCTCCAGTAGTGCGCCAAGGTCAAGAAGCTCCATGACATGGTCATATCTCGGACCTTCGGTGGGGCCTCCCGATCGCTTCATTCCATATGTCAGATTTTCCCGGACCCTCAGATGAGGAAAAAGTGCGGCATCCTGGAAAACAAAGCCGACAGAACGGCTCCAGGTGGGAACCGATTTACGCGTTTGCGCATCCATCCAGATGTCTCCGCTGACAGAGACATGCCCTTTCATTTCAGGGTCAAGACCCGCAATACCGCGAAGGAGGCTGGTTTTTCCACAGCCTGAAGGTCCAAAAAGAATACTGACGCCCTGCCCCGGCAGTTCAAGATCAATCGACAGGTGAAACCTGCCAAAATCACGGAACAAATTGACCCTAATCCCGGCTTCGTCTGCCATCAGTCCCGTCCCCAAAGGCCGCGTCGGTCATGATTCAGGGTATAGAGCGCCAGGAGCGCTGAAAAGGAAAAGGCCACCAGGATGCCCGAAAGCCAGTGCGCCTGAGCGTACTCCAGAGCTTCCACGTGATCATAAATCTGAACCGAAGCGAGACGCGTCAGGCCAGGGATGTTGCCCCCAATCATCAGCACGATCCCAAATTCACCGACCGTATGCGCAAAGCCAAGAACGGCCGCCGTAATCAGGCCTGATTTTGACAAGGGGAGCACCACCGACAGGAAGACATCCAGGGGTGTCGCCCTGAGGGTGGAAGCGGCTTCAAGCAATCGTGGCGGAATTCCCATAAAGGTCGATTGCAGCGGCTGCACGACAAAAGGCAATGAATAAATGATCGAGGCGATGACCAAGCCTCCGAACGTAAAGGGCAGATAGCCGATCCCGAGCCTTTGGGTCAGATAGCCAATTGGTCCACTCGGCCCCATTGCAACTAACAAATAAAACCCGAGGACCGATGGCGGCAAAAAAAGAGGCAAGGCGATGACTGCTTCAACGCCCCCCTTCCAGCGGCATCGGGTCCTTGATAGCCACCAGGCAAATGGGATTCCCAGAAACATCAGAATGACCGTGACCGTGATGGCCAATTTGAAGGTCAAAGCCAATGCCGAAATGTCCTCTGCCGTCAGCATTCCCAGTATGTCCAAAACGTTGCTCCCGCCTAGTGTCGGTACCCCAGAGCCGCCATGACCTCGATCGCAGAGGGTCCCTGAAGATATTCCAAAAGGGCCCTGGCCGCAGCGTTGTTCTCTCCATTTTTGAGAATCACCGCATCCTGACGGATCGGGTTGTACTCACTATCGGGAATGAACCATGCCGATCCGGAAGCCAGTCGTCCATCCCTATAAACCTGAGAGAGCGCGACAAATCCAAGCTGGGCATTTCCCGAGACAACAAACTGATGAGCCTGGGCAATATTTTCCCCCTGAACCAGCTTGGGTCCTAGACGCACATCGAGTCCCTTTTTCTTGAGAATTTCCATGGCTGCAGCACCGTAAGGCGCGGTCTTGGGATTGGCGATGCTGAGGTGCTCAAAATTTCCGGCTTTCAGGATGGTGCCCTCGCGATCGACAAAGTGGGGTTTACTGCTCCAGAGCACCAATCGACCGATCGCATAGGTAAAGCGTGTACCCGGCACCGCCAGACCTTCCTCTTCCAATTTCATGGGGGTCGAGGTATCTGCAGAGAGAAACACCTCAAACGGCGCGCCCGCCTTGATTTGGGCATAAAACTTTCCGGTAGCGCCTGCGGTGATGACGACCTGATGGCCGGTCTCTTTCTCAAAATTCTTGGAAATCGAATCCAGGGCACCTGAAAAATTGGAGGCCACAGCCACCTGAACACGGTCGGCTCTGGCAACCCCATTCAGGATGAATCCGATAAGGAACGCTAAGTGAAGCAAAGACCTCATGAGAATTCCGTCTCCCCAAAAGATCAACAAAATAACCGAACTGGATCAAAGATGGCAGGATTCTGTCCACTCGGGAGAATCCTTTGATCTAAACAAATTAAGAGGCGTTGGAGGGTTTTCCAGGGAAATAGCTTCCCTGCGGAGGGTGCTGGCCCACGATAATCTCGAGGGGATGGGTTGGGGCTCGAAAGAGGTGGGGGAGATCGAGTCCCTCCTTGAGGTCTGCAGACCAGCACCTAT
>JBDKLO010000005.1:0-8897 GCA_039795615.1 Pseudomonadota bacterium
GCCGCCTGTCCCTCGTAGGACTGTTGCTGGCAGATACCGGTCAATGCGGCTGCCGCATCAAAAAGACGTCCCATCGACGAAGTCTCAGGCAAAGGCACGCCCCTTTGAAGCCACTGAAGCATCCCTTCAGATTCCACAGGCGCATCAGACCAGGGTACTCCACATTCGAAACTCACGGAGACCCCCATCCGCCAGGGCTCCCGGCTGGCCCGATCACCTCCGGGTAATTTAAGCCGACGAAGCCCCGCCACTCTTTGCCAGGCGCCCGGCTGACCCCAGAGAGCCTCCCCACCCCAGAGGGTGCCATCCGGTCCATACCCCAGACCGTCAAAGGTAAAGACCAACATCGATTCGGTTTGACCCGCCTCTTCGTAGAGCGCCGAAGCGTGGGCATGATGATGGGGAACTCTGATCACGGGGAGTCCCAAGCCTTCTGCCCAGAGCGCGGATCGATAATCCGGGTGAGCATCACAGATGACACGATCTGGAACGAGACCCAAAAGTTCGGCAAGGTCATTAACCACCTGGCCAAAGATCTCCAGTCCGCGCGATGTCGCCAAATCACCAAGATGAGGAGAAATCACGACCCGGTCCTCATGAGCCAACGCCACGGTATTTTTAAGATCGCCTCCCACGGCCAGAAAACAGCCGTTCACCGGTTGGCGGAGCGGCTGTATTCTGGGCGCCAACCCACGACCCAATCGAAGGGGCCTAAAGCGACCTCCTATGGAGCGATAAACGGCATCATCCGCGGGACGATCGATCGGGCGATCATGGTGCAGAAACCCGTCAGCAACCCGACTCAAGGCCAACTCTGCTTCCTCAGAATCTGTCAGCATGGGTTCGCCGCTAAGATTGGCGGAGGTCATCACCAAAGGCCCCGGAAACCCCTCAGCCAGGAGATGATGCAGAGGCGAGTCAGGAAGCATCAGGCCCAATTCAGAAAGTCCCGGAGCCACCTCCTCCCCCACCTTCGGCGCCAGACTTTTAGGAACCAGCACCACCGGGCGCAAGGGCTCTGAAAGCTGGGCCCTCCAAGGGTGTGGAATGTTCTGAAGCCCATCCGGATGCATCATTACGGCAAAAGGCCGATGCGGGCGAAACTTCCGCTCTCTCAGCGTCCTGACTGCGGAAAGCGAACCCGCATCACAGATGAGGTGGTAGCCGCCGATGCCCTTTGCGGCCAAGATTCCTCCACGACGGATCAATGCCAGTGCCGCTGTGAGGGGCTCCTCAGAACCTCTGACCTCCGTCCCCCTCGATGTAAAGTAAAGCTGTGGACCACAGAGGGGACAGCAAATGTTCTGAGCGTGATAGCGGCGGTTGAGAGGATCCTCGTATTCCAGAAGACATCTCGGGCAGGGCGGAAAGGCCGACATGGCCGTCTGCGCCCGATCGAGAGGGAAGCCTCGAGTCAGCGTGTAGCGTGGGCCACATTGCGTGCAATGCGTAAAGGCGTAGCGATAGCGAACGTTCTGGGGATCCAACACCTCATCAAGGCAATCGGCGCAAACCGCCTGATCCGGGGGGAGAACCCGAGCCACTGGGACCGCCTCGCGGCTTTCGAGGATCTCGAATCCCTGACAACCGATAAAGTCGACGTCCAGGACCTCCATTCGGGTGACCCTGGCCGAAGGCGGGCATTCCTTTCGAAGGTCCACCAAGAACGACTCCAGGATCGGAAGCTCGCCTTCAGCGCGGAGCTCGACAACACCCCCTTGATTGAGGACCCAACCGGCAATGCCTTGACGCTGTGCCAGCCGAAAAACGAAGGGGCGAAAGCCCACACCCTGGACTCGCCCCTCGATTCGAATCTGCCGGGCTATCTTTTCTGCCGGCTTTAGATGGGATGAACTAATGGCTGGCCTTTGGCGTAGCGGCTGGTTTTTCCTGAGACTCCTGAGATCGCGCGAGTTTCTCAAGACTCCACACTTTCGCGCCATCCCAGCCAACCGATACCAAACGCCCTCCGGCGCCGCAGGCCAAATCTTCAATGGGACCCTCATGAGCTGCAACCCGGGCTATCGGCAGGGCTGATCCTTCAGGATCCCAGAGGTAAATGAATCCCGTATCGGTCCCAATCAGAAGCTGGCCATTTTCACTGTTGCGGCAAAATTTGATGATCGTTCCGTCCAAATCTCGAAGTTCCCCGAGAAGTTGTCGAGATTCGGTATCCCAGGCTTCCAGAACACGGCCATTGGTATGAGCGACCACGCGCCCGTCCTGACTTAAACCCAACAAGGGTCGCTCGGTGTCGACGCCGCCCTGCCGCTGAAGTCCAAGACCTGCGGTATCCCAAACCCAAAGCTCCCGGTCCCCTGCGGTCAGGAAGAGCAAGCCGCCATCTCGACTTTGCAGAAAGGCGATGGATTTGACCCCATCGTGATTGCCCCGGAAGAACTTCTGGGTCGCCGGATTCCAGAGGCCGACCGGACCATCACCGCGCCAGCCGAGCCAGTTGTTATCCGGTGAAAATTGAACCGTCTTGACGTCGTAGCCGTCGACCGCCTGCTCGGAAATCTTCGTCTCGCTACTGAGCTCCCACATATAGAGCCGCCCCCCCTCATCACCGCCCGTTCCGGCAGCAACCCGGCGACCATCGGGGGCCAGCGAGAGGGTATCCACGCGAATCCGTCCTTGGGGCGTCGAGAAGGTATTTTCACCAAAGGAGGCTCGGTGTCCTGTTTCCGATTCCCAGAAATCAGGTCCCTTCCCTGTCGTTGCGAGGATCAAGTGGCCATCACTGGAAAAGGAGGGCAAGGTGATGGAGGCCCGTTCCGGAAGGTGATCTCTCGACAGTCTTGAGATGAGACCCTGACCCTGCTGAAGATCATCCAGAGCTTTACGGGCATCCTCCTCTTTAGGACACCCCTGGCATTGCCGGAGAAAAGCCGCATAGGCCTCCACGGTGTTGGCCTTTTGAGCAAGGAGCCAGGGGTCCTTGGCTTTTTCCCGGTGGTGGCTGTACCGCACCCCGGCATAGACCAGAACCAGTCCGAAAGCGATGGCAAAGAACCAGGTCAAAAACCGTTCAAGGGCATCAAGAAACGCTTTCATGCTCAGCTACCGTCGCAGCAGTCCCAAACCTGATTCTTCAAGGCTTGCCTGATTACTTATTTTTCACCAGTGTCCGGCCCTTCAGTGGCTGTATCTGCCGGTTGTTTCCGTTGTAGAACTTCACCAGTTGATCCAACTGACCGGGGGAGATGGCTAGCGGCGTCTCGTAGATGTACCAGTTGACCCCTGCGCTACAGGGTGGCGTCGTTAGCGAGCCACTGTAGGTAAAGAAACGGCCGTTGCCCGGCGGCAAGAGCTTCTTAGGATTAAAGACCACCGAGGACTTATTGTGTGTCGCAATGGTCGGAGTATTCGGCATGTTATCGAGAATTTTCTGGAACTCGGCGTTGCCTGCGTTGGCCAGCGTCACAAAAACGCCCAAGACAGCCAAGCGGCCATCATCCCTGACATGAACAAAGTGAATTTCAGCACTATAAAGCGCCCCATTCACGGAGTGTTCACCCGGCGCATGCACATGCAGCTGGGTCAAGGGATAAACGTCTTTTCCGATTTTTAACGTTCCTGCATTCAGATCACCGGCATAGGGCTGAACCTGAATCGCATAGCCGGTGTTATAAAAATCGGCTGGGAAACTCTGCCAGTTGACCGTCAGGCCATTGAGAATCCGTTCGGTCTTGGTAGTCGCGATATCGACGGGCGCCTGAGTCGCCCCGATCGCACACTCCGCATAGGGATAATTCAAGGGCGCGGGCGTTGCCGTCCCCGTCAGTGCACCCCAATTTTGATTGCTGTAATTCCAGTCTGGATTTGCCGCATTCAAACGTCCTGAGAGGGTGCTCAGAACGATCAAGAAAGCAAAAGAGAGATGCTGTCGCATGGTATTGACCCTTTGTCTGGCGAGTTAGCAGGTGTGTTCGCGGCAATAGTCCTTCATCGAAGGCTGGGCAGGTGCGCCTTGGGCATCCCCCGCCCCTGAGGCATTCGGCTTGACCGCGGGTGGTGAAACCGGTGCTGGAGTCACCGGGGGGGGTGATGGGGGCGCCGTCTTAAGGGTCGGGGTTTCATTCGGCGAATCGCTGGCCAGAGCGGGAACCGCTATTGCCATGAGGGCCAAGCCAAGAAAGGTCAGTAACCGTTGCATCATCTATTCTCCGAATCCGCTGATAAACCAAGGTCACGACCACCATGCATCGCGCCTCTCGTCTAATCATAGTTCACAACAAAACAAACGTGATTGTCCATTCCTCCCATTCCGGAATGAATAGGTAAGAGCTAACCGCCTTCCCTTTCCGCAATGGCTTTTCGCCATTCGGCAAAAAAGGCGGCATCGGGCGCTGCAACCACAGAGCGCCCCAGGACACCCGGGACAAACAGCGGTTCCCCCTCCAGGGTTTCGGCGATCCCGCCGGCCTCTGAAAAGATCAGGGCCCCGGCCGCAAAATCCCAGAGTTTCTGGCGGCCATGGAGATAGGCGTGAAAACGTCCGGCGGCGAACCAACACCACTCCAGCGCACCCGCTCCGGTGTAGCG
Source organism: Pseudomonadota bacterium (assembly GCA_039795615.1). GTDB lineage: Bacteria > Pseudomonadota > Gammaproteobacteria > Methylococcales > Methylococcaceae > UBA6136. Next base: position 4,549 of record JBDKLO010000005.1, read on the forward strand.
CCAGGAGCCCACCGGGGCCCGTTCGGCCATCCCGCGCGCCAAGGGTTTGGGTAAGCGCTTGAAATCGATCATCGCCACGCAGCGATTGAGGGGCACTCGAACCGGTTCGAGCCTGAGTCTGCGTCCGTTCAGCCAGGCCCCCTCCCCGCGAAGGGCCGAGAAACATTCATCCCGGTTGGGGTCATAGACCACACCCGCCAACGGCTGGGAGCCTTTGAGTAGCGCGAGAGAAATGCAGAAATAAGGAAATCCGACCGCAAAATTGTTGGTCCCATCCAGGGGATCCAGACACCAGAGGTACTCGTCCTCCCGGCTTGCCAGTTCTCGCTGCGTCTCTTCATCCATCTCCTCACCCAGGAGCGTGGCCGCAGGATAAAGGCGTTCTAATTCCTTAACGAAGCGACGTTGCACCTCAATATCCGCTTCACTGACGACACTGCCATCCGGCTTGTATTGCCAATGCGTATTGTTGAAGCGGGGCATCAGCTCCTCGCGAGCCACCTGCCGAACCAAGGCTTCAAGCACATTGAGATCAGGACGCATCGGAAGAACCTAGAAGGGTTTAAGTACCAAAAAGCTCAGAGAGTTTTTCGCCTGGATTTTCCGCGCGCATGAAACTCTCTCCCACCAGGAATGAATGAACCTGGTGACTGCGCATCAAGGCCACATCCTCAGGGGCCAGAATGCCGCTCTCGGTGACCACCATTCGGTCATCGGGAATGAGATCCAGTAGCTCAATCGTATTTTTTAAACTGACTTCAAAGGTTCGAAGGTTGCGATTGTTGATACCCACCAAGGGCAGATCCAAGGTCAGCGCCCGTTCGAGCTCAGGTCGATCATGCACCTCTACGAGGACATCCATCCCCAAATCTGCCGCAAGCGTTGAAAGACGCTTCAGCTCTTGATCGTTCAGAGCAGCCACAATGAGGAGAATACAATCAGCCCCAATCGCGCGAGCCTCGGCCACCTGATAGGGGTCGACAATAAAGTCCTTCCGAATGACGGGTAGCCGGGTCGCGGCCCGCGCCTCCTCGAGATAACGCTCACAGCCCTGGAAGAAATCGCAGTCCGTCAGAACCGAGAGACACGCGGCCCCATGAGCCTCGTAACTTCGAGCGATGGCGGCGGGATGGAAGTCGGGCCGGATCACCCCCTTGCTCGGGGACGCCTTCTTGATTTCGGCAATGATCGCCGGATCCCCTGCAGCTAATCGCTTCCGCATGCTCGCGATAAATCCCCGGGGGGCATCCTGCGTTTCGGCCCGACGCAACTGTTCATCCAAGGGCACCCGTGCGGAGCGCTCTTTGATTTCCTCGCCCTTCCTCTTGAGAATCTGGTTCAGGATATCGGGAGTCGGTTCTGACATGAATGGCCTCTGGGACTAGGACGGACTATGCCCCTTGGAGCGGGACTGGGTAAAACGGACCAAGGCCTCCAGCTTCATCGCTGCGGCGCCTGAATCCAGGGAGGATCTTGCGACCTCGACACCTTCGTTGAGTGAGCCTGAAAGACCCGCCACATAGATGGCGGCACCCGCATTGACAGCGACAATATCGCGAGCAGGTCCAGGCTTCCCGGCAAAGACCTCACGAATCACCGCAAGGCTCTCTTCGGCGCTCTCAACGGACAAACTCTCAAGCGATTGGCGAACCACTCCCAGAGATTCAGGGGTAATCGTGGACGTTCTAATCGAACCGTGCTTCAGTTCTGCGATATGGGTCGGGGCTGCGATGCTGATCTCATCGAGTCCATCCTCGGCATGAACCACCAAGGCATGTTCACTCCCAAGACGGGCCAGAACCTCAGCCAGAGGTTCAACCCACGCAGGACTGAAAACCCCCAGAACCTGGCAGCGTGCCCCTGCGGGATTCGTCAGGGGGCCTAAAAGATTGAAGAGCGTGCGAATGCCGATCTCGCGCCTCGGACCTGCCGCGTATTGCATCGCCGAATGATGCCGCTGCGCAAAAAGAAATCCGATCCCGACCGTTTCAACTGCGTCCAGAACGTCCTTCGCCTCAAGATCCAGCCTCACCCCGGCAGCTTCGAGAAGATCCGCACTCCCTGAACGGCTGGAAACCGAGCGACTGCCATGCTTGGCAATTCGGACCCCGGCCGCAGCTGCAACAAAGGCAGCGGCTGTACTGATATTGAAGGTATGAGCACCATCCCCTCCGGTTCCACAGGTATCGACGAGGCGATGGCTCGGAATCTCGACTCGGGTCGCCACCGAACGGATCACCTCCGCGGCGGCCACGACTTCATCCACCGTTTCCCCCTTGATCCTGAGCGCCACCAAAAATCCCGCAATTTGAGCGGGCGTGGCCTCACCGGCCATGATGGCATCCATGACGTCATGCATTTCAGCATGACTCAGATGGGTCCCTTCAACGAGAAGACGGATGGCGTTGCGAATATCCATGCGGTTGGTGCGACCGGACTGGGTCGGTGTCGGCCTTACCGTTTCAGAAAGTTGGCCAGGAGATCGTGACCTTGCTCGGTCAGAATCGATTCCGGATGGAACTGAACACCCTCGATATCAAGGGTCTTGTGGCGAACCCCCATGATTTCGTCGATGCCCCCCTCTTCCGTCTGGGTCCAGGCAGTCACCTCGAGACAATCCGGCAGCGAGGCTTGCTCAATGACCAAAGAGTGATAGCGCGTCGCCTGAAAGGGATTATTCAGTCCTCTGAAAACCCCGGTGTTGTGATGATGCACCATAGAGGTCTTGCCATGCATGATGGACTTGGCATGAATCACATTGCCACCAAAGGCATAACCAATACTCTGGTGTCCTAAGCACACGCCAAGGATTGGATAGCGACCGGCATAGCGACGAATCGTCTCCACGGAAATCCCCGCCTCCTTGGGAGTACAGGGTCCAGGAGAAATCACGATCTTCGAGGGTTTGAGGCGCTCCACATCCTCCACGGTGATCTGATCGTTGCGGACCACCTCCACCTCGGCCCCAAGCTCAGCAAAATACTGAACCAGGTTGTAGGTGAAAGAATCATAGTTATCGATCATCAGGAGCATAAAGCATCAATCCTGCGGAATCTCGGGGAGCCATGTGCTGAGGCTCGCAGCGGGTAGGCCAAAGTTTGCGCTTTCAGCTGAAGTGCCCTTGCGCAGCGAAAGTGCGAGTCGTTAAATATTCATTTTCCCCCATTACGCGCCCCGTTGAAACCCTAACATGAACAATCTCAAGCGTATCGGCCTCCTTCTTATCGCTCTGACCTGGATATCCGGCTGCAGCACGTGGAGCGGCTTTGGACAAGACCTTCAAAAATTGGGAAAGAAAATCGAAAAACAAGGGGATAAGGACAAAGGGAATTAGCCCGATCACGCGCCACTGCGCCACATGAAACGTCAAGCCACCCAAGCATCCGTTGAGTGAATGGGAAACATACAGACTCTGTATCTCAGGGAAAGAGGATTCGCCTTAAAATCCCTGCCGGTTTGGAGAGACTTCAAGCCGGTCAAGCTGGATCAGCGTTACGAATCCGGCCGTTCGAACAAAAACGGAGCTTCACATGATTAAAAAAATTCTTACGACCAGCGCCCTGCTGGCCTCATTTACTGCTGGGGCAGCGAACTGCAACCTTGAGAACATCAAGGGTAACTGGATCTGGTATCTCCCAGGCTCAGATTTCACCCAGCAGATCAATCAGCAATGCTCGGTTAATATCGCCGTTGCGCGTGGGAACAGCCCTTATGCCACCGTCACCGGCCTGTGTACGGATCTGGTAACGGGTTACGTCGGAACGGTTCTTCCGGGGAGCACCGTCAGCTTTGTCGGCAAAAGCTGCAATCTGGTCGGCACCTTCATCACCAATGAGGTTCCGCCTGTCGGCGCCAATGGACCTTCCAGCATCGTCACCTCGAACCTCAATGTCTTGGTTGCGACGAACAAGCAGTCCCTTTCAGGCGCTTGGAATACCAACGCACCGATCAACCCCGCATTGACTAATCTGGTGGCCTCGGGCTCCATGACCGGTCAGGTCGGCTCGATTGCTGAGCCCATCAACACGATCCAGAATGTCGTCGCCAGCGGCGCACCGGTGACCACTACCGTGGTATCCCCCGTCACTCCACCCCCGCCCTGCCCGGGCAATAGCTGCAACGCACCTGGCAAGAACAGATAAGTCAGAGTTGCGCTAAAAATCAAAAGGGGGTCAGGTTCACTGGCCCCTTTTTTTATCCGCCGTTGAGCCAAGCCATCGACAAATAAACGATCAAATAGCGTGGAGCGCGTCTTCAGCCGATGCGCGCTGAATTTCCTTGATCAGGCCATCCTCAATGCCGTAGACGCAGCCATGTAAGATCGGGCGAATATCCCGCCTCCAGGCGGC
>JBDKLO010000006.1:0-32228 GCA_039795615.1 Pseudomonadota bacterium
ATCGAACATCTCGAGACCCATCACTATGACACTGTCATGGTCGTGGCCAATTGGGATGGACTTCTCAAGCACAACCGCCATCAGTCCTTTGAAGATACCTTGAAAGCGCTGCGTGAAAAGGGCGTGCAAAACCTTGTGATTTATGGTCCGCCGCCCCATTGGAACAAAGATCTTCCAAAGCTATTGCTGGATGACTACGTCAGGAATAACGAGAAATCCTTCCCTGAGCGCATGACACTCGGTCTCGATGGCAGAACAGCTGCCAATGAGGCGTGGTTGAGAACTCTCTCAAACCGCTATCAAATCGGCTATGTGTCGATTTACAGAAGACTCTGTAACATTGAAGGGTGCCTGGTTCGAATCAATCAGAATCTGACCAGCATGGACGATGGGCATCTCACGGAATCCGCTTCCAGATTCATTTTCAACGACATTCAAAACCTGAATGGCGATCCCTGATCCATTTAGTGAGCTTCAGCATCGATCCGATCGATCAACCTCATTTTCTTAATCAGTGCACTTCCTCCTTCGTTACTCAGGTGTGCATCATCACGATAGAGCGGAATGCCATCGAGAACCGTATTGCACTGACCCTCCTCACAAAGGGTGCTGTCAAATGTCAGTATATTGACATCTAACTCACGCTTAAGCTTTGCCAAAAACGTGGTTAGCGCCTGATTCTCGATCGACATTACGTGCTGGTCGATCCGGCATGAAGGGTCACCACCATAGGTCAACAACGAGCGCATTCTTCGCTCAAGACAACGACTGACATCAAAGGGAGCGTTAGGCGGCGAAGCAACGATCACTACACGAAGCCCCAATGCCCTGATCCCATCGATGGTCTGTTTCAGCGCCTCATAAATCCGATCGGAGTGGCTGACATCATGATTGAGGGTTCCATCTTCCTGGGATCGATAAACCAGAAGCCTTTTGGGTTTCAGGTAGGTCATAAAGTTCCAGGAGAGGATCACTGTTTTCAAGGTATTCACCTTACCAAGGCTCCCAAGTATCTGGTCATTGAAAGTCATACAAAATGACTCCCATTGATAACGTCGATCGGCCTTATTTCGATAATCGGCCAGCCCCATCAAGGGGGCACAGGCATGCCGTGTCGCCTGTATGAGCGGCACCGAAGGTTCACGACTGATCGCGATCCCATTCACAAGCTGCATGGCCATTGAATCTCCCCACACCAGATACTGAGGAGATGACATGTTTTGGCACTGTGGAAAATCCATTGGCCCTGCGGCCACACAAGCCTTATCGAAGCCGATACTCGGACTTCGATATCGACTCCAGACTTCTGCTGTGGGGAGATCACGTATCTCAAGTTTGAAGAGTCCGACCAGAAAGGCTGCTCCAAACAAGCTGAACAACCAGACTTTAAGACCCTGCGCCGGACTTTTAAGGAATGGCCGTTCAATCGAGTGATGGAGAGCCCAGGCGACAAAAATGGAGAGGGGAATCAGTCCCACTCTGATCCATGAGGCCATTGGGGCGGGCTGGATCAATAGATTGCTGAAGAAAGCAAAAAGCGGCCAATGCACCAGATAAAGGGCGTATGAAAGATCCCCCATGGTGGCCATGCCCCGGTGAAAGATCCCCATCCTGAATGATGGGTTTGCAATCAACAAGCATACCGTTGCAAGGCAGGCTACAAGAGTTGATAGAACGGGATACAGGCGTGCAGAGGGAAATATCGGAACCAATGCCAGGAGCAGCCAGGGCAGAACAAGAACGAACCCCTTGGCCTGAGAGTGCTGCATCAGGTTTCGTGGGTAAATCGCTCCAATAGCCCCTAATGCCAACTCCCACCCGCGGTAGGGCAAGGTATAGAACACGGTTTCGGGATTGGCTTTCGCAATGAAACAGCCCGCGAGACTTAAGGAAAACAGAAAAAGAAAGAAAACCCCATGGACCCGACTCGGGATCAGCATTAGCAATGTCGGAATGAGGAAGTAGAACTGTTCTTCAACAGAAAGTGACCACGTGTGCAGCAAAGGCTTCAGGTCCGCAGCGCCATCAAAATACCCGGTCTGTGATTTGAGCGCATAGTTCGCTGTGAACGTGAGCGCTCCGACTAACTGTTTTCCGTAATCATGAAGTTCGCTACTGGTCAGCAAATAGGGAGAAGCCAGAACCGTCATCAACAAGGTCACATAGGCGGCTGGAAAAAGCCGTTTCGCTCTTCTGGTGTAGAAGACCTGAAGCGAAAAGGTTCGTTTCTCAAGGTCTCGACGGATTATTCCGGTGATGAGAAAGCCTGAAATGACAAAAAAGACATCAACACCAACGAACCCTCCAGGCAGGAGGTTAAGGCCCGCGTGATAAATCAGAACGAGGAGTACTGCATATCCCCGGAGTATCTGAATATCGGCGCGTCGAGATGATCCCGATGACTCAGTACGACTCATGGGAGATCCAGGTCGCGAGGCACTCGGGGCCAGGCATTTCGATGGTACTTTGCCTTGAACTCAGCCGCTCTTCGCTGATGCCCACGTTCGTTGGCAAGAAACTGAGGGTAATGCCAGTCGAAGAGATATTCAGGGTAATCGTCAATATCCGGGGCATTACTCCAGTGCGCGGTATAGGGGTTGAACATCCCCTGTCCGGCGTTGGCAAAAAGGCTGAATAGCGCCGAGACCAATAGCAGCAGAGCTCTGAACCTTGCCGTTTTTAACAAGGACCAACGGGGCCAGAAAAACAATGTAAGCAGCAAAAGGCCGGGGAGGCAGTCGATCATCAGCCGGGGTCCGTAAGAGTGCCCGCCCCACCAATGCGGAAATCTGGAGATGATGCAAAGATGCGTCACCGGCCACAGAACGGCCACAAATAGCCATCCCCTGCCCCGTCGTGCCCCCGAGTACCTTGGAAATAGCCAGACCACCGCAATGAAGGATGAGAAGACCAAAAGGCCGCGCGCTGGACTGAAGAGATTGCCTATCAGCGCAATGAAAGGATCGTCACTCGCAAGTCTCTTGGGAAGATAGTAATCCGGTAAAACTTGCCCATAGGTCTTCATGCTGAAAAGAACGAAGATGGCGAAAAGGCTGAGCGCCAGAACCCCGGCTTTCATCGCCGCAGTCCGAGAAATAAGGAAAAGCCAGCACAAAAGATAAAAACCAAAAATCGAAAACGTGGGCCGAATCAGGTAGGCCAGAAATAGGGATATCCCAATCAACCACCACCAGCCCAGTTCAGCATCCTTTTCAGCGCGAATCACGGCATCGATGCTGACTAGTGCGAAGACGATGGCAAAATTATGTGACTCCAGCGCCAACCCCAGTGTGCTTGCGAGAGCCGTACCAAAAAAGATGAGGAATGGAACCAGCCAGCTTGCTTCATCTTGACGGTAACGCCTCGCGATGCGAATCATTAAAAGCAGCGTTAGAACTGAACTGAGTGTCGCAATACAGCGCTGAAGGAGGGCGTCATGGACAGTAACATTGAAGCCTAAGAGGTCAGACAGGGCCACGAAAGGGAGGCTGATGATGGCCGTCCCGAGCGGAAAATAATAGAAAGGCAGCCCGTTTGTCGGGCGGATTCGAGTCCCGTAAAGATCAAGGATGTCTGAAGGGTAATGTTCGAGGGAGACAGAACCGTATCGAAGGATTGAATCAGCTACCAGTAGCGTTCCGTAGGCATCTCCGTCAGTCCCATGGACTCTTGCAAAGACATTCAACAACACCACCAGCAAGGCGAGTAGATACTCAGGTTTTAGGTACGAGCGGATCATGAAACATCCTGATTGGATGGACCGTGGGGGGTGACCTTAGTTTGCAAGTTGTTGAATCCTTGTAACCATACCCATCTCTCTCATGATCTTGAGGGCGCCTTCCCGCGAAAAGTGAATATTGTCCCGGTAGAGTATGGATCCATCCATCTGCGTTCTGCATTCCGTTTCGGAACAAAGATACTCATCAAAATGAAGGATTGATACCTTTAAACGCTGAGCAACTGCATCGATGATCTCATTGCTGCTTAACCTCAATTGACGATAGTCATCGTTCGGAATCGCACAATCAGAGACTGCTCCCAACGTCAGTAGCTGTCGACGGGATCTTTCGATACAGCGACTGATGTCGTAATTCGTGGAGGGCGGAGCATCAATCAGAATGACCCTTTTCCCCAACGACCTGATGGACTGAATGGTTTCATTGAGAGATCGTTCCAGAGCTTCTGGAGCTTGATCGGAAAAAAACTCCTTTATTCCATTACCGTCAAAGACCGACAGTTCAACGTTCGGTCTTAAATAGTGATTCCAGCGGGCCGAGAGAACCACGATCTCAATCGATTCAGATTGTTGAAGTTCAGCAAGGACTGAACGATTGAAATCAATACAATTCTTTGCCCCCCCGGGAGTGGTTTTATAGGTCATCGACAGGAGCGGCGCACAGGTGCTCCGGGTGGCCTGTTGAAGCGTGAGAGGTTCAGGGCTGGACTCCATCAACCCATTCACAAGTTGCATCGCCATAGAGTCGCCCCAGACGAGCATGCGAGGATTCTGCCCTGATTGACAAAGATCAGGGGCATAGGGTTTGCGTGAATTACACTCAATCCCCAGCCCTTGATCTTCCTTCCGGAGTTCAAGATAACCTGTCGTAAGGCTAAGGGGCTTCAAGATCCATTGGCTTGATGCCAGAAATACAAAGGCCATGGCCGTACTGAAAAGAAGCACGGTTCGCCGCGAGAATGAACGTAAAAGAAGGGGCGCTTCAACACCATAGTGAAGCGCAGCTCCCAGAAGAAAGGAAATCAACAGCAATACAAAACGGTTCAGGCTATTCCACTGATCGGGGATCAGCGTCATGTTGTTCAAAAACGCAAATAAAGGCCAATGCACCAGATAGAGCGAATAGGAGATATCTCCTGTCCATTTCAGCCCTTGAATGATGGGGCCTCCCTGACGCCAAAAGGAATGGGCCATCAGAATGATGACCGTTGAACTGCAGGCAATCAACGTGATCCATATCCGATCCGTCTCAGAATCAATGACAAAGGGAATAGAGCCAAGAAGGCCCCAAGCCAGCCAATGCAGCTTTCCCCGTCGCAACAGGGAAACACTCCGAAAATGAGTCGCACGGGCGGCCAGCGCACCCAGTGATAGCTCCCATGCCCGATAAGGGAGCGTATAGAACATGGTTTCTGGACTGGCATGCGCAAAAACATTTCCAGCCAGACTGCCTATGGTCAGAACAAGGAAAAGGAGACCATGCCATCGTCTTGAAATCGCTAGCAGGAGAAGAGGAATGCAGAGATAGAACTGCTCCTCAACAGCCAATGTCCAGGTATGAAGGAGTGGCTTTAGATCAGCAGCGCCATCAAAATAACCGGCCTGATTTTTGATCGCGTAATTGGCCGTAAAGGTGACTGCGCCGGTCAGTTGTCGAGCAAAGTCGGCAAGTTCAGTACTGGTCAGCAACCCCAATGCCGCCAATGATGTCAGGAGAAAAGTGACATAGGCCGCCGGCAAAAGTCGTTGCATTCTCCTGACATAGAATGAGACGAGAGAGAATTCGCCCTTTATGAGCTTCCGGTCGATGATCCCGGTGATGAGAAACCCTGAGATAACAAAAAAAACATCAACCCCGAGATAGCCTGCAGGCGCCCAACCCAAGCCTGCATGGTAGAGCAGGACCATGAGGACGGCATAGCCCCGAAGGACCTGAATATCAAGTCGCTTCAGAGCCATGGCAGTTCAAGAATCGCCTGTAAGAGGGTGGGTGCTTTGAAGGATCAGACGTTGAAACGGAAATGGACTACATCCCCGTCATGCATGATGTATTCCTTGCCTTCGAGTCGCCATTTTCCGGCATCCTTGGCGCCCTGCTCTCCCTTGTATTGAACGTAGTCCTCATATGCGATGACTTCAGCACGGATAAAACCACGCTCAAAATCCGTGTGTATCACACCCGCTGATTGAGGAGCAGTAGCCCCGTTGGGAATGGTCCACGCCCGAACTTCCTTCACGCCAGCCGTAAAGTAGGTTGAAAGGTTAAGGAGTTTGTATGCGGCTCGAATCACCCGATTCAAGCCTGGCTCCTTCATGCCGATCTCAGCCAGAAACTCTTCTTTGTCCCCTTCATCCAGCTGGGCGATTTCAGCTTCAAACGCAGCACAGACCGGAACGACGGAGGCCTTTTCTTCGTCGGCATATGCTCTTACCCGATCCAGAAACGGGTTATTTTCAAAGCCATCCTCGCGAACATTGGCAATGAACATCATGGGCTTCGAGGTGAGCAGATGGAGCTCCCGTAAAAGGGCCCGTTCATCACTTTCAAGATCCATTGACCTGACCGCCCGCCCGGTATCCAGGTGTGCCCAGACCTTCTCGTAGAGATTCTTTTTAGCGAGCTCATCCTTATTGCCCGATTTTGAGGCCTTGAGGGCACGTTGGAGGGCCTTATCCACGGTTCCCATATCAGCCAGATTGAGCTCAGTATTGATGACTTCGATATCGGATATGGGATCGACCTTACCCGCGACGTGAATGACGTCCGGATCTTCAAAACAACGAACAACATGTGCGATGGCATCGGTTTCACGAATGTGAGCAAGGAACTGATTTCCGAGCCCTTCCCCTTTTGAAGCGCCTGCAACAAGACCTGCAATATCGACAAACTCGATGGTCGTTGGAAGGATACGTTCGGGCTTGACGATCTCGGCGAGGGCATCAAGTCGGGGATCCGGAACTGGAACAACGCCCACATTGGGATCAATCGTGCAAAAAGGATAGTTCTCCGCGGCGATGGCAGCCTTGGTCAGCGCATTGAAAAGCGTTGATTTGCCAACGTTGGGTAAGCCGACGATGCCACAATAAAGGGTCATATTGCCTCGTTAAGTCTTATTTAAAGTCCAATAGTCATAGGTGCCGGCTGATGGAGCAGCTCGGCGGTTAATTCATAAATGCGGGTGACAGCGCCCTGATTCAGGCGAAGCATACGCTCACCGCGTTCACCCATCTGATCAGCCTCCTCCGGGCTTTCAAGGAGAAAAATCAGCTGCTCGGCAAGCTGGCTCGATGACTGCACCTCAAAGCCGGCCTTTACCTCAAGGATCGATTGTCGGATTTCCTTGAAGTTAGCCATGTAAGGTCCAAAGATCACAGGAACACGAGCTATCAGGGGTTCCAGCGGATTCTGACCCCCATGAGGCACCATGCTTCCACCAATGTAGGCGACCTGACAGGCACCATAGAATCGGCGAAGCTCCCCTACCCTGTCGATCACGAGTATCTCATCCTGATCCCTGAATTGTTCGGTCTCAGACAGGAGTTGGGTGGCAAAACCCTCCCCCTCGCACAAGTCATAAACTGACCGTCCACGCTCTGGATGTCTTGGGACCAACACCAGGAGTAAACCAGGAAACTGCTCTCTTACCTGTCGGAATGCGCTCAGAATCAGAACTTCTTCCCCGGGATGGGTGCTACCCGCAACAATCACCTTTCGGGTTCCAAACCAGGTAGAGCGAAGCGACCGGCTATCCTTGGCCTGATCCTCAGTCCACTCGATATCGTATTTGATATTCCCAGAATTGATGACGGAGCCTTCAAGCGCACCGATGCGAATATACCGTTCCGCATCACTTTCAGATTGAGCCGCAATCCGATGGACGGCGCTTAGCGCAGGTTTAATCAGCGGAGCCATACGAGAATACCCTCGCATCGAACGGTCGGACAGGCGACCATTGGCAATCATCAGTGGCGTACCCAGTTGATGGGCTGTTGCAAAAAGATTAGGCCAGAGTTCGGTTTCCATGATGATCCCAAGACACGGCCTGAAAAAGCGAAAAAACCGTTGCACAATGAAGGGAAGATCATATGGAAGGTAGACATGAGATACGCTGTTTCCGAGTACGTCCTGAATCCGGGAGGATCCCGTCGGGGTCGTACAGGTCATGAGTATCGGTAGGTCTGGATGTTCCTTCTGAAGGCGCCGAACCAGCGGAAATGCGGCCTCGCATTCTCCCACCGACACCGCGTGAATCCAAAGCGGCGCCCGACTTGGTGTGGGGATCTGATAGAGGGCAAATCGTTCGGCAATCCGCTTCCTGTAGGCGGGTAATGTCCTTCCCTTAAGGTAAAGTCGCCCAACAATAAATGGCAAAAGGGCGAGGAACAAAAGACTATAGATTGGTCTCATGCTCCCCGCCCCTTTGTCGATCCCGCTCAAAAAGCGGGATTACCCAGCCTTACTCGGCGACAACGGCCAGCTTTAGAACCGCGGTGACATCACCGTGAAGCTGGATGCCGATTTCATAATCACCGACCTGACGGATGGCGCCATTCGGAAGGCGAACTTCGCCTTTTTCAACCTCAATACCCTGCGCCGTAACGGCGTCAGCGATATCACGGGTACCGATAGATCCGTAGAGACGACCTTCATCGCCTGCCTTATGAGCAATCGTGACACTCAATGCCGCGATGCTGGCTGCACGTGCTTGCGCTGCAGCAAGAACATCAGCCGCCTTCTTTTCAAGATCAGCACGACGCTCTTCAAACTGCTTGATCTTTTCTGGAGTTGCAGCGACGGCCTTGCCATGGGGGATCAGGAAATTACGACCATAACCAGGCCGAACGGTAACCTTGTCGCCAAGGCTGCCAAGATTTGGAACTTTCTCGAGAAGGATGATTTCCATTGTTACGCCTCAAATATTAAATTTCTTAGTGCGTCAGGCTTTGCCGGCTGCAAAGCGTCGACGCCAGTCAAACCACGAATCAGAGATGCCCACGAGGGCGATCAACAGGATCAAGGGTGTCACGAACAGCAGTGCGATGTAGAGCCCAATCAGCCAAAACCTTCCGCTGGGGGATGCGCCACACAGGGCATGGACGACGGAAAAACCGGCCGTCATGAACCCAACGAAAACAGGAAGCATGAGGTTGGCAATAAAAACACCCAACTCGCCTCCTGTGAGTCCAATCAGGGCGACTAGACCCAGCAGACCCAAGGCAGCCCACTTATTCAGCGCAAGACTCAAAAACTCCTTGCGGAAACCGCCCGGGTTATAGAGTCCGGCCTGCCACCAGCGGGCGAGGAAGAGGCTCAGAATCACTGAAAGCACCGATCCTGCAGCAATGGAACCTGTCGCATAACGCGAAAAGAGGTCCAGCGTCAGGGCAATCGGCGCATCGCTGGCACCCTGCATCTGCTGTTCAAGGATCGGTTTGAGAATGACCTGAAATTGGTCCTTCCAGAATCCAGCGACGTCATCCACCACCAGATAAAACCCGATAACAGACACCACGCCCAGCCCCATGGTCGAGAGCACTGCAGCAGAGAGGCTGGTGGTAGAGCGAAGCACCCAGGATACCAGTAGAACCGGGATCCAGATCACCAATGCAAATCCACCCGCTTGCACTGCACTGCCCATGAGCAACTGCCCTGCAAGTGCAACGATCGGCAGCGCGGCCAACGCAACAATCGCACCGTCCTGAATCCCGCGCCGAAGCGTAGGCAGGGCCAGTGCCGCTGCTGCCAGAAGGCTAGCGAGCGAAAGCAGCCATGACAGGATCGTGAAGGAAGCAAGCACCAGGATGGCCTGGCTACGCCCCTTCATGATGAACTGTGCCAAAGCGCTCATTCTCAGGCGCCCCTTGACCGTGTCCGTTACTTATTCGTGACTGTCGCAGAACGGCAGCAGAGCAAGATAACGAGCGCGCTTAACTGCTGAAGCGAGTTCACGCTGATACTTGACCTTGGTGCCGGTAATGCGGCTGGGAACGATCTTGTAGGTCTCGGACAGGAATTCCTGAAGAAGGTCGAGATCCTTATAGTCGATCGCCTGACCTTCGTCCGAAGAGAAGCGGCAGAATTTCTTTCTTTTAAATTGACGTGCCATCTGTATGTAACCTCACTGATTGGCAATTATTAGGTGGTGCTGATGCGTGATTACTCGGCTGCGGCTTCGCCAACAGCGACGTCATCGCTATCATCGTCACGAATACCCTGGCTTTCCTGATTTTCCTTACGGGACATCGGTGAGGGCTCGGTGACAGCAACATCCTTGCGGATCGTGAGGCTACGAATTACGGCGTCGTTAAAACGGAATCCGCTTTCCAACTCTTCGAGGGTCGCCTGATCAACTTCGATGTTCATCAGAACGTAATGCGCCTTGTGAACCTTGTTGATCGGGTATGCCAGCTGACGGCGACCCCAGTCTTCCAGGCGATGAATCTGGCCTGATCCACCTTGGATCAAACTACGGTAACGGTCCAGCATAGCCGGAACCTGGGCGCTCTGGTCCGGATGGACCATGAATACGATTTCATAATGACGCATGAATGCTCCTTATGGTTAAGAAAGCCTCCCGATCAACGGTGAGGCAAGGAGTGACGACCCAACAGGGACGCCAGTGAACCCCGCATTATACGGGGTTTACACCATCCAGACAATTCTGCTGATTAGTGGCTGTCGAGCGATTCCAGATATTTATCAGCATCCAGAGCGGCCATGCATCCGGCACCCGCTGAGGTAATGGCCTGACGGTAGACACTGTCGGCGACATCGCCTGCCGCAAAAACTCCTGGGACACTGGTCGCCGTCGCCCCACCATCGGAACCACTGCGGACTTTGAGGTACCCGTTTCTCATTTCGAGTTGGCCCTCGAAAATACCGGTATTGGGGCTATGTCCGATGGCGATGAAAACGCCATCCAGGGGGATGTCCTTGGTGGAGGTACCATCGACGGATTTGATCCGCATGCCTGTGACGCCCGTCGCATCCCCCAAAACCTCATCCAATGTTGCGTTCCATTCAATAGAGACGTTTCCAGACTGAGACTTCGCAAGAAGCTTATCGGAGAGGATCTTCTCCGAACGGAACTTGTCGCGGCGATGGACAACGGTGACCTTTGCCGCCAAATTCGAAAGATACAAAGCTTCTTCCACTGCGGTATTGCCGCCACCGATGACCGCTACATGCTTTCCACGATAGAAAAAACCATCACAGGTCGCACAGGCTGAAACGCCCTTTCCTTTGAAAGCTTCTTCAGAGGGAAGCCCCAAATAACGCGCAGAGGCGCCGGTTGCGATAATCAGTGCATCGCAGGTGTAGGTCCCAGAATCCCCCTGAAGCACGAACGGTCGTTGCTTGAGATCGGTCGTGTGTATGTGATCAAAAATAATTTCGGTCTCGAATCGCTCGGCATGTCGGCGCATCCGATCCATCAGATCAGGCCCCTGAACCCCATCCACATCGCCTGGCCAGTTATCCACCTCAGTCGTGGTGGTCAACTGACCTCCCATTTCAAGGCCTGTGACAAGGACAGGTTTCAGGTTGGCGCGAGCGGCATAGACGGCGGCTGAGTAGCCCGCAGGGCCAGAGCCGAGAATCAAAAGCTTGACGTGACGTGTTGCGGCCATGGTTTTAAAGTCCAAGGAAATCGATAATGAAAAGGAGTGCGTACAAATAAAACGAAGGATAGCCCAATCATCGACATCAGGGCTATTGGAGAGTTCAATCTCGAATAAACATGACCTAAAGCTTGCGCTCGGGCAAAATAGCGGGGTCAACGATTTCGTTTTCCTCAGCCTTAACCGATCCTATACAGGAGTACCGCCTTGCTGGCTGACTTCTTCAAGAAGTTTTCGATCAGTCGCGAAATTGGAGCCGCCCTCATCCGGGTCATTCGCGAATCCATTTTCGTTACGTACCTCGCCACCTCAGTCTTTTTGCTTCTCTCTTTGGCGACATTCAGCCTTGAGGATGCCGGGTGGAGCCACGAAGGGAGCGGAATACCCGTCCGAAATGCAGCGGGGGCCTCCGGTGCCTGGCTTTCTGATTTCTTTCTCTCCCTTTTTGGCGTCACCGCGTTTCTCTTTCCCTTCATTCTGGGAATCTATGGCTATTTGATCCTCCGTCGTGATCCGAACTTCCTTGATAACTCCCTCGATCGACTGGTGCGGTGGAGCGGCTTTATCCTGAGCCTGATTGCCGCTACCGGGATCTGTGACCGATTTATGGTTCGGCCCAAGCTGTCTCTCCCTGAGGGGTATGGCGGCATCATTGGCCAATCCGTTTCCGAATTTTCCTACGCCGCACTGGGGAACAGCGGCATGACCGTCATTTTGGTCGCCCTCTTGTTGGTCGGAATTTCACTCTTTACAGGCGTTTCATGGCTCAACGCACTCGATGCCGCCGGGAATCTGGGACTTCGTATTCTTCGACTGATCGAAAGCCTCGGCTATCGTATGGAGGCCATGGAGTTCAGCTGGCCCTTTAAGAGTGAACCAGAGGAAGATCAGGAAGCCCCTGCCATAGCGGCTCCTCCAACAAAAGGAAGTTCAGCGGCTCGTTCCAAGCCCAGCGGCGGTTCGACGCCACCTTCGTCACCTTCACCCCTTGGAGAACGAAAGGTATCGATCGTCACGCAACGTCCTGAATACGATGATGTGGAGGCATTTGAAGCCGATGCCCTGGATGTGCTGGAAGCACCAACGCGTGGCCCCATTACCATTCCCCCGAAAAAGACGAAGGATAAGACCGCGCCGACCTATGAAACGGTCCATGCAGGCCAGTTACCCAGCCTTGATCTCCTGAATAGTCGGGCGGCACGCGTTCGCGGCTATAGCAATGCCCAACTTGAGTCGATGTCACGTCAATTGGAGGCCATCCTTGATGACTTCGGCGTCGAGGTCCAGGTCATGGAGGTCCATCCGGGCCCTGTGATTACCCGCTTTGAAGTTCAACCGGCCGCTGGAGTCAAGGTCAGCCGCATCAGTGGTCTAGCGAAAGATCTTGCACGAACACTTTCTGTGACCAGCGTCCGTGTCGTTGAGATCATTCCGGGCAAAACCGTGATTGGTCTTGAAATACCCAACGAAGAAAGAGAAACCGTCCTTCTGCATTCCATTCTGGCCTCCGAGGTCTATCAGTCCAGTGCCTCCCCACTGACACTGACACTCGGTAAGGACATCAGCGGAAATCCGGTCGTTGCCAACCTTGCGAGGATGCCGCACCTTCTTGTAGCCGGTACCACAGGCTCGGGTAAGTCCGTCGCCGTCAATGTCATGATCCTCAGCATGCTCTTCAAGGCCAAGCCGCAGGATGTCCGGCTGATCATGATTGATCCCAAGATGCTCGAGCTCTCCATCTACGAAGGGATCCCCCACCTACTGACACCGGTAGTAACCGACATGCGCGAAGCCGCCAATGCTCTTCGCTGGTGCGTCGCTGAAATGGAACGCCGCTACAAGCTGATGTCCGTGATGGGCGTCCGAAATATCGCGGGGTTCAATGAAAAGGTTCAGGAAGCCATAGATGCAGGAACACCCATCAAGGACCCTCTTTGGGCTCCCGATCTTTTTAGTGAGAACGAGGTAGCACCCGATCTGACCCCCCTGCCCTTCATTGTCATCGTGATCGACGAATTGGCCGACATGATGATGATTGTGGGCAAGAAGGTGGAGGAACTGATCGCACGTCTGGCTCAAAAGGCGCGTGCAGCAGGGCTCCATTTGATCCTGGCCACCCAACGACCTTCAGTCGATGTCATCACCGGGCTGATCAAGGCCAACATTCCGACGCGCATCGCATTCCAGGTCTCCTCCAAAATCGATTCCCGGACCATTCTGGATCAAGGCGGTGCTGAGTCACTTCTCGGGAATGGTGACATGCTCTATCTCCCACCCGGAACAGGTCTTCCCATGCGCGCACACGGCGCCTTTGTTTCGGATGATGAAGTCCACCACATCGTCGAATTCTTGAAACGGACCGGCCCAACCGACTACATCCTGGATCTCACCCGTTTTTCAGAGGATGGAGGTGATTTCTCGGGTTACAAGGGCGGCAATAGCGGAGGCGAAGGCGGAGAGGAGTCGGATGCCCTCTACGACGAAGCCGTTCGCTTCGTCACTGAATCCCGTAAGGCATCGATTTCCAGTGTTCAAAGGCGATTCAAGATCGGCTACAACCGGGCGGCCCGTATGATCGAGGACATGGAAATGGCCGGAATTGTCGGCGCTGCAGAGACCAACGGAAGCCGTTCCGTCATCGCACCGCCGCCTCCCAGCGACTGAGAACGATTAGTTTCGGTATTTCAGCCCCACGACGCCACCGATGATGATGATGGCCGGAGACTTGACTTGGGTATCTGGCAGATTGGCGAGCGTACCGATATACGTTTTCTGTTGCGCGGTCGTTCCCCGCTCAATAAGGGCGACCGGCGTGTAGGGGTCAGCGTCATGGCGCAGGAGTTCATCTCTGATCCTCACCAGATTTCTGACACCCATGTATATCACAAGGGTTTGCCGTGACTGGGCGAAGCGCTTCCATTGCATGCGCCACTCCAAGGCATTCATTTCCTGGTCGCTTGAATGTCCCGTAATGAATGAGACGGATTGCGCATGGTCGCGGTGTGTCAATGGAATACCGGCATAGGTGGCACAACCACTCGCAGCAGTAATCCCTGGTATCACCTGAAAATCAATTCCTTCCGAGATCAGCCCCTCAATTTCCTCACCGCCGCGGCCAAAGATAAAAGGATCACCGCCCTTCAGGCGAACGACCTGCTGACCCGCTTTGGCCAGACGCACCAACAACGCTGTTATCTCATCCTGTGGCAGGGTGTGGTTGCTGCTTTCCTTACCGACATCGATCTTGGTGGCATCGAGCCTTGCCAACTCGAGAATTTCGTTAGACACCAGACGATCGTAGACAATCGTATCCGCCTCCTGAAGCAGACGAAATGCCTTGAGGGTTAAAAGCTCGGAGTCACCAGGACCTGCCCCCACAAGCGATACAAACCCAGTAGCCACTTTGGCCTCGAGTGTTTCAAGATCAAGCTCTGCATCAAAACGATGAGCCGCCTCGTCAATCTGTCCGGTGAGGACCTGGTCCCTCAGAGGACCAGAAAGCACGCGTTCCCAGAATCTTCGCCGTTTGGTGGGTTCCTCGATGCGGGATTTTGTGATCGAACGCCGGGCCTCAGCAAACGCTGCAAGCTCCCCATAGGCCTTGGGAAACAGGAGTTCAAGTCGAGCGCGCACTGTCCGCGCCAAAACGGGGGAAGCCCCCCCACTTGATACGGCAATCACCAAGGGTGAGCGATCAATGATCGCGGGAAAAATAAAACTACAGAGTTCCGGGCAATCCACCACATTGACGGGCAAGCTCCGAAGCTGCGCGGCTTCATAGACTTCCTGATTCACCGAGGCATCATTGGTTGCAGAAACAACAAGCACCGATCCAGAAAGGTCTGAAACCTCGAACGGTTTCTCGAGGTGGCTAATCCGACCGTCCAGGGCCATTGCCAGAAGCCCCTCGATCAAGGTGGGTGAGACAACCGTAACCTTGGCTCCAGCCCGCATGAGACTGTGCACCTTTCGAAATGCAACCTCGCCACCGCCCACCACGAGGCAAGACTGCCCTCTAACTCTGAGAAAAACAGGCAGAAAATCCATCAGAACGAAAGGGCCTTGGAGAAATAGGGAGAAAAAGCGGGGGTGATCAAAGACATTGGGACATCAAGGGGCCGGAGAAATGACTTCATGGACACTAATGTACGCACCCCAATGGGACTGGTAAACCAGCCGCGTCCCTTCCAATGGGGTTTCGAGTGATTTTGAAAAAGGCAAAAGACGAATCAGGAGAAGATTCGAGCCCTCTGGATTGGTCACACGCCATGCGCGGACGCCCCCACCCGAAACAGGCTGAACCAAATAATTAGCAGCCTCGCCCTTCTCATTCGCCCATCGACGCACTTCCTTGATCTGGGCATGAAGATCGGATGCCTCTGGAAAATATCGCGCCTCAAGGGGGATAGAGACTCCACTGAGACGTTCTATTTCCCCAAGGCGGGCCAGATCATCGACACAGGCAAGTAGATAAATCGATTTGGGGTTGGGAAGCCGGGTGCGTAATGCTTTGAGAGCCGACTCAGCATCCATCGTAAGCCACTGAGCCAAGTCACGCTCTGGCTCTGGGTCTTCGGCAAAGTGACCAGCGGCTTCTTTCCAAAAGCCCACTAAAGGGAGGTCTTTGAAGGACTCTTCGGCCGGAAGCCGTGACCAGGTCGCTTCACCGGTCAGAAAATGAATGCGCTGAGCGTTATCCCACCAGGTCAGGTAAAGCGCATCCGATGAAGCATGTTTTGCGATCGCTTCTGAGGCCGTAGTCCAGAGAGCCATTCGGGGATTGGAGGCCGATGCGACGTTGACCTTCATCTGTTGAGGATAAACCGTCGCATGCTCAACAATGCCGTCATCGTTGCGGTATTCGGCCACTGAAAGCGGGACGTCGAGCCCTTGCGCGCCCCCCACACGATAGGTGGTCAACCGTTCGACCGGATAATGACTGGGAAAACCCAAATCACCCAATTGCACTCGATCCTTGACCTCAACAACTTCATAAAGGGGGTCAAAGTGGCGATGCCACCATGGGGTCGTGGGCATCATCAATATCCCGAGACCGACGAACGACAGGCCGAGGAGGAGGAGGAGTCTTTGAGACCAGGAGGACGGCTCCTTTTCCTCAACGCGCATCTGCCCCGAGGAAAAGGATCGCCAAAATCGACTCACGGGCGTCTTCTGATCAAGATATACCCAAGGATAAATAGCCCACCCAGTCCGATCAATACGGCAGGGATGTACTGCTGGTAATCGGGTTTCGCCTGCTTGGCCTCATCACGGAGCCGTGAATTTTCGTCCATGATTTCGGCGTAATCACGCAGCAAGGGAGACCATCCTTCGGTATAGGTAAAACCACCCGGATTATTGTGGAAAATTCCCTTATACAACTTGATCAGGTCATGTTCCCACATGTCGGCATAGATTCGTTCAATCCGACTCGGGTTATTCCCCTTGGACCAGAACAGCTGGAAAAATCCGCCGGCCGCATCCTTTTCAGGCGTAGGAGGCTGTGGTCTGTTTGTCTTCTGCCCCGTGAGGAGTCCTTCATTGTAGAGATCTTGGACGACCTTCTTGGCTTCTTGCTCAACCTTGATGCCCGCAATGGTTCCCTTGTCAGCGGCCTCCAGCGCAGACTCTGCAAAAGTCTTGGAGTGGCAGTTGGAGCACGTTTTAACCCAAAGTTCCTTGCGCTCCTCAAACCAGGGATGCTTGAGATTGTCAGCAATGGCGGTCGTAGGATTGAAGGCCCAACGGGCTTTTTTCACAAGGTTATGTGAGAACTGTCCATCAGCTTCGAAATGGCAGTACTGACAGGTCGGTGCCGTGTACTTCCCCTTCGTCAGTGCATCTTTCAGGGGCGCTTCAAAGTCCCAATTCTTCTTACCCAGCGTCTGATAGACCGTTCCATGTTTGGAGGTCATGTAGTTTTCAAACTCATTGTGATCGACACCGTTATGACAGGTCGCACATGCCTCTGGCTGACGCGCTTCAACCACTGAGAAGGTGTGGCGGGTATGACAGCCATCACACTTATTCTGCTGATAGTGGCACTGATCACAGCCCTGAGCGATTTCTCGCTCGGGCATTGCAGCCCAGATGGAGGTCTCTACATTCGCCTTCCAGTCAACCGCATGAGAAGGATGCCCTTTGTCCCACTGCTTCTGCGGCCACTCTTGTTCCTTTTCAGATTCAGCCTCGGCAAACTCGCCGACATGGCATGTGCCGCAACTGGCGCGGTCAGGCATTACCAACGCCTTGTCGTGTTCGATGGATTCGGCGTTGACCTTGCCATGACAGTCAATACATCCAACCTCAGTGAGCTTTTCCCCATCCTTCAGCAGAGACTGCTGGACAAGATTACGCTCAATATCAGCCAACTTTTGTTTCTTGTAATAACGAGGATCATTAGGATCTGAAAGAGAGCGGATAGCCTCCAAATTGGAGTGCGTACTCTCCTTCCATGCGTGATAAGCACCCGGCGTCAGGCTCTGGTGACAAGAAACGCACATCTCTCGCTTAAACTCGCCGGCGACAGAAACCGGCGGCTTATAGAAGTTTTTGGGATTCCAATAATTCTGGATGGGAATGGCATCCCAGTGTTGGGCAAACTTGCCCTTGCCGGGATGGTCACGATAATACTGCTCCCTTAATTTCGGGAAGGAAGTGCCGTCTTCTTCTGCATTCGCAAAACCCGAGCTCAATAACAAGCACAGGAAAACGGTATGGAGTGCAAATTGAATCAGGCTTTTCATTGTTATTTTTTTCTCGGAAGACGCGCGTAAGCAGTAAGCAACAGAGCACCTAAACGGTGAGATCAGTATGGCTCACATTATAGTATCGCCACAATACTTTAGTAGTACATCCAGGGTCCGGCTCCCCACATGCCCCAGTTCATGGATGCTGATTGCTGCATCGCAGCCGCCTGACGCTGCTCATCAGCGATTTCCTTTTCCAGTGCGAACTGCTGATAGCGCTGATAGGCCTGCTCATTTCCCCAATAGAGGCAACGACAGTTCTGTGCATCGGCATAGACGTAATAGACATTGCCGTCCTTCTCGTGGGGAACCAGTTGCATTTGAGTCTGCGTCTGAATATGAGCAAGCTGCTCAGGCGTCGAGCCCAGCTTGACCTGAAAACCCGAGGCCGCGAGTGTTTGCTCGGTCTTTTGGGCCTTTTCAGCGAGAGTGGTACAGCCTGAAAGCGCCAGGGATGCCACGATTGCGCCCATATAGGCCACGTGACGGCAAGAATCTAAAGACGATAACGTTAATGACATCTGCTCTCTCCTTCCCCGGCATCAACGGGTGAAATCCATGGAACTGTGGTTCTAAAGTAGCAATGATAGACCGTGGTCAAGGCAAGGGCCAAGAGAGCTCCGCCTTACAAGAGCGCAATGGCCTCTGAAAGTGTTCTTACAGGATGGACGGTGATTTCGCCAGATTGGATTCCTGCGGCATTCCGGCTGGCAACAATGGCATGTTTAAACCCGTGTTTCGAAGCCTCACGGAGCCTCTCCTCTCCATTTTGAACGGGCCGAACCTCACCATTGAGACCCAACTCACCGAAAACAACCCAATCAGCAGGAATCGGGCGGTCCCTGAAACTTGAAATCACTGCAAGAAGAATCGCGAGATCCCCTGCCGTTTCCTGGAGTTTGAGCCCACCCACCAGATTCACAAAGACATCCTGTCCGAAGATGGGAACCCCGCCATGGCGATGAAGGATCGCCAGGAGCATTGCGAGACGATTGCTATCCATCCCAACCGCAACACGACGGGGCGATGGCAGTTGGGATTCATCCACCAAGGCTTGCACCTCAACCAACATGGGTCGGGTTCCTTCACGCATGACCATGACAACGCTACCCGGAGTCTCGCCTTCTCCTCGAGAAAGAAAGATCGCTGAGGGATTTTTGACCTCCTTGAGCCCGGTTTCGGTCATCGCGAACACGCCCAACTCATTTACCGCACCAAAGCGGTTCTTGAATCCTCGAATCACACGGTATCGGCTACCGCTATCACCCTCAAAATAGAGGACGGTATCCACCATGTGCTCCAGCACCCGAGGACCTGCAAGCGCCCCTTCCTTGGTCACATGGCCGACGAGGAATACGGTGGTTTGAGTTTGCTTAGCAAGCCGAACCAATTGCGCCGCGCACTCTCTGACCTGCGCCACGGACCCAGGTGCTGACTGGAGTTGGTTGCTGTAGACCGTCTGGATTGAATCAATCACCAGATAATCGGGTGTCATCGACTGTGCAAGGGAGAGAATCCTTTCCAGCTCGGTTTCGGGAAGGACCTGCACATGGTCAACGGGAAGTCCTAATCGACTCGCACGCAGGCTGACCTGGCTGATTGATTCTTCACCCGTGATGTAAAGAACGCTCTGGGTTTGACTGAGGGCCGACGCGGTTTGAAGGAGCAAGGTGGATTTTCCAATCCCGGGATCACCACCGATCAGGATGGCCGATCCCTCGACGAGTCCTCCCCCAAGAACACGATCAAACTCCTGAAGCCCTGAGGGACGTCGAAGGACGGATTCTGCCTTGACGCTCGCCAGGGAAACCGGCTCTGCGCCCGCCGAATGCCCCGAATATCCTCCAGCGCGGCCCGATGTTGAGGGCGTGCGATCCTCCAAGGATTCGACCATCGTGTTCCAGCTGGCACACCCCGGGCACTGACCCGCCCATTTCGGCTGCCCATGACCACACTCTGTGCATCGATAGAGCACCTTGGGTTGTCGACTCACGCAGTGGCCTTTCGCGCAATGAGGTTGGTGTTCACGGTCGCTCGGTGAAGGATTTCGATGTCCACGAAACCTAAGGTGCGCATCCAATCGAGACTAGGCGTCAAACGCATCACATGATCCAAAGATTCATCGCTCAAGACATGGATGACCCAGTCCTCTAGAAGATCCCAACGATTCATCTCTTTAAACACCACAAAATATCCCCGCACCTCCTCTTGAAGGGCGCGTAAATGATGTTCCGGATCATCCATGCCATAGCGGTCGCCGTTAATGAAGTAGGCACCAGGCTTCATCACTCGGATGATTTCCTGCATGACTTTCATCCGATAGCCATCCAGAAAGTTATGAATGGCATAGTTACTGATGACAAGATCCAGAGATTCCGCCGGCGTTTTTTCAAGGAAGGTCAGCGCATCCATCAAATAAAGATTAAGTCTTCCGTCTTCCACATCCTGAGCAAGATTTACTCGAGCCTGCTCCAGCATTGTGGGTGCAAGATCAATTCCCTCCAAGTAAAGATCCGGTCGGGCATCGAGAAAGGCGCGAGTTGAAAGGCCACTTCCGCAGCCAATTTCAAGCGCTCTCAGTGGTGTTCCATCGAATTTAGAAGGGATCGCGGCAAGCGCTTCAGCGGAACGTCTCGCGCAGTCAGTTACCGCAGGACAAATCAACTGGAGGAAGGCATAGTCCTCGGCGAATGCGCCTTTGAATTGATGCTCTGCCTTACTTTGGGTGGTCATGGGCTCATTCCCCGATCGTTTGTTGTTTTAGCGCTGATTCGATAGATGAACCCTGAATAGTCATCGGATACCAGCAGCGATCCGTCTTTCAGTTCAAGTAAATCCACAGGACGCCCCATGACAGAGCCATCGGCCTTAAGCCAACCTTCGGCAAAGATCTCCTCCGAGACCGGTTGGCCCTTTTTAAACCTCAGCATCACCACGCGATAGCCGTGCGGCACCGATCGATTCCATGAGCCATGCTGGGCAACCAGAAGCTGACCCCGGAAGCGTTCGGGAAATGCAGATCCTTGATAGAAAAGAAGGCCCAGAGGCGCCATGTGCGCTGGAAACTCCCAGGCGGGTGGCGTTCTCGTCTGGCAAACGCCCTCGCGGCCAAATTCAGGATCGATGCCATGCGAGCCAAAGCATTCGGGATAGCCAAAATGTGTCCCCTTCTGAACCCAATGATTGAGTTCATCGGGTGGGAGAGCATCACCCAGCCAGTCACGACCATTTTCGGTTAACCAGAGATCGTTGTGATCCCCGAAGGTCAGCCCCACGCTATTCCTAAGCCCTTCCGCTAGGACTTCAGGTTTCGGATTTGAAGGATCTAGCCGAAGCAGTCTGCCCTCATAAGGACCTTCAGGTTGACAGATATTGCACGGCACTCCGACCGCAAGGTAAAGCTTGCCATCAGGTCCCGCCTTGAGATACTTCCAGCCATGGTGCTTTTTGGCGGGAAATCCCTCAAAGACCGTAGAAGGCTCTACCGGTGACTTTGACTGAAGTTTTTCAGCGGAGATGCTGCGGATCCCGGTCATGTCCGCGATGTACAGATTTCCGTTGAGAAAGGCCAGACCATTGGGAAAGACCAGATCCTTGACCAACACCCTGGCCTCATCGGCAATGCCATCAGAATTTCGATCCAGAATGGCGTAGACCTGACCGGCATCGCGTGAACCAATGTAGATCGTTCCATCATTCCCTAAGGCCATCGATCGTGCATCTTCCAAGGGTCCCGCATACACGGTGACCTGAAAGCCATCGGGGACATGGATTTCAGGCACAGGATCACCTGGTTTCAGGGAGGCTGTCGCCGCTGCACAACCGCTCAGGATCAGGGTCGCAAGCCAAAGCCACAAAGGTTTTTGATTCTTGATGATCACGCTGTTCAAAATAGGATCGGATCGAGGTGTGTTGATTCTTGATTTATGTTCAGATGGCCCCATTATGGTATCTGGATATTTCATCGAGGATTCCTCCATGCGTATTTTCCTGTTTCTTCTAACCAATGCAGCCGTTCTGCTCCTGGTCAGCGTCCTTTTCCATCTCTTTGGCCTTGGACACTATTTCTCAAGTCAGGGAATTCCCATACGGCTCGACAATCTCTTGATCTCATCCGCCGTCATTGGCATGAGTGGCTCATTTATTTCACTCATGATGTCGAAATGGATGGCCAAGCAGTCGATGGGCGTGTACGTCATCGACGCACCCCGAAATCAAACCGAATCATGGCTGGTTGAAACCGTCGCACGACAAGCCAAGACCCTTGGCATCGGAATGCCTGAGGTGGGCATGTTCAACGCAGCCGAACCGAATGCATTTGCAACGGGCATGAGCCGCGACAATGCGTTGGTGGCGGTCAGCACCGGTCTTCTCGAGCGGATGCGACCTGAAGAAGTTGAGGCCGTTCTGGGGCATGAGATGAGCCATGTAGCCAATGGCGATATGGTGACCATGGGCCTTCTGCAGGGTGTGGTCAACACGTTTGTGTATTTCCTGGCCACCATTGCAGGCTACGTGGTTGACCGCGCCCTGTTCCGATCCAGTGATGATGATCGGGGGGGTGTAGGACCTGCTTACTACATCACACAGATGATCGCGCAGATTGTGCTGTCGATTCTGGCCACGATGATCGTCATGTCCTTCTCTCGTTGGCGTGAATATCGCGCTGATGCGGGCGGTGCAAAGCTCGCAGGTCCCCAGGGGATGATCAATGCTCTCCGGGCACTCCAGCGCGCTCATGAACCTCAAGACCTTCCAGGTGAGCTTGCCGCCTTTGGCATTAGTGGAGGCATGGGTGGAGGACTTTCAAACCTGTTCCTGAGCCATCCTCCGCTTGAAGATCGAATTCGCGCTCTCGAAGCCATGCGATAAGACATGTCTAATGAGTTAACGGTCATATCAGCCTGTCCTTTGGGCGTCATCCACGTTGTTGGCGATGACGCCCAAACCTTCCTTCAGGGGCAAGCCACACCGGATCTGCGCAAGTTAGCGAAGGGAGACTCCGTCTTCGGTGCATTCTGCAATGCGCAAGGCCGCGTCATTGCGAATGGGTGGTTCCAAGGAATCGATGGCGGGTTTCGTCTGGTGATCAGTCAAGACCTGATAGCGCCTCTCATCAAACGCCTCAGGATGTATGTACTAAGGTCTAAGGTGATGGTGAGCGACGAGAGTGATCATTCCCCTTTGTGGTTAGTTCAAGGATCTCAGGCGGATCTTTCATATCAATGGACGATCGTGGGACCCATGGGGATTCATCTCATAGCCGCAAATTCGGATGCACTGCCTAAGGACACACATCAACTCCACGGTAAATCCTTCCAACTGAGTCTGATTCAGACCGGTATTCCACTTGTGAGTGCGAAGATCACTGAACGCTTCACTCCGCACATGCTATCGATGGACTATCTGGGAGGGCTCAGTTTCGATAAGGGATGCTATACAGGTCAGGAAATCGTGACACGAACCCAGTTTCTGGGAAAAGTTAAACGCTCGCTTCACCGATTTTCCAGCGATGACTGCATTGCAGTGGAAGAAGGAACACCAGTGATTTGCTCAGCCACCGGAGAATCCGTTGGAGAACTCTTTACATGGGCACACCTACCCAACGGCGGGACGACAGGGCTCGCCGTCATCAGGAATGACGCCATCGCTGAGACGACCCTTGAAATCGGGGGGCACCGGATTGAAGCGATGTCCGTGGCCGGTGAATAACCGGCCAGAATGCTAGAGACTCTTGAAAACCTGCTCGGCCGCGACAAGCGTTCTTTCAAACACGACATCATCGTGAGCCGCTGAAACAAACCCGGCTTCAAATGCTGATGGGGCGAGGTAGACCCCCTCTTCCAGCATGCCGTGGAAGAACTGGTTGAATCGTGCCGTATCGCAGGCCATTACATCCTGGAAAGAATGAACGCTCGAACTATCGGTGAAGAAAATGCCGAACATGCCACCCACACAATTGGTGGTAAAGGGTACACCTGCTGACTGTGCCCTCTCCGTGAGGGCCATCATGAACGCTGCTGTTCTAGACGAAAGCCTGTCAAAGAAACCCTCTTCCTCAATCAGTTCAAGGGTTCTGAGACCCGCCGCCATCGCCACAGGATTCCCTGACAGCGTTCCCGCCTGATAAACCGGTCCCAGCGGGGCCAAATGCGACATGATGTCGGCTCTACCTCCAAAAGCGCCAACCGGCATCCCACCCCCGATGACTTTCCCAAGGGTGGTCAGATCAGGACGAATCCCATAGTGACCTTGCGCGCCGCCCAGAGCGACACGAAAACCCGTCATGACTTCATCAAAAATCAGCACTGCCCCGGAGGCATCACAAACCTCACGCAGAGTTTCCAAGAAGCCAGGCACCGGCGGTATGCAGTTCATGTTGCCGGCAACGGGTTCGACGATGACACAGGCAATACGATCGCCCTCTGTGGCAAACAAGGTACGGACCTGTTCGGCATCGTTATAGGTCAAGGTGAGTGTATGTCGAGCCAGCCCCTCAGGTACTCCCGGGGAACTCGGTACGCCCAGCGTCAAAGCGCCAGAACCTGCCTTGACCAGGAGGGAATCTGAATGGCCGTGATAGCACCCTTCAAATTTAACGATCGTGTCCCGGCCAGTAAAACCTCTGGCGAGCCGAATGGCACTCATGGTGGCCTCGGTCCCTGAGCTCACCATCCGGACCATATCCATGGAAGAGACCAGCTTTAGAACCTTCTCTGCCATCCAGGTTTCACGAACGGTGGGCGCGCCAAAGCTGAGGCCTTCATCAACGGCCTCATGAACCGCTTTAAGAACTTCAGGGTGTGCGTGCCCCAAAACCATGGGCCCCCAGGATCCGACATAGTCGATATAGGGCGTTCCGTCGTCTGCCCAGACATAGGCACCTTTAGCCTTCTTGAAAAAGACGGGGGTACCACCGACCCCTTTGAAGGCCCGAACGGGAGAGTTCACGCCACCAGGAATGACCTTCTGGGCGCGCTGAAAAAGTTCTTGATTCGACATAGTGCTCTCAACAAGCCTTAAGCTTTCGGCAGGGTAACGCCCACCTGACCTTGATATTTACCGCCACGATCTCGGTAGGAGGTTTCACAGACCTCATCAGCACCAATAAACAGCATCTGAGCGACGCCTTCATTGGCGTAGATTTTGGCGGGCAAAGGTGTTGTATTGGAAAACTCCAATGTGACGTGGCCTTCCCATTCAGGTTCAAGCGGGGTCACATTGACGATGATGCCGCAACGCGCGTAGGTGCTCTTTCCAAGACAGATCACCAAAACATCTCGGGGAATCTTGAAAAATTCAACAGTGCGAGCCAGCGCGAATGAATTAGGGGGGATGATGCAAACGTCCTGCTGTACATCAACAAAGCTGCTTTGATCAAACTGCTTCGGATCGACGATGGCTGAATTAATGTTGGTAAAGATCTTGAATTCATTCGAGCAACGAACATCGTAGCCATAACTTGATGTCCCATAAGAGATCATTCGACTGTCACCGTCGCGGCGAACCTGACCCGGCTCGAAAGGCGAAATCATGTCTTTTTGCTCCGCCATTTGACGGATCCAGCGGTCAGATTTAATACCCATCAGTCATTCACCACGGAAATCGTTGGAAAACGTGAACTATAGTCCCGGGAGAGAACCGCAAGCCGGCCAGCCACCCGTAACGCCAAATCCCGGTAAAGCGATGCTGCGGCATGGTCCGGACGTGCTAACACCAGGGGCTTCCCCCTATCTGCCTGTTCGCGGATTCCCATATCCAGAGGCAGCGCTCCTAGCAGTTCCGTTTGATACTGCTCTGCCATTTGTGATCCCCCTCCTGAGCCGAACAGAGGCTCCTGATGACCACAATTGGAGCAAATGTGGATACTCATATTTTCAATGATCCCCAACACCGGGATTCCGACCTTGCGGAACATGGTCAATCCCCTCTGGGCATCCAGCAACGCGATATCCTGGGGGGTCGTCACAATCACGGCACCTGAAACTGGAATCTGTTGGGCCAGTGAAAGCTGAACGTCACCCGTACCCGGTGGAAGGTCAATCACCAAATAATCAAGATCGCCCCACGCGGTTTGATTCAATAGCTGCTGTAAAGCTCCGGTCACCATCGGACCTCGCCAAATCATGGCTTGGTCTTCCTCGACCAAAAAGCCGATCGACATGACCTTCATGCCAAACGCCACGTGCGGCTGGATCAAGTTGCCTTCCAGTTCAGGACGACCGGACAGTCCGAGCATGTGAGGAACACTTGGACCATAAATATCGGCATCCAGAAGTCCAACTGAAGCCCCTTCCGCTGCGAGCGCTGATGCCAGATTAATGGCGGTCGTTGATTTTCCAACTCCCCCCTTGCCCGAGGCGACGGCAATGATGTTTCGAATGCCTTGAAGGGGTTTGAGATTCTTCTGAACCGCATGTGAAAGAACCTTGCTCGATACCTTTACGGTCACATCGGCGATGCCCGTAGCCTCACTGATGCGCGACCTCAAGGTATCAGACATCGCCGATCCCAATGAGGCTGCGGGATACCCCAAGATTACCTCCACGACAATGGCATCTGTTGAAACAGAGATGGGACCAACCATCTTTGCCGTTACCAGATCCTTACCCAGAACTGGGTCAATCCACCCTCTCAAAATGTCTTGAATGGTCGATTGATCAAGCGACATGTGGGTATCTCACAGCTTTGTTGGGATCAGTAAAGATCGATTATCGCGCCGTATTAAGGTGCAGATCGTTCGATTGCTCGGGAGAGCGTGCCTTCGAAGCCTGAACGGAGTCCTCGAGAGCCTTATGCTGGACACGCAGCTCGGAGTAGTAGGTGAAGGTCCCCATAAACATGAACAGCCCGAGGCTTGAAGCAATTAAACGGTTAGGCTCTTTCATCCAAAAAAGAATCCATTTGGGTTTAGCGAGTCCAATCAGGAAAACCACTGGTGAAAGTGCAATCAATAACAGCACAAACTTCATCATAATCACTCTCCAAAACGTTTATTGGTAACCTTTAGACTCAAAGTAGCCCGAGGGTTCATTCTCGGCGCCAGGTCGTCTTTCCCGCCGTATCCTCAAGTACGATTCCCTGGTCGGCGAGCGCCTGACGGATTCGGTCGGCTTCCGGCCAGTTCTTCTGGGTCTTGGCTTCGTGCCTTGCGAGAATCATTGCATCAATCTGGTCATCGGAAATCTGACTCTCACCGGTGGGTGCAGGACTTTTGAGAAAGAGCTCAGGATCGGTATCAAGAAGGCCCAGATGGGAGGCCAATCCTCGAAGGCGCGATGCCAGATGCCCTGCCAATTTGAAATCGGATGTTTTTTGGCGGTTGATGTCGCGGGCAAGATCAAACAGGACGGCTACAGCTTCGGCCGTGTTGAAATCATCATTCATCGCCTCTTGAAAACGGACTCCGTAGTCATCCCCATCAAAATTGGAGTTGAGGCTAGTCACAGGGAGATCACGCAGCGCTGTATAGAGGCGGGTCAAACCCGCGAGGGCTTCATTCAAGGTGTCCTGACTATAGTTCAACGGACTCCGATAATGGCTGTTCAAGATAAAAAAGCGAATGACTTCGGGACGATATTGCTTCAAGACTTCGCGCACGGTGAAGAAGTTGCCCAAGGACTTGGACATCTTTTCCTCGTTAACGCGGACGAATCCGTTGTGCATCCAGATGTTGACGAAACGCTCGCCCGTCGCCCCTTCACTCTGAGCAATTTCATTTTCATGATGAGGAAATTGAAGATCCATTCCACCGCCATGAATGTCGAAATGATTCCCAAGACAGCACGTCGACATCGCAGAACATTCAATATGCCAGCCCGGTCTTCCCTGCCCCCACGGCGATTCCCAGGAGGGCTCACCGGGCTTGGCCATTTTCCAAAGGACAAAATCGAGAGGATCCTTTTTGGCATCATCCACATCGACGCGAGAGCCTGATCGCAAATCCTCCAGCTGCTTTCCAGACAGGCGACCATACGTTTCAAAACTTTGGACGGCATAAAACACATCGCCATTCAAACCCACGTAGGCATGCCCCTTGGAGATCAGAGTTTCAATCATCGCCAGAATTTCAGCGATGGAATGGGTTGCTTTGGGTTCATGGTCAGGTGGCAAAACTCCGAGTGCGCGTTCGTCTTCATGCATCGCATCGATGAATCGCTCGGTCAACGCTTGAAAGGTCTCACCATTCTCATTCGCTCTTTGAATGATCTTGTCGTCGATATCCGTAATATTGCGAACATAGGTCAATTCAAAACCCGATGCTCTGAGGTGCCGAGCCACAACGTCAAAGGCCACCATGACCCTGGCGTGGCCCAAATGACAATAGTCATAGACGGTCATGCCGCAGACATACATCCGAAGCTTTCCCGGTTCAATCGGAACGAGAACTTCTTTCTGGCGGGTCAGGGTGTTGTAGATCTTGAGCATCAGTCTTTCAGTGCAATAGGCGCCATCAGCCGTTGCCTTAATCGGCCGGCAGGCAATAACAGATAAAGTTGGGCGAGATCTGGGCCATCATGGCGGCCGGTCAAGGCCAAGCGCAACGGCATAAACAAGGCTTTGCCCTTGGCGCCCGATGCCGTCTTCAAGTGGGCAATGAAACTCGCATATTCTGTGGGGTGCTCCTGATGCGCAGCCAAAGCTTCCCTGAAATACGAATCATCGGCTTCAATCACTTCTTTGGAAGCGACCGGCTCATCGGTAAAGAGGATCTGCGCCCAAACGTGAGCGTCCTTGGGGAATTCACAATTACTGCGAACCAACTCTCGGAATGCCGGTAAAGCATCCGGGGGGATCAATCCTCGAGTTTCAGGATGGAGCCAGGCATCCAGCTCGGCATCGGTCACCTGCCGCAGCACCAGACTCTGCCAATGGTGAAGATGGGTAATATCAAACCGGGCGGGAGATCGCCCAAGGGAAGACAGTTGAAATCCCGCTTTAAGACTACGGAAATCCATCAAGGCATCGCTTTCGTAATGATGCCCGAGGCGAGCCATCAAATTGACGATGGCCAGGGCGAAATAACCCGATTCCCTTAATTCTCGGATACTTCGACTGCCGTTGCGTTTGGATAACGGCGCCCCATCATCGCCCAGGATTAGCGCAGTATGAGCGTATTGCGGCACAGGCAAGTCGAGTGCCTGAAGAATCATGATCTGGCGGGGTGTATTGGTTAGATGATCCTCGCCGCGCACCACTCGGGTTACGCCCATGAGCGAGTCATCAATGGCATTACAAAAGAAAAATGCAGCGCTGCCGTCAGCTCGACGAATGATGAAATCGCCGATGTCATCGGTCAGAAACTTCTGAGGCCCTCGTCCACCGTCATTGAATTCAATGCTCGTCCCGGGATTCACCCGAAAACGTAAGGTGGGCTGAAGTCCCTTTTCGATGCGCTGGGATCTCTCATCAGCCGTAAGCTTGGCGCATTTCCCGCTATAGCGCGGGGGGCGACCGGATGAAAGCTGTACCTTGCGATGGATCTCGAGCTCCTGCTGGGTGCAAAAACAGGGGTATGCCTTCCCCGTCGCTTCGAGCGTTTCGTAATAGGTTTGATAGACCTCACCGCGAGCAGACTGAAACCATTCCTGCGATGGCGTCGCATTCTGTGGGCCTTCTTCCCAGGAAAGCCCCAACCAGTTCAGGTCTTCAAGGAGCGCCTCAACGAATACCGCCTCACTTCGTTCAGCATCGGTATCCTCAATCCTTAGTAAAAACTGATCACCGAGCAACGCGCTGAAAAGAGCCGTACGCGCATTCCCGATATGGATGAGCCCGGTCGGGCTTGGGGCGAATCGGGTTTTGATGGGATGTATTGACATGGAAGCCGGATTATAACGGATGGGCCACCGCAAAGAGGGCGGCCATGAGAATTGAAGGGTTACTGGATCTGAGACGGTTCAAACCGCCAAAGCCCGCTAGACTCAAGTTCCAGGATTGCATCGAATGTGAGTGTGGTTTCATTCGAAGCCTCCCAACGATCTCCGCTTCCCATAATGATCAACGTCAAATGCCGTTGCTTGAGGAGGTCGAAAACACGCGATCTAGCCTCGGGGGCCATATCACGGCAGGGGTTCGCCATGACAACCACTTGCGGCTCCGTAATCAGGATGCGTGCAAAAGAAACCTGTCGTTGTTCATGAGGGGATAACAAACTATCCCACTCCTGCTCCTGATCCAGACCGCCTGCGCGACCCAAGATATCCGTAAGTCCAACCAACTCAAGCACTTCAGCGATAGCCTCATCGGTGTAAACACGCTCTCTTCGCTTTGAAACCAGGGCCTGGCGCAAGCTTCCCGGGGGGATATACGGACGATCGGGTAGAAAGCGGATTTCCTCAAGACTGGGCCGAATGACTGTCCCGTTACCCGCATCGTAAATACCTGCCATTGCTTTAAAGAGGGCATCTCTGGCCATTTCATCACCGCGGATCAGCACCCAGTGTCCCGACTGAATAGAGACTGAGAGACCCTTGACCAGCACCCGCTTATCAATAGGAGACAGGAGAGTGACATCATCAAAGCCGACGTCACCTTCCGACTCTTTAAGATCCAACCCTGAAACGGTCGATACCTGAGCGACCTCAATCAGATACCAAAGACTAATCAAGCGCTGGATGACCGCAGCGAATGAGGAAAGGGACTGAAACTGAGTCACGATCAGAGAAAAGGCCCCGACCAACATGGAAAAGGCCATGGCCGATTGAGTGACCACCCCGAACTCAACCTTACCCTTGATGTAAAGCGGTGCGACCAGTAAGACCGGAATGATTTGAATCATCCAGTTATAGCCGGTCGTAAAGAAACCGAGGTTCCGATTCACACCAATAACGATGCGCCAATTTGAGACTACACGTTCAAAAAGACGAAGGATTCGACCCCGCAAACGTATTTCATGATGGAGCAAGGCGATGGACTCGGCGCGCTCACGGACATGAATCAAGCTGGCGCGAAAGGCGGCCTCCCGGTCCAGCTGTTTGTAATTGAGATCCACCAGGCGGGCACCCAGAAAAACTGTAAAAAGAGTCCCGCCAACGGCATAGAGGATGGCTGCACCAAAAAGCCACGGGCTGATCATCCAAAGAACGCCCGAAAAGGCGATGACGGTGAAAAGACCGTTCAGAGACATCAAAATAAAGGACAAGGTCACCGTCGTGAACGTCTTCACATCTTCAGCGATTCTTTGATCCGGATGTTCCACACCGCTCTGTCGGATCAAGTCATCGTTCATGCGGTAATAGACGAGGGGCGAGACGTACAACCTGACGAACTGGTGCGTCATGAATTCACGCCAGAGAAGGCCGAGACGTTCCTCACAAAAGCGAAGAACGACGGCAACCACCGTGAGAAGAACGAAGACAGCGCCCCACAAGATGGACTGCTGAATAAACAGGGGCTGATTTCTGTCAGCCAATGCCGTCATGAAATCACGACCGACATAGCTATTTAGAATGTTGAGCCCATTGAGAATAAGAAGCAGAACCAACAAAGCAACAAAAAAACGAAATGCGCGGTTACCCTGAGGCGACCGACGAAAATTGCCAATTAATCGGCTGAACAAACCCCAACCCTGATCATTAATCGGCAGGCGGAACATCAAATAGGGTCTCGAAAAGTACGCATGAACCTCATTCTATTGGAATCCGGCCTTGTCATGACAGTCTCGGATCGTCGTGATCCTCGGCCGCATGACCTTCCCTGAATGGGGGAAGTCGGTTTTCGGTTCTCGCTTCTCCGGAGTCCTTCGGCGAAGGGGCCAAAGCTCCTTCCCTCAGGGGGTGTACCCCTCCACGAGCATCGGGATACGCTCCCTCACCCCTTCCCGGGGTTACAGCGATTCTCAGGATATTCCTGGCCGCGGTGATGTCCCGGTCATGGAGCGTGCCACATCCGGGGCACGTCCATGTCCTGACCGAAAGCGGCATTTCCTCGACCCGATGGTCGCATTCATGACAGATCTTAGTCGTCGCGGCAAAACGGTCGGCGTAACAGACGGTACGGCCATACCAGTGCCCCTTGTATTCGAGACAGGTGCGAAGCAATCGGAAGGCGGCATCCGAAAGTGCCTTTGAAAGTCTCGGGTTCTTCATCATCCCCTTGACGTTGAGATCCTCAAGCGCAAT
>JBDKLO010000007.1:0-6921 GCA_039795615.1 Pseudomonadota bacterium
CATCAGGACGACGGCCACAACGACCCAGAGAATCACGTTTTTGAGCATGTCATTCACAGTTGCACAACCTCGTTGGGGGTTCAACCCCGCTAAATTCGGGGGTCCATAGTATCAGGAAGACGGACCCCATTCACGTTGATGGCGGGGCACTAGTCCCGAACACCATTCCTTGACCCATCGCTCAGGAGGCCCAGGCCCCATGGTCGAGCATCTCCCTGGCATGGGCCAGAGTTTGCGGCGTCATCACGACTCCGCCCAGCATCCGGGCAATCTCACTCACCCTTTGGTCACGATCGAGGATTTGAACCTCGGTTCGCGTCAGCTCATCCACCATGCCCTTGACCACTTTCAGGTGCTGATGACCCTGTGCGGCGACCTGAGGCAGGTGGGTCACGGACAAGACCTGAATCGAAGCGCCCAGTTGTCGGAGCTTTTGCCCAACCACCTCGGCGACTCCGCCCCCGATTCCACTATCCACCTCATCAAAGATGAGGGTCGAAACACTTTTCCCCCCCGTCAGTGCCACCTGAAGGGCGAGGCTGATTCTTGAGAGCTCTCCGCCCGAGGCCACCTTGGACAAGGGCCTGAGAGGCATTCCGGGATTGGCGCTCACCTGAATCTCGATCTGGTCATCCCCATAGGGCCGGGGCATCGGATTTTCATCCCGCAGCAACTGGAATGCGATTCGGGCCTGAGGCATCCCAAGCTCATGCACCAGCACCATCACATCCCGTTCCAGGCCCGCTGCGGCCTTGACCCGTCGATCCGACAGGGTCTGGCTCAGAGTGCGGTATTCCGCTTCCAACGCCATCACTTCGATGCGAAGCTGTTCGCTAGTCTCACCCGATCCGACCAGCAACTCGCGCTCCGCGCGAAGGGCCTCCAGATGCTTGGCCAGTCCCTCAGGCCGCACCTGATGCTTTCTCGCCAGCCGATGCACCTCGGAGAGCCGATCCTCAAGAAGGCTCAGCCGGGCAGGATCAGCTTCGTGCCGATCCACTTCCCGCCTCAGCCCAAGGGAAGCCTCCTTGATCTGCACCCAGGCTTCCTCCAGTAAGGCAAGGTGGGCTTCAAAATCCGGCACCCAGCCCTTCAGTTCATTCAGCCCCCGATTCGCCTGGGCCAGACGCTCTACCACGGAACCTGTATCCGCCTCATAGAGGACATTCAGCTCGCGCTGAGCGATCTCAATGATCTTTTCCGCATGAGCCTGACGATCATGTTCCTCGACCAATGCGGCGTAATCGAGACCGGCAATATCGGACGTTTCAAGCTCTTCGAGCTGAAAACCGAGTAACTCCAACCGGCCCTGCCGCTCTTGCCCCCGGGATTCCAGACCCTCGAGCCGAGAATTTGCCTCGCGCCATTGCTTGAAGGTCGACTGAACGGTCGCCAAAATGTCGTCATTGCCCGCCGCTGCATCCAGAAGTCTTCGCTGCTCCTGCGGCTTCATGAGTTGGACATGGGCATGCTGCCCGTGAATTTCAAGTAGGAGCTGAGAAAATTCCTGCAAGGTCTGCAAGGTCACCGGGGAGCCATTAATAAAGGCCCTTGAACGGCCATCGGCGGCAACGATGCGGCGAAGGATGCATTCCTCCTCGCCTTCGCTGAGGGCCTGCTCCTCCAGCCAAGCCCGGGCCGCGGCCGCATCCTGAAGGAGAAAGGTCAAACTGACTTCTGCCCGCTGGGCGCCTGGACGAATGCAGCCACTGTCGGCCCGATCCCCCAGCGCAAGTCCGAGCGCCGTCAACAAAATGGACTTGCCCGCACCCGTTTCCCCCGTCAAGACGGTAAACCCAGGCTCTAGGGAAAGATCCAGGCGATCCACCACCGCCAGATCCCGAATGGAGATTGCGTGCAGCATGGCTAGGCCGGTTGTCCGGAACTCCAATTCAGTTTCGCCCGCAGGATTTCGAAAAAGTCGTAGTCTTCGGGGTGCAACAGCCTGAAAAAACGCCCTGACTGCCGGATTTCAATGCGGTCATCCAATTCAAGGTTAGGGCTGGTCACGCTGTCACAAATGACCCGGGCACCAAAATTTCGTCCGGCACGAAAAGTGATCCCGATCACACTCTCGCTGTCGAGGACGATGGGCCGCATGGTCAGGGCATGGGGATTGATGGGCGCCAGCACCAGTGCCTTCAGGCACGGCGAAAGAATCGGCCCACCGACGGAGAGTGCATAAGCCGTAGAGCCTGTCGGAGTAGAAACGATCAGCCCGTCGGAACGCTGCGAATTCAGGAAGACGCCATCGACGTGAGTCACCATGTCGATCATGCTGGTGGCGTTCGAACGATGGACGACCACATCGTTCACCGCTGACTGCTCGAAAATCTTCTCTCCGTCCCGAATCACGCTGGCGGTCAAGAGAAAGCGCCGTTCCTCGGTACAGGCACCATCCAGCACCTCCCTCAGACGGGCGACCAGATCAACGGGAGAGATATCCGCAAGAAAACCCAGCCGACCCAGATTGACACCTAAAAGTGGCACATCATAAGGCGCAAGTGCGCGGGCGGCCCCAAGAAGGGTGCCATCGCCCCCGACGACCACCGCAAAATCCACCTGCCGCCCCAATGCTTCGAGGGGTACACCGGAGGCCAGGCCGAGAATTCGGGCGGTATCTGATTCTGCCACGATGGCAACGCCCCGACTCGACAGAAAACGCTGAAGTTCGCCCAGCGCCTCTCCCACCCGCTCGGCATCAGGCTTGGCAATCAGGCCGGCGACTCGAAATCGGACTGCATCATTCATGGGAGATGAAGGGGCATTCAGCGTTTTGAAGGTGAGGGCTTTAGGGAGAACGACCGCATTCCAAGGCCCCGCTCTCGGGCGGGTCTATGGTAAGTCGATCTTGACACAGAATCTAGGGATTGCTAGTTTTTAGCACTCTCAAATCGAGAGTGCTAATCTTCTCCTATCGTGCCGATCAAACCACCACTCAACGATCGCGCCCTGCACCTTCTTAAGGTGCTTGTGGAGCGCTATATCGATGAGGGTCAGCCGGTGGGCTCAAGAGCGCTGGCCAAGGAAGCAGGGCTCAACCTGAGTCCGGCCACCATCCGCAATGTGATGGCCGACCTTGAAGACCTGGGCCTCATCACCGCGCCGCACACCAGCGCGGGCCGCATGCCGACGAACTCGGGCTATCGCCTTTTCATCGACACGCTCCTCACCGTTCGCCCCCTGGAAGAACAGTTCATCCGGCAGTTAAACGAAGAGATCGTCCAACAACAATCCCCGGCCGATCTTCTCGAAGCCACCTCACGGCTGCTTTCAGAAACCACCCACATGGCCGGCGTCGTCATGCTCCCTCGGCATGAGACCCAAACCTTTACCCATATTGAATTCCTGCCCCTCTCCGAAGGCCGCCTCTTGGTCATCCTGATTTCAGGACAGCAGGAAATTCAGAACAAGATCATTCAGGCGCCAAGGGAATTCACCCCAGCGGAGCTTCAGGCCGCCGCAAACTTCCTCAATAGCCGGTTTGCAGGACGGGACGTCAGCCAGGTCAAGGAAACCCTGCTTCGAGAGGTGAGGGATGCCCGTGAAAAGCTGAGCCAGGAGCTCCTGGACGCGGCCCATTTGAGTGAGCTTGCACTGAATCCCGCGGCCCCTCCCAGAAAACCCCTGTTGGTCAGTGGCGAAATCAATCTGATGGATTTCTCCGAACTGGCCCATATCGATCAATTTCGACACCTCTTTGAAACCCTGCACCAAAAAGAGGACATGATCCGACTCATGGACCGTTGCATCCAATCCCCGGGAGTCAAAATCTTCATCGGCGAAGAATCGGGGCATCGCGCCTTCGACCAATGCAGTCTGGTGACCTCGTCCTACAGCATTAATGATCGGGCTGTCGGGGTCCTTGGCGTGATCGGTCCCACCCGCATGGAATACGAGCGGGTCATCCCCCTGGTCGATCTCACGGCAAAACTGGTGGGGGCGGCCTTGAATCTCCAAAGTTTGCCCCCATCTTGATGGACTTAGGTCCTCGTCCCCAAGGACGCAGGCCGCCCAGAATTTGAAATCACTTACGAGGAGCCGCTCCCCATGAGCCCTGATGACGTTTTGCCAGAAGAACCCGAAGCCGCAACTGAATCGAAGGCCGAGGAGATCCTTTCAGGCGATACACCGAATGAAACCCCCACCCTCGAAACCCTGACCCAGGCATTGGCCACGGCACAGGAAAAGACCCAGGAGAACTGGGACCGCTTCATCAGAACCCAAGCCGAACTGGAAAACCTCAAGCGCCGGGCCGATAAGGACGTCCAGAATGCCCACAAGTTCGCCATCGAAAAGTTCGCCCGCGAACTTCTCAGCGTTGCGGACAGCCTGGAGTTAGGACTCGGGGTCGAGGCAAGTGACAACCCGGAGGTCGCAAAACTCCGTGAAGGCATGGAGCTGACGTTGAAGCAGTTACTGGCGAGTTTCGAAAAATTCCAGCTGGTTGCGGTTAACCCCGAAGGGGACAAATTCAATCCCGAACTGCATCAGGCCATGGCCATGCAACCGACGTCAGAGGCTGAAGCAAACACAGTACTCAAGGTCTACCAGAAAGGTTACCTCCTCAGCGAGCGACTCTTGCGCCCTGCCATGGTCGTCGTCGCCAAGGCACCTTAATGACCCTCTTGAAAACCAGGAACTGATCCCAATATCGGCTTCAGATTCCAAAGGATCCCCCTATTACAGCGTTTTACCCCGGAGAAAAGCATGTCAAAAATCATCGGCATCGATTTGGGCACCACGAATTCCTGTGTGGCCATCCTGGAGGGCGGCAAGCCCCGGGTCATCGAGAATTCCGAAGGCGCGCGGACGACCCCGTCGATTGTGGCCTTCGCACCGGA
Organism: Pseudomonadota bacterium; assembly: GCA_039795615.1. Classification (GTDB taxonomy): domain Bacteria; phylum Pseudomonadota; class Gammaproteobacteria; order Methylococcales; family Methylococcaceae; genus UBA6136. The sequence goes on from JBDKLO010000007.1 coordinate 4,845, forward strand.
CAATGAAGTCCTGGTCGGTCAGTCCGCCAAGCGTCAGGCCGTCACCAATCCCACCAACACCCTCTACGCGGTCAAGCGCCTGATCGGCCGTCGCTTCAAGGACGCCGAAGTCCAGAAAGACATCCATCTGGTGCCTTTCAATATCGTCGGCGCCGACAATGGCGATGCCTGGGTTGAAGCGAACGGCAAGAAAATGGCACCGCCGGAAGTCTCAGCCCGCGTCCTCATGAAGCTCAAGAAGGACGCTGAAGCTTTCCTCGGCGAAGAGGTCACGGAAGCAGTCATCACGGTACCCGCCTACTTCAACGACTCTCAGCGTCAGGCCACCAAGGATGCCGGTCGAATTGCAGGCCTTGAGGTGAAGCGCATCATCAATGAGCCCACGGCAGCGGCCATGGCCTTCGGCCTTGATCGCAAGCAGGGCGACATGAAGGTTGCGGTTTACGACCTGGGCGGCGGCACGTTTGACGTCTCGATCATCGAGATTGCCGAGGTCGATGGCGAACATCAGTTCGAAGTGCTTTCAACCAATGGTGACACCCATCTGGGCGGTGAAGACTTTGACCTTCGCGTCATCGACTGGCTTTGCGATGAATTCAAGAAGGAAAGCGGCATCGACCTTCACAACGATCCTCTGGCCCTGCAGCGTCTGAAGGAAGCGGCAGAAAAGGCGAAGATTGAGCTGTCATCCAGCCAGCAGACAGACATCAACCTGCCCTATGTGACTGCAGATGCCACGGGCCCCAAGCACCTTAACCTGAAGCTGACCCGTGCCAAGCTCGAGTCATTGGTCGAGGATCTGGTGCTGAGAACGCGTGCACCGTGTGAGACGGCCATCAAGGACTCCGGTCTCAAGGCCAGTGAAATCGACGAAATCATCCTCGTCGGCGGTCAGAGCCGGATGCCCAAGGTTCAGGAAATGGTCACGGAAATCTTTGGCCGCGAACCGCGTAAAGACGTCAATCCGGATGAAGCCGTGGCGCTGGGCGCCGCCATCCAGGGCGGTGTTCTGGGAGGTCAGGTCAAGGATGTCCTCCTGCTCGATGTCACCCCGCTCTCACTGGGCATCGAAACCTTGGGCGGCGTGATGACCAAGCTGATCGAGAAGAACACCACCATCCCGACCAAGACCGGTCAGGTGTTCTCGACGGCGGATGACAACCAGACGGCCGTGACGATTCACGTCCTCCAGGGTGAACGCGAAATGTCGAGGGACAACAAGTCTCTCGGCCGTTTCGACCTCGCCGATATTCCGCCGGCACCCCGGGGTATGCCGCAGATCGAGGTCACTTTTGACATCGACGCCAACGGTATCCTGCACGTTTCGGCAAAAGACAAGGCGACCGGCAAGGAGCAGTCCATCCGTATCACGGCTTCCAGCGGCTTGAGTGATGAGGAGATCCAGCGCATGGTTCGCGATGCCGAACTTCATGCCGAGGAGGACAAGCGGATCCACGAACTGGTCCAGGCCCGCAACCAGGCGGACTCCCTGATCCACGCCGCCCAAAAAACGGTCACTGAACTGGGTGATGGCGTTCAGGCGGACGAAAAGAGCCAGATTGAGGCTGCTATCAGTGAGCTCAAGGAGGCCATTGCCGGCGATGACAAGGATGTGATCGATGAAAAGACGCAGAAGCTGACCGAAGTCTCAGGAAAGCTGGCCGAACGCCTCTATGCCCAGAAAGGCGCCGAAGGTGCGGCTCCGGACGTGGGTGAAGCCGGTGCGTCCACCTCTTCTGCACACGATGACATCGTCGATGCAGAGTTTGAGGAAGTAAAGGACGACAAGAAGTAAGAGGCCGAAGGCATCTTTCTCCCTGGGGTGATCCCAACGATCACCCCAGGCCCTTGAACCCATTCATTTAGGAGCCGCGGTCAATGCCGCGGCATTTTGCGTCATGGCCAAAGAAGACTATTACCAACTGCTCGGCGTTTCTCGTAACGCGACGGATGCCGAGATCAAGAAAAGCTTTCGTCGCCTGGCGATGAAATACCATCCGGATCGCAACAGCGACAATCCGGATGCGGAAGAACAGTTCAAGAAGATCAAGGAGGCCAACGATGTCCTCTCCGATCC
>JBDKLO010000008.1:0-17640 GCA_039795615.1 Pseudomonadota bacterium
CACTCTAAGCGTGATTCAGGTCGCACTCTTGGGTCTTGCTACCGTGACCGCGACCCTCTGGATGTCCTTCAAGCTCACCTCCATGGACAGCCAGCTCGGCGAACTCTTTACCCTTTTTTCACTTAACGGCCTTTTCGCCGGATCGGCCATTTGGTCAGCCACCCAACTCGGAAACTGGATATGTCGACAATACCTATCACCGTAGCCAGGATTTACTCACAGGAAAAGGAACACCAACTCCAGAAGCTCTTGAAAATCCTTCACGATGAAGACCGGGTAATGGGGGCTACGATCATGCGGGGGCTTCAGGGGTTCAATCTCGACGGTGTCATGCATGACACATCATTGGTCGCGCTCTCGCTCGACTTGCCTCTGGTGCTGGAATTTTTCGATACGCCGGAGCGCGTAGACGCCATTTTGGATCGTCTGGGTGAACGCATGGAACTCCACGGTGTGATCTGCCTGAACGCAACGCTGCGGCGATAAATTTCAGTATCGCGCTTTGAAGATGCCACTCCAACACACTCTCTAGAAGACAGGTCAGCTCCCAACGTGCTCAACGTGTTGGCCATTTCTGGCCCCATCTTCTTCATCATGATTTTGGGCTTTGTGGCGGCTAAAGCTAAACTGCTTCGCGCGGAGGAAGCCCGGGCGCTTGGGGCTTTCGTCATCAACTTTGCACTCCCCGCCCTCCTCTTTAAAGCGTTAGCTCAAAGGCCTGCCGCTAACCTGTTGGATCCCCTCCTGATCGTCCATTACGGTACAGGGTCCGTGATGGTTTTCACTCTCGTCACCTTGTGGATGATCCGACGGCATCGACCGCAAAAGGCTGTAGCACTGGCCGTTGGCACGTCGCTCTCCAACAGCGCCTTCATGGGATTTCCGATCGCCGAGGAGCTCTTCGGTCCCGATGCCGCGGGCATGCTGGCCGTCTATGTTTTCGTTGAAAACCTTATTCTTGTGCCTCTCCTCCTCATCATTGCCGAACTGGATACAAAGCGCGGTGGACACTGGTTCAGGCTCATCATGGATATCATGTTGCGCCTGATCAGAAACCCTTTGATTCTTGCGATGACGGCGGGGGTCATTTTCTCTACATTCCACGTCCCGCTGGTGGGAGCCACTGCTCGAACCATCGACCTCCTATCGGAGGCTTCAGCCCCCACAGCCCTCTTCTACATTGGCTGCACACTCGCCGGATTAAAACTCAGGGGGCTGAGTTTCGACATCGGCATCATCACCCTCAGCAAGCTGATTCTGCATCCAAGCAGCGTTCTTTTGACCTTTATCCTTTTCCCCATTCAGGACACGGAGACTATCAAGGCCGCAACACTGAATGCAGCCATGCCGATGGCGACCATCTACCCCTTACTAGGGCAACGATATGGTCAGGAAGGCATTGCATCCGCCATTCTGGTTGTCACCACCGTAGTCTCCTTCATCAGCATTAGCGCCCTCCTTTGGCTCTTCACATCTGGCATCTGGTGAAAGCCTGCCCTCAACATTCAGACATCATCTCCCGGCCCCCGCCCAAATTGACCCAGTGAATGAGGTCTTTATGGTTTTTGAATTGGCCATTCCCTGTTGGCTCAACTAGGATCAATGCTGAAATGAACCCGTTATCACAGGACTTAACCCGCATGGCTCGACTTGCATTCATCCTGTTGATTCAGGCGGCTCTGGCCGCAACCCCTGCCCTCGGACAAGTAGTGCATGGCTGTCTGATAGCCCCCAAAACCCAATGCCCAAACGTGAACCTGAGTGGCGTTAATCTGGGTGGCGCAGCGCTCAATGGTGCAGACCTCAGTGGAGCCAACCTAAGCTGGGCCAGTCTGATTGGCGCGGACCTTCGGGGTGCCAACCTTGGTGGAGCGGATCTCACCGGCGCACAACTGAGTGGTGCCAATCTGGTAGGGGCAGTCCTGGTGGCCGCTGCAGGAAGCGGAGCCAACCTGACGCAGGCCAACCTCTCTACGGCTAACCTCAGCGCCATCAATCTTGAAAACGCCATTCTGGATGGGGCCAGCTTCTATCGGGCAAAACTTCAGGCGGCAACCCTCCTGAAGGCCAGCGCGCAGGGCGCCGATTTTCGCAGGGGAAATCTGAACAACGCGGATCTTCGAGGGGGTGACTTCAGCTACGCTCTGCTCAGTAGCTCAATGCTCAAAGCCGTCAACCTCCAACAAGCCATCCTGACAGCAAGTGACCTCAATCATGCCAACTTGCAGCAGGCGAATCTGGCCTTTACCTCTCTGATTGCCGCCAACCTCAACTTCAGCAATGCTTCGCATGTATCGCTATACGGGTCTGATTTAACGGCCGCCAGCTTGGTCGGCGCCAACCTGATCCTCAGCAATCTGGCCGACACCAATTTGACCGATACCAATCTGAGCGGCACAAAGCTAAACGGAGTCATTTGGACTGCAGCCAATCCTGGCATGGATAACCTGAATGGTTACACCCTCGGAAGCGCTGGCCCAGGCGGCGGGATCATCTTCTATGTCACGCCCGACGGACAACATGGAATGGAGGCGGCGTCTCCTTTGTCTTCGGCCGACTGGGGATGCGACAACATCTACCTTGGGGTAACGTCGACGGCTCTGGGCTCAGGCGCATCCAATACAGCTCTGATTCAGTCACGAAGTCTCGCCGCAAATTGTCAGAACAGCAATTCGCCCACAGCGATGGCGAGCGCCTTCAGCCAGGGAGGTTATAGCGACTGGTATCTGCCCTCGCGTGACGAAATGGCACTGTTGATCAGCAACGTTAAAGATACCCAAGCCATCTATTGGACCTCCTCCGAAACCAGCGCGACAAGCGTTTGGCTCTGGAGTTACCTTCCGCTTTCTATGGCGCAAGTTCAAGCCAATGGGACGTCGGTCTTCATGGGCGACAAAAGCGGTCAAGGCGTCCGCACATCGCATGGATATTTGTTTTACCCCATTCGTTCTTTTTGAGCCTACGCCAGTTCCCCTCTATCAATCGAACGGTCTGAGGTGGGCTATCCCTTACAATGGAAGACATGATGAAACGAGCACAATTTACCGCGACGACCAGAGAGGTCCTGCTCAGCCTCTGCATTTGGGGGGTGGCCTCGCTAGGCTTAATCTACGCCACGCCCTCATCTGCAGCGCTTTCTGAAGTCGAGCCCAACGAAAATGAGCTTGAGGCGAATGCGTTGCCCTTAAAACAGCCCATCTACGGCCAACTTTATAGCGAGCTGGATCAGGACTACTTTATTTACACTGCCGCCCAGGGGAGCCCTAAGAGCCTGAATGGTTACTTCCAATGCTCCAGCACTCAGGGAACATTGCCCTCAGGGACCGCCGGCTACCTGATCAGGATTTTTTCTCCCGCAGGACTTCAGGCGAGTTACACCATCAGCGAAGCCCTGTGCACTAGTACCTTCGGATTTGTGATGCCCACGCCAAGATCCGGCCGTTATGCGATCGCCATCAGTGCGCCAGCGCAAACCCAAAGCCCCACATCATCCCTTGCTCACAGCGACCTAGGCTATCTTCTTGCTCTGGGGTCAAGATCGGTGACGACGGGTTTTTGCCCACCGGGTAAGTCTCCAACCAAGGTTCCAATTCCTGCAACACCCGCCGCTTGCGGTCGAACCTGGCTCGAGTTCTGCCATCCGTTTGCCTTGCAGTGCCAATAAGCACCCTGGCGAAAAGACAGGGAGCAGAGTAATTCCGAGTCCAAAATCGCTCATCCTGGCGGCCAAAGAGTCTCCGAATTAGAGGCTATTCAGAAAGTTCATCAGGTTTTGACTCGCCTGAGATGACAGCTTCTGGAAAGTTGAAACAACCGCAGCCGCTTCACCGGAGTGCTTGTTGATGGCCTCAGCAATTGTGCTGGCACTCCCATCGTGAAGGAACATGCGTCGCTTGCTCAGCCCCCAAAGCGGCATGGTTCGGATCTTGTTGCGGGTTGCTTGACCGCCATTTTGCACAATCCCGTCGCCGGTCCCGACATCATGCAAAAGGAAGTCACTGTATGGATGAATCGTGACCGCCCCCAGAGCCGCTGGAACCTCATAGGTGCCCCCGTTGATCAAGCTGCCAGCCTGAGCCGTCAGAAATGAAGGGGTATGACAAATCCCACACCCCGTACTGGTAAACGTCTGCTCGCCCTGAATCAGGGCTGCTTGTCGGGATGATGGCGCTTTTTTCCCTACCGTATCCGGGGACCCTGGCGTTCGGGCAGGCGCCTTGGTGGAACGAATGAAGTTCGCGGCCAGGAGCACCCCCTCCGTTGTGTCATTTGGTCTTCCCGCCTTATCAAAACTTTCTACCGATCGGCCATTTGACGTGGGCTCCGAGGGGAAGAATGGCGTCGTAATACCCATTTCATTCCGGTAAGCATCTGCAGAAAAAGACACCAAACTCGCATGCTGAGCTTTCCAACCAAATTTCCCCAACCCGGTTTTTCCAGGAGCCTCGAGCAAATCGACCCAAATGTACTGGCCGTTAATCAAACCCTTCGAGAGCTTGGGCTGATCAGAAGCAATTTGGATAATGGCGCTGTCTGGAATGGCCTCAACGTAGCCGTCTCCGAGTGTACTCAGTGAGGTACGCAAGGTCCGCACCGTGGCGTCCCTTGGAACATGCGCCTGAATCGAGGGATCAATGGCCTTGGCGGGAATGAGCGAGCCGCCCGGAGGATCAATGAAATTGACCCCGTCAAAATATCCAGCACGCTGGACCTTGACCTGGCTTGTCCCGCCGTCAATTGGACCTTTATGGCAGGCCTGGCAAGACACATCATTGAAAACAGGACCTAAGCCATCGGCGATAGTCTCAGTCTTATTGAACTCAGCAAGGCCTTGGTCATAGGCAGATTGTGGAAGATAGCCATTGGTCTTCCCGTCGTAGCCTGTGGGCGCCTCAACGGCATTCGCGACAACAGAGATCATTCCTAATGCGCCTATGCGCAATCCTTTCATGTAGAGCGCAAAACTTCCCGATCCTTGGACCCTTTTTGATGATTTCGCCTCAGACACTGAAAATACCCCTTCGAGTTAGGTGGAAACGAATAGTCCGCAGGTGGCTGACTAATACTCAAGCCCTGGAATTTGGGAGAGTGTACTCCTGAGTCCTCCATAAAACCTGGCTTTATCCCTAAATCAAAACCACACCCACACAGCCCAGTATGTCGGCAGCTGAAGGATGGCTTTCCCCCGCTATTGTCCTCCTTGTCATATTAAGCAAATCCAGGCATGAACTCCGCGATGATGCTGCATGAGCTTGAATGAAATCCATGGAACCGACCTTGCCTGTTTTCATTCAGGTTGCGACTGGAAAACTGGGGGGGGGGCTTTGAGCCCAGAAAGAGATCAGAGAAAAATATACATCCCCCCTAAAACGAGCGAAGGGCGCCTGAGCGCCCTTGAATCTCCACACTTATTTAACCGACGACCAGCGTCCCGCCCTGCTTAGCAAATCAGGGAAAAGAAACGTAGCAACATCGCGATAATGAAATTCTGACCGGCCATCGTTCACCTCGTTAACAGTTTGAACAGATCCGTTGATAGTCAAAACAGGGCTTAATGAAAAATCGAAAGCCACGTTTTTCATGGGTTGATTGTTACAGCCTTAAAAAAGCCATGTGAAATCAGTCGCCACAATAGGACCAGCCCCGCCCGGAGTCCAATGCTGATTGCATAACCAAAACATTCATCGCGTGGATGCGTTTCGGAGCCCCTAATGGCCCATTCCTTCACGAAGAAAAAGAAGGGGATTCCGTATAATCGAAGGCAAAACGAATACCATCTCAGATGAATTTTTGGGTGCCATACGATGAAGACCGCTGCTGTTCTTACAACCCTTGCATTGATTGCACTCAGCGGGTGTGTAACCGTCACGAACCAAAAGTCCCTTGTTATCCCCCCTAGCGACAAGCCGGTCAGTGTGACCGCCACGTCTGTGACCACCTGCTACAAAAACCCCTGGCTTCACTGCTCCTCTCACCAAAAGCTTGAGGCAAGCAACGGACAGGTCGTGTCTGATTTTCCTGAGGATTCAAAGTGACGTCACGATGCCAGAATGCCCCTATAGGGCAAAGTCTGACATCCAGACGGTCGAATTGAGCGGCTGCGCCACGAAGAGGAGAGGCATTACGGGAGTAATGAGGGCGCATAGCGAATCATGAAGAAAAACTCCCGCTCAAAAAACGCTTTGAACCTTGATTAGCCCTGGCTATTTTGGCAGATCTCGACTCTTCAAGATCTCACTAACAATTTCATCGGCGGTCTTTTGAATGTCTTCCACCGTTGCTTTCCTTTCCATTCGGAACTTGGCCGCAATCACATAGGGATTGAAGCCTCCGGGCTTCATGCCAGCTTCCTTGCTGGTTCCAAAGACCAAGAAAGGTTGCCCAGGATCTTGAGCTGAGAGATCCGTCACTTCGACCTTTACGTCCATCTGCGTCGCGCCCATCCCAAATCCCAGAGCGGCTCGTTGAGCGCGGTTGCCCTCATCGATGTCCACAAAATGCCCCCTCACTAGCCACCCAATGCCGCTTCCGCCAAAAGGACCCTGCGTGAGGCGGTCTGCAGAAATTCCCCGCTTCCGAAATTCCGAGACCAATTCTTCAGACATCGCAGAAATGATCTGGGGCACCTGCGCTTCGGCACCTCCAGAAATCGACCCACGAGAGATTCGCTGACTCACGCGACCCAGAATTCCACCAGCCCCTGAAGCCTGATCTGCAAGGCCTCCCACGCCCGAATCAGTTTTAAGATCGCTGACATCCAAGGAAAAGTCTTGGACATAGATTTTGGACGGTCCGCCGACCCTCACTGAACCTTGTTTTTCGTTCGTAACACTGACGCCTCCTGTTATGCTTTTGGAGGAGGAACTACGAAGCAGGCTGCATCCCTCAAAAACCATGACGGCAACGCATGGAATAAGCCCTGCGACAAGCATGCGTGTTGTGATCGATTTCAATTTAAACCACATGGTGGATACTCCATCTAATGCCCAAGCTCTGGTCGATTTGCGAAATCTTACTTCAGAGATGGATGATTTAGTCTTAAGATTGAACCTTGAAAGTCGGACACAACGACCATCGGTTCACTTCTCACTGGAGCAGCAGATGAGCCCAAACGCTCTGGAAACAACCCCTCGGTTTCAGCTGTTTATCGTCAACACAGGCTGGCATTCAGATGCAAGCGCCGTGATTGAGGAAAACATGGAAAACTTCAAGGCGCTGATGGAACCCATCCCGGTCTTCGTCCTCAGCAAAGAGCAATCCCGAAAAGTTCTCCTCTCAGATCCTGACAGAATCGGAACAGATCCGTGTCTCTTGCTCATCGACCAACATGCCTCTGGTGGTCAGGGTGCCAACGGTTACCACGGTTTCAGGCTCTCTTTGGGCCGAGCCACAAGCAAGAGTGAGGCTCTTGAGATTTTCCAGACCTTTACCCGATTTATTGCGACCCACATGACCTCAAGCGATATTGAGCGGCAGGTCAGGAAACGGCTCAAGAAGGAAGGCTTCCAGAATGTCTTTGCAGTCCTGAAAAACGTTGTTTAAGACACCCGAAGGTTAGAACCCCATGAATCAGCAAGTCAGTAATGCCCTCACAGCGCTCGCAGGCCTATTCATCGTGACATGGGTCGGGTTTGAAGTTTCGCGTCGTCGACACAAATTACGCGAACTTTTCGACGTTCTAGACAAAGGCGATCGGAACCTTACCCTCCAACTTGAAAAGCTGGTCCAGGAAAATAAGATTCGGCCCCTATGAAGAATTCTAATCCGAGATGTTGGATAGGTCTTTGAAAGATGGAGCCGGCCAAAGGATTCGAACCCTCGACCCGCGCATTACAAGCGCGTTTCGGATCGATATCTTCTTCGCCTCGCTTTCACCAACCCGCTCTTGATCTCAACAGGTTACATCTCAGTTCTGAATTTTGGATGTAGTAGATCTTAAGGCCTGCTACAAAAACCAAAGATTCCATGCTGCAAAGGACTTCTTAACCACAGAATCCTGATGGCGATTTTGCACCCAAGCTAGAGCATAGGATCAGAAATCCAACATTCCGGTTTTCTCTAATTTTCTTTCGCGTAGGACCTTCCTCTGCATGAAAACCAAAAAGAAATGCTGACGCCTCCTAAATTATCGCTTCAGGTCTCTGTAGAAATTTTCATGAGGACCAAGCGCCTCAAGCCATACCAATTTGACCCCGTCATCGCGCGTGTAACCTAAAAGGTAAAGCTGGCCCTGACATCTGAACTTATAGACCCAAAGATCAGAGAGATCCCCTTTCTTTTTCTCGCCAATATCTGGATTCAGGGCAACTTCAGCGATTGCGGAATCCACTGTGCCAATGATGTTGTCGTGAAGTTTTTTGTAGGTCCGTGCGAAACGCTTGGTTTGAAAAGCCTGCCAACTCATACTTTATTCGCAGAACGCGGTACGAAGGGTATGGCCTCCTCGCGCGGCTCACCCATGCTCATTAAACTCTCGGCAATAAATGATGCAGGGAGATCGGGATTATCGAGGGCGGCACGACCCACTTTTGCCCAAAACTCCACCTGTCCCTGAACAGTTCTGAATTCTGCCTTCGCAGCCGAGCGCGCGGCACTCACCAACTCTTCATCAATTCGGACAGACACGGTCGTCATCTAAACCCTCCCTCGCCAAAAACCATCGCGACCACAATTGTAGTAACCCTATCAAGGTGGATCAATACCGATCCATCGCATCGTAGTAGCGAGGTGAACTCTTCTTATGCCGAATAAATTCATCAGGTAATCCTGGAGTTGTAACTTGGGAAAAATGATTAGATTTACCCTGCTTTCGATTCTCACATTCGCATCCCAAATCACTCAAGCCGAACCATATGAACAACGGCTTTCAACACCTTTATGCTTCGCCGCTGTAATTTCTGAAATTTCCGCACGCCTTGAGGGCGCTGACCCACGAGAAGTTGGCTCATCCATCTCTTACTCCAACGGAATAAGAGGTACGTCTTACGAGTACGTTCCTGAGATCTCCGAGCGATCAACCGTAGGCGACCCAATAAAACTATGCCTTGTGGCTGAATATGTTGGTTGCCCTAAAGAGGATGACAGAGGAAAGACATTCAGAGCAAAAAATCTGAGAACCGGTGAATCATGGGAGCTAAGAGAGTCTCAACACAATTGCGGTGGAGCTTAGCCAGCGCCTCCTTTGCCCCACCGATTTTCAATGTTAAACCGACAAAATGGCCATAGAACGCTAAACAAGCTCAACCAGTATTAGGAATTGCTCAGCCCAGTTTATAAATCGTGAGCCCGCAAACAGAAAAGATTGGGGGAATTAGAAGACCAAGCCGCCCGGTAAACTTTCGAGCAAGGCTCTGACCAAGGCATGCTAGAAGGAATCTGTAGCACGGTGCGGCCCGTTGGATAGGTCTTTGAAAGATGGAGCCGGCGAAAGAACCAGATTAGTGCGGGGAAGAAGGAGCATTGTCAGGGCACTGACCCAAGAACTGCTGAACCGAGATGTTTAGTCCCGGAAGAGACGACCAACTCGGGAGCCCAGGCTTAGTCAAAATCATATAGGCCCAATGCCCTACCTGATTGACACTAGACCCAGATGACATTTGATTCTCCATCGTCCATGCACCTCCCTTACGTACCATGGTGCCAAGTCCAATCGTTGCGGTGTTTGTTGGTGAAAATGGAAGTATGTTGAAGTTCAAATAAACCTTTCCCTCAGGAGTCACCGAACCCACCAGAGACATACACGCAGGGCTATTTGAATCAATTTGGCCCACCACATTCCCTGAGAAATACCCATTCGCGTAGTCAGTGATATGGAAAACTGTCTGGTCTGAAACTTTAGTCAACGTGTTAGTGATTGGACTGTAGGTGTAGGCAGGCAGATTTTTTGTAGGCACGTACCAATAAGTGCCGGCCAACCAAGACCATCTATCTGTAGTGACTGCTTCAGCCACCGTAAATTGGAGCGAAGCCACCATCAAAAAGTTGAATAAAAACAGATGGACTCTCACATCGCGCTCCCGCACTGAAGACACAAATACTCCGGATTTTCGATGGTGCGCCAAAAGCAACCGCCACACAAGAAAAAACATTGGCGCCACAGTGATCTTGAAAGTAAATGAGTGCACCGGGTTAGTGTTTAACCGACAAAATCTCGAACAGCATCAGGGATGGCTCAGCCCAGCTTCAAAATCGTGAGCTTGCAAACAGAAAAAAGTTGGGGATTATGACGACCAAGCCATGCTACAACGGATCTGTAGCAGGCCACGACCTGTTGGATAGGTCTTTGAAAGATGGAGCCGGCGAAAGGATTCGAACCCTCGACCCGCGCATTACAAGTGCGCCGCTCTACCAACTGAGCTACGCCGGCCTTATCGCATCGAGTGAAGCTAGAAGTCTAGCGCTATTTCACTTCCCTGTGAACCAATAGACTTCGCGTCTTCGCCCATAACACCAGCCTCATGTATCCTTCAGACGTCACTAAACACGTCCTGGGGCCTTGGAAATCTTATGGCCATTTTCGATTTAAGCGCTCTCACCCAACAAGGCCTCCTGCCTCATGGCATTTGTTTGTCATGGAAGCCGGGATTGCTCATGCTTCACGTGCTTTCAGACTCTCTGATCGCCATCGCGTACTTTTCAATTCCATTCGGTCTCGCGCATTTCGTATCACGAAGGAAGGATCTCGAATATCGCTGGATATTTATCCTTTTTGCCGGCTTCATCATGGCGTGCGGCACAACCCATCTGCTTGATATCTGGACCTTATGGCATCCGGATTATGCCCTTCAGGGCGTTATCAAGGCCATCACGGCAATCATCTCAATTGCCAGCGCAATTCTGCTTTGGCCTGTGATTGGCAAAGCGCTCCGTCTTCCAAGCCCCAAGCAACTGGCAAGAATCAACGCAGAACTGCAACGAGAAATAAAATCCAGACAAGAAACCGTCATCCAGCTCGAACGCGAAGCCATGGAACGAAAACGTCTCGAGGAACGGCTCCGCCAAAATGAGGCGCGCCTACAAGCGGTTCTCGATACGACGGTTGAAGGCATTCTGAGCATCAATGCCAAAGGCTGTATCGAACTCGCCAATCACGCTGCTTCAAAGATGTTTGGCACAAACATTCCGGAGGATGGCTCCGCTCGAATCAGCGAACTGATTGAAGCTGAAGAACACATCAGTCAGCCAACTATGCCCCTCATTTTGGAGGGGAATGGACCTTCGCTGAGGGGAATTTTCGCAGATGGCTCCCGTTTCCCGATTGAGGTATCCGTCGGCATCTTTGGGCGAGGACACGATGACGAACCGCTTTATACCTGCGTTGTTCGAGATATGACTGAGCGTCGGCGAACAGAACAGCTGGTTCGCGAAAAAGAAACTCAGCTCAAGCTACAAGAAAATCAACTCATGATGATCCAGCGCCAAAATACGGCGGGCGAGCTTGCGGCTATGGTGTCCCACGAAATCAACCAACCCCTGGGCGCCATCGCCAATTATCTGGGTGGGATTTCACTCCGATACGAAGATCTGCTCCATCAACACTCTGGACTTAAGGACACGATCGAGGAGACGATCCGGCTCGCAAAGAGAACCTCGCAAATCATTCAGGGCATTCGCAATCTCATCAGAAGGCGGCCGGGTGACGCAGTCCCTGTCGATGTTCGGGCATTGGTGGAAGAAACCTTGCTGTTACTCCAATCGGAACTCGCAAGAAGAGAGATTCAGCTCACCACTCATTTCGACCCGGACCTTCCGCATCCCGTTGGCGAAAGGATTCAGCTTCAACAACTCCTGCTTAATCTCATCCTGAATGCAATGGACGCCCTGGAGTCCCGCGGCATAACAGAGCGGCGCCTAGACGTTGAGCTTCGCTCCACGCCCCCAAACCTGCTCACAATCATCGTTCGTGATAACGGCTGTGGTTTTGACTCTGGGGAAACCTCGCGAATCTTTGAACCTTTCTACACCACCAAGGAATCGGGCATTGGCCTTGGACTCTCGATCTGCAAATCCGTCGTGGAGACCCATAATGGGATCGTCTCCGCCGATTCGGGTCCGGATGGGACTCGATTGACCGTCGAACTCCCTTGCAGCCCATGTAACGAGGGCCAAAATGACTGAAGAAACCGTTTTCATCGTTGATGATGACCGGGATATGCGCACTTCCCTGCAATGGCTACTTGAATCGATCAACCTGAAGGTTGAACTCTTCGAGTCTGCGGAAGCGTTCCTTTCAGCGAATCGACTGGATCACCCCGGATGTCTGATCCTTGATGTCAGAATGCCCGGCATTGGGGGCCTGCGCCTCCTCGAGCAACTCCGAAGCCAAGGTTACCGAATTCCAGCCATCATCCTGACCGGCCATGGTGAAATTTCCATGGCGGTTCAAAGCATGAAGTCCGGCGCCTTCGACTTTCTGGAGAAACCCGCTAGCCCCCAGGTCATCCTGGATCGCGTTCAGGATGCGCTTCGACTGGACCGGGAGACACGCGAAAAGAGCAAGGGATCTCGTGTCCTTGAAGAGCAAATGAACCAACTGACCCGGAGAGAGCGGGAAATTCTGGAGCTTCTGGTCTCGGGGGAGTCGACCCGCGGCATCGCCGAACGACTTTTCATCAGCGAACGAACCGTGGAAAAACATCGCGAAAACCTGCTGGGAAAGATGGAGGCACACTCCATGATGGAGCTGATTCGTCGTATCCTTGAGCATCGCGGCAGCGTCTAGAACGTCTGATCCACGCTATACTTCGTCAGTACCCGAACGGAATCCACCATGTCGCGCTGGCGGCCCGCATCCCCAAAATCCTCACCCTACATCACTCAAGCAGGCGCCCATCGCCTAGAAGCGGAGCTCAAGGCCCTGTGGGAGAGACGAGCCGATGTGACCCAGCATCTCTCGGCCGCGGCCGCCGAAGGCGATCGGTCTGAAAACGCTGAATACATCTACCGCAAAAAGGAACTTCGCGAGATTGACCGCAGAATCCGCTACCTCCAAAAGCGGCTACCGTCGTTGACCGTCGTGAGCGCGTTACCCTCTAATCGAGACCGGGTGTTTTTTGGCGCTTGGGTCACCCTTGAAGATGAAGCGGGTGCATTGGCGGTTTACCGCATCGTGGGCGCCGATGAGATCGATACCCAGCTGGGATGGATCAGCGTCGATTCCCCCATGGCTCGTGCCATTCTCAAGCGGGAAATCGATGACCCGGTGACTGTTGCCACCCCCTCGGGCCCCGCCCAGTTCACAATCGCCGAAATCCGTTATTCAGAGAGCGCCAACGAGGCATGAGCAAACTTCGCATCACCATGGCCCAGCTCGACTTCGTGGTGGGTCGAATCGAGGGCAATCGCGACCGTATCCTTGAGATCATCAAGGACGCGCAGAAGAACCAAGTGGACCTGGTGCTCTTCCCGGAGCTCTGCCTCACCGGCTACCCACCCGAAGACCTCCTGCTCAGGAAGGATTTTTTGGATCGGGTTGATGCAGCCCTTGAGGCCATTGCCAAGGCAACCCAGGGAATCACGGCGATTATCGGGTTTCCGGAACGAAAGGCCGGACACCTTTTCAATAGTGCGGCGATTCTCAGCAATGGTCACACACTTTCGACCTACCAGAAACGACTTTTGCCCAACTACGGGGTCTTTGACGAGAAACGCTACTTCAAGGAGGGGAACGCCCCCTGCGTTTTCGAAATGAGCGACATGAATATCGGCCTCACGCTCTGTGAAGATATTTGGCACGAAGGTCCGGTTGAAGCCTCCGTCGCGGCCGGAGCAGATCTCATCATTAGCCTGAATGCCTCACCCTTTCATGCTGGAAAATTGCATGAGCGTCATCAGCTGATTCAGGCCCGGGCTAAAGCCCACCAGACACCCATCGTCTACCTGAATCTGGTCGGCGGACAGGACGAACTGGTCTTTGATGGCGCCTCCTTCGCCATGGATTTGAATGGGGAGCTTTGCTTTCAGGCACCTGAATTCAAGGAGTCTTTGGAAATCATCGAGATCGAAACCCAACCCAGCATCAAGCTGCTTAAGGGCCAACTGACCCCAGCCCTTTCTGAGGACGCGCAGATTTACGAGGCCTTGGTCACCGGGATTCGGGATTACGTTAAAAAAAATGGGTTTCAGGGCGCCGTACTTGGACTCTCCGGTGGCATTGATTCTGCTCTGACCCTGGCGCTTGCCGTCGACGCACTCGGATCCAAAGAGGTCGAAGTCATCCTCATGCCGTCCCGCTATACCGCCGACATGAGCAATGAAGATGCCCGACTGGAGGCCGAGGCGCTCGGCTGTCAGATGCACACCATCCCGATTGAGCCCGCCTTCAGAACATTCCTGGAAATGCTTGAACCCGCCTTTGAAGGACGACCAGCCGACCTGACGGAAGAGAACATTCAAGCGCGATGCCGCGGAATTCTTCTCATGGCGCTCTCCAACAAGAAAGGCAAAATCCTTCTGACGACGGGAAACAAAAGCGAAATGAGCGTTGGCTACGCCACTCTTTACGGCGACATGGCAGGGGGCTTTGCCCCCCTCAAAGATATCCCCAAACTTTTGGTTTACCGCCTGTCGCGGTACCGCAATACCGTGAGCTCCGTTATTCCTGAACGGGTCCTGACCCGAGCCCCTTCGGCAGAGCTTCGTCCCGATCAACGGGACGAGGACTCACTACCGCCCTACCCTGTCCTTGATGAAATCCTTGAACGCTACATTGAGCGGGATCAGTCGATCACAGATATCATTGCGGCTGGTTTGCCTGAACAGGACGTCCGGCGCGTCACCCGCATGGTCGACCGAAATGAATACAAGCGTCGTCAGGCCCCCCCCGGCGTCAAGGTGACGCCCCGCGCCTTCGGCCGCGACCGGCGCTACCCCATGACACATGGTTTTTCTCACTGATCATTGCTTAACCATCGAACCCGCATGCACGAACTCATTACCTGGCTCCTGAACACCATTGGCTCCATGGGCTATCCGGGAATTTTTCTCTTGATGGCGATGGAAAGTTCCATCTTTCCGGTGCCGAGCGAGCTGGTAATGCCCCCCGCAGGCTATCTCGTGCAGCAAGGGCAAATGAACATGTCGCTGGTCATTTTGAGTGGGACCTTTGGCAGTCTGGCCGGTGCCTACCTCAATTATTTTGCGGCCCTCTGGCTAGGGCGTCCCCTACTCGTCCGCTACGGCCGTTATTTTTGGATTAAGGAAGCGCACTTCAATCGAGTCGAGGCCTACTTTCAGCAGCACGGCGAAATTTCGACCTTCATCGGTCGGCTTTTGCCCGTCATCCGGCATCTCATCTCGATCCCAGCCGGCCTTGCTCGCATGAATCATCTCCGCTTCAGCCTTTACACCCTGATTGGCGCGGGCATCTGGGTCAGCGTGCTGGCCTGGATTGGCTATTTCATCGGCGCTGAACGCGAACTGATCGTGCAGTACTCCCATCAGGCCGTACTGGGCGCTATCGCTCTGTGTGTCGTAAGCGGCCTTGTCTATACCGTCCTCCATCGTCGCCGGGTTCGACTTCAGGAAGGCAATTGAGCCTTTTTACGCATTTGCCTGATATCACCGACCGCCCCCAATAAGCTCCATGAACCAGATCTACGACGCCTCATCGATCGAAGTCCTCTCCGGCCTTGAGCCGGTCCGAAAACGCCCGGGGATGTACACGGACACCAGCCGGCCTAATCATCTGGCTCAGGAAGTCATCGACAACAGCGTTGACGAGGCTCTGGCTGGATTTGCCAAAAACATTGAGGTGACGCTGCTCGCAGATGGTGGCGTCCAGGTTTCGGATGATGGTCGCGGCATGCCGGTGGATCTCCACCCCGAGGAGGGGATTTCGGGTGTAGAAGTGATCCTCACCAAACTCCATGCCGGGGGAAAGTTCTCCAACAAAAGCTATGGCTTTTCCGGGGGTCTCCACGGGGTTGGGGTCTCTGTTGTCAATGCGCTTTCGGACCGACTGGATGTCGAAATCCGTCGTGAGGGAAAGATCTGGGACATCGGTTTCGCCCGTGGCGAAAAAGTGCGTGAACTCAGTGAGGTGGGCACCACCACCAAGAAAGACACCGGAACCCAAGTCCGTTTTTGGCCAGAGGCGCACTATTTTGACAGCCCACGAATTGCGGTCAGTCGGCTTAAGGCGCTGCTGAGGGCCAAAGCGGTACTCTGCCCGGGACTTCGCATCACCCTTCGCGAGGAAGCGAGCGGCGAGGAGGAGACCTGGCTGTTCGAAAATGGGCTACCCCAGTACCTGATCGATCGCATCGGGACCACGGAGTGCCTGCCTGAGGACCCCTTCGTCGGGCGACTCGAGGGTCGAACCGAAGCGGTTGAATGGGCGGTGGTCTGGACCCAGTCGGCTCAGGAACCCGTCGCTGAAAGCTATGTAAACCTGGTTCCGACTGCGCAGGGTGGCACGCACGTCAATGGCCTCCGCACTGGCCTCACCGAAGCGGTCAGGGAGTTCTGTGAGTTTCGGAACCTCCTCCCACGCGGGATCAAGATTGCTCCCGAAGATGTCTGGGAAGCCTGCCACTATGTGCTCTCGCTCAAAATGCTGGATCCCCAGTTTTCCGGACAAACCAAGGAGCGACTGAGCTCGCGGGAATGCGCCGCGTTCGTTTCCGGTGTAGCCAAGGATTCATTCAGCCTTTGGCTCAATCAGCACCCGGCGGTTGGCGAGCGCTTGGCGGAGTTTGTCATTGAAAATGCCCAGCGCAGACTCAAGGCCAGCCGGCAGGTCACACGCAAGAAAATCACGGCAGGCCCCCAGCTCCCGGGCAAACTCTCCGATTGCGCGTCTCAGGATCTCGGCCGCACTGAGCTCTTTTTGGTCGAGGGCGATTCAGCTGGCGGGTCGGCCAAACAAGCCCGAGACAAGGATTTTCAGGCCATTATGCCGCTCCGAGGCAAGATCCTGAATACGTGGGAGGTCGAATCCTCCGGCGTCCTCGCCTCACAGGAAGTCCATGACATCAGCGTGGCGGTGGGGGTCGACCCGGGTTCCGATGACCTGAGCGGACTTCGCTACGGCAAAATTTGCATCCTCGCCGACGCCGATTCGGACGGTAATCACATTGCCACCCTGCTGTGCGCTTTGTTTGTCCGCCACTTCCGGACCTTGGTGACCGCAGGTCATGTGTTTGTTGCCATGCCGCCCCTTTACCGCGTCGATGTCGGCAAACAGGTCTTTTATGCGCTGGATGAAGCCGAAAAGAAAGGGGTGCTGGATCGCATCGAAGCGGAGAACATTCGAGGCAAGGTCAATGTGCAACGCTTCAAAGGCCTTGGCGAAATGAATCCCTCCCAGCTTCGGGAAACGACCATGAACCCCGATACTCGCCGTCTGATTCAACTCACGCTGGACGACCACCAACTGACGAACGAGCGACTCGACATGTTGCTTGCAAAAAAACGGGCCGCCGACCGCAAGGTCTGGCTCGAGGATCGGGGCAACCTCGCCGAACTCTAAGGGTTACTCTCCACGGAGACAAATGCTGTATAGAAAGTACGCATTCTGGTAGAATTCCCGCCTTCAAATTTTTTAAGGGCAGTCCCTGGACTGCCTTTTTTGTTTTCTGAGGGAAACAGCCATGAACAGTTCGGTGATGCCCACCTATGCACGAATGCCGGTCAGCTTCG
>JBDKLO010000009.1:0-13627 GCA_039795615.1 Pseudomonadota bacterium
CTGGGCCGCCCAATGCCTCTTCCGCACGATGCACCAACCCAACGATGGCCGAAAGGGTTCCTTCGTAGTCTCCCTGTGGGGTTGCGACCCGCTCTCGCCAGATCTCAAGACCTTCAGGGGAAAGCGCCAAAAGCTCGATCTTGGTCCCTCCCAGATCGATGCCAAAACGAAGGTTTGCCATGAGAATCGTCTCGAAAGTGAATGGGAGTCGAAAGTCTACCGAACTCCCACTGCCTAAATTCAGTCGAAACGGATGAGGGCCTGAGGCAGTGCGGGTTCCCGGCCTTCCGCAATATCGCTGAGGAAAGACCAAAACACATCGGCGGACGGAGGACATCCCGGCAGAACGTAATCCACGGTCACCACCTCATGAATGGGGTGAACCTTCTCCAGAAGCAGGGGCAGTTCGGGGTCATTCGGGATTTGGGGATTCACAACCCCGATGGCATCCAAATAGGCCTCTTCAAGACAGGCCTTCAGCGGGATGTGGTTTCGCATGGCCGGAATGCCCCCATTAATGGCGCAGGCCCCCACGGCCACGAGGATCCGGCAGTGGGCACGAAACTCACGAAGCGTCTCGACATTCTCTGCATTGCAGAGGCCTCCCTCGATTAATCCAATATCAATCACTCCCTCGCAATGCTTGATATCGGTGAGCGGGCTTCGATTGAACTCGGCGACCTCGCAAAAATCAAGAAGCCGCTCATCGATATCCAGGAATGACATGTGGCAACCAAAACAACCGGCCAGAGAGGTGGTCGCGACCTTGAGCTTTTCAGCCATGAGGGGTCTCCTGATGAGGCGCTTTCAGCGGTTGCTCGGCAATATCCACCTGATCGTAGTGCCGCTCTCCGATGGGATGACGAAACGCCGTCCGTTTGATGAGGATCGCCCCGACGGGACAAACCTGCGCGGCCCGATCCGTGGCAGAAATGGGGGTATCTCCCAAAAGGCCACTTTCCGAATTAACGATCAGATGGCTCTCCATTCCCCGGCCGGCCACCTCAAAAACGCCCTTGCCGTCACTCTCGCGACTGGCCCTCACACAGAGTTCACACAAGATGCAGCGATCGAGATCCAGCATCAGATCCGGGTGAGAGGCATCGACCCGGCGGCTCGGAAAAAAGTGGGGGAAATGGGTTTCTTCCATGCCGAGGAAATAGCCCACGGCCTGGAGCTGACAATCGCCGGATTTTTCGCACCCCGGGCAAAAATGATTGCCCTCAACGAACAACATCTGGGTGATCCGGCGTCGAGTGGCATTCAACTCGCCGGTGTCGTTCAAGACCTCCTGTCCCGCCGTTGCCGGCAGGGTGCACGCTGAACAGGTGCGGCCATTCACCTTGACCGTGCAGAGCTTGCAGCTCCCATGCGGGGTAAATTCAGGATGGTGGCAAAGGTGAGGAATATAGACCCCGGCAGCCTGCGCCGCCTCCATGATGGTCTGCCCCGGCTCAAAGGGAATCTCCTGGCCGTCGATGCGGATGGAATGGGCGGACATGGCCTTAACCCTCCTGGTGCAGATGGGCCCGAGCATCATCTCTCCCCGTCATAGCCCGGGCGATCGCAAGCGACCCATCCAGATCAAAGCCGGGTTCAAAGTGAAGAGCTTTGAGGCGCTGTTGGTAAAGATCCGGAAACCGTTCCAGCGTCGACAGGATCGGATTGGCCGCTGTCTGCCCGAGACCACAATGACTGTTGCCTTGAACCAGTCGGGCAATTTCCGTGAGCTCGACCAGATCCTTGGGCGTCCCGTGACCCTCGCAGATTTTCTGAAACTGGTTTCGTAGGAGTGAAGTTCCGACCCTGCAGGGAGTGCAGAACCCGCAGCTCTCATGCGCAAAAAACCGAGTGAAATTCCGCGCAATCGCAAGGACATCGCGGCTGGAGTTAAAGATCATGAACGAACCTCCCGTCGCGAGGTCCTCAAAGGCGATCCGGCGATCCAATTCTTCCACGCCGATAAACGACCCCGAAGGTCCCCCGATCTGAACACCCATCACATCGCTCGCTCCAGCCAGCATGATGACGTCCCTGATGGAGGTGCCGAAGGGAACTTCGTAGATCCCAGGCTGTGTACAGTCCCCCGACACACTCAGGATCTTGGTTCCTCTGGATTGAGCGGTTCCACATGCGGCAAACCATTCGCCACCGTGCGCCGTGATCCGGGCCGCCGCCTGAAAGGTCTCGACGTTGTTGACGACCGTGGGCTGGCCCAGATAGCCCGAAGTCACCGGATAAGGCGGTCGGTTCCGCGGGTGACCCCGCTTCCCCTCAAGGCTCTCGATCAGGGCCGATTCTTCCCCACAGATATAGGCGCCCGCCCCCAGGTGAATTCGGATATCAAAATCAAAGCCCTCTGTACCCAGGATGGATGATCCCAATAGACCCACCATTCGGCGTTGGCTCAGGATGGCCTCCAAAGCCTCTTTGAGGAAGCCATATTCCCCGCGAAGGTAAACAAATCCCTGCCGGGCTCCAATGACTCTGGCACAGACGGTCATGCCCTCGAACACCTCGTGGGCCTTCTGGCTCAGGATGACCCGATCCTTGAACGTGCCAGGCTCCCCTTCATCCGCATTACAGACCACATAACGGGGGATGGAGGGATCCCCAGGAACCGTACCCTCTGGCCCTTCATAGCAAAACCGCCACTTCGATGCCGTCTTGAACCCCGCCCCCCCTCGCCCACGAAGCCCTGAGCGATCAATTTCCTGCAAAATGGCCTCACGACCGCTCTGAAGCAGCCGCGTGAGGGCTGTCCCCGGTGAAAGTTCGCCCTCAAGAAGAAGGTCTTTTCGAAAAATTCGATCCTGAACCTCAAACCAGGCTTGAGGCCACTGCTCCACCGGAATGCCTGCTTCGATGTGCTCGCAAATTGCCGCAATACGGTTGGCATCGAGGCGGGTCAGGGGTCGTCCATTGATCAACCCCGCCGGCCCCTGATCGCAGAGTCCCGTGCAGGAGGTATAGGCCAGACTGACCCTTCCATCGTCCCGGGTTTTTCCAAAGCCAACACCCAAGTGTTCAGCCAGTTGTTGAGCCACATCGAGGCTCCCCAGAAGGTGATCCGTGATGGAGTCACTCAATCGAAGGTCATAGTGTCCCAGGGGTTCCAGAGAGAGAAAACTGTAGAACTCGACGACGGATAAAACCCGTGCAAACGGAATGTCGAGATGGCGAGCGATCTCAGTCATCATCGGGCGCGACACATGGCGATACTGTGCCTGCACCTCCCGGAGGATCTGAAGCAACTCGGTCTCATGGCGCGGGTATTGCGCCAAAATGGACGCCAGCGGTTTGGGCGCAATCGATTCCATGGCGCGACTCCGTGGGACAATTTGGGCACTATAACAGCCCAAAACGAATCCCATACAAAAGATACGGGATCACCTCGCTCCTGAAGAACCCCGCACGATCACGGCGCGCTATGGATGCAATGGCTTACAATTAAGGACGGTTGAGACCTTTCAATGGGGTCCCGACAAGGTCGTGCCTTGACCTCCCTTTGACGAGACTTTTGATGAAAAGCTGGAAACGCCTGATCCTCCTCGTGCTCTCTGCCATCACCGGCTTTGGGGCCTTGGCCCTCGCCATTGGGGTGCTCTTTACCGATTTCGTCGTCGACTTCTGGTGGCACTCGGAGCTCGGGTACCAGGAATTTTTCTGGCTGAAGATCCTTTACCGCTACATTCTCTCGGGAACGGCCACCCTCTTTTTCTTCCTGATCTTCCTCTTTAACTTCATTGCGGCTTCTCGATATCTGGGAGTCGACATTGAGGAAATGGCCCGGGTCGACCGCCTTGAATTCAATCGGCGTCGCCGCTTTCTGAGGCACTTTCAGAGCGGCTCGATGCGGGCCTATATCCCGCTGTCTCTGGTGATGGCCGTCGCCATTGCCATCCCGTTCTATGAGGAGTGGCAGCAAGCCCTGCTCTTTGTCTTTGCACCGGAAGCGGGCGTCAAGGACTTCATCTTCCAGGAAGATGTCAGTTTTTACCTCTTTTCTTTCCCCATCTATCAGCTGATTCAAAAAGAGCTCTTGCTGGCCTCGATCGTTCTGACGGGCGCTTTAGGGGTTCTCTACCTCATCGAGCATCGGATTTCGGCCGGAAGGGTTCGGCACTGGCCGGTAGGACCCAAGCTCCACCTGAGCGGCATGGTCGTGGTGGTGGCCCTTTTTGTTGCCTGGGGCTTTGCGCTCGAACGATTCCAGCTCCTCTACACGGAAGAACACGAACCTCAGTTTTTTGGACCCGGACTCCTCGAAACCGCCTACTTTCTGCCACTGATCTGGTGTTCCGTTCTGAGTCTTCTCGGGACCACGATTGCAGGGCTCTGGTTCCTTCATCGCCGGAAGGGGGGATGGCCCTTAGCCCTACTGATGCTGATCTTCGGACTCAGCATCGGGCTTCGACACATTCATTTCATCCCCGCGGCTTTCGAGCGTTTCATCGTGGATCCCAATCCGGTTCGATCTGAAGTCGACCACATGCAGGCCAATATCGACTCAACGCTTCGGGGCTTTGACCTGACCCGGATCACCAACATCGACGTGAGCCCCGGACTTCCGGATGAGGATGTGCTGGATCCTGAACTGCGATCCCACCTCTACAACATTCCCGTCTGGGACCCTGAAATCCTCTATGACGGTTACCAGCAGCTTCAAGGTATTCGCCCCTATTACCAGTTCGCCGAAGTCGACGTCGACCGCTATCTGGTGAATGGTCGCCTTGAGCAGGTCAATCTTGCAGCCCGCGAAGTCAACATTCATCGCTTGCCCAAAGAGGCTCAGAACTGGGAGAACGAACACCTGCGGTTCACGCATGGGTATGGCGCCGTCGCCACCCCCGCCTCCCAGAACGGGCAAACGCCGATGCGGTGGTACCTTCAGGACCTCAGCATGGAGACCAGCAACGGGTTTACCGGATCCAATCGTCCCGACCTCTATTACGGCGAGGAGGATCTGACCTATGCCATTGTTCCAAATCAGCTCAAGGTCGTCGGCATCCCGAGTGCCGATGAGCAATCGAGCTACAACTACACCGGTTCCGGTGGCGTCCCCATCAACTCGCTATTCCGGAAGCTGCTCTTTTCTCTCTACTTTAGGGACGAACGACTGTTCTTCTCCGTCAGCATTAATGGGGAGAGCCGCGCTCTTTTCCACCGCAACATCGTAGACCGCATTCAGACGCTGACCCCCTTCCTCAAGCTTGATCATGACCCCTACATCGTGGTGACCCCCACCCGGGTCTACTGGGTCGTCGATGCCTACACCACTTCGGACTGGTATCCCATTTCGAAGCGGATTTCAGGCCGCTTCAACCACGAGGAGCACGACCAGCACTTCAACTACATCCGTAACTCGGTCAAAATCATCATTGATGGCTATGACGGCCATGTCGACTACTACATCAGTGACACTTCAGACCCGATTATTCAGGGTTATCGCAATGCCTACCCGGGACTGTTCAAGGACATTGCCACCCTCCCTCCCAATCTGAAGTCGCACCTTCGCTACCCGAAGGACTTCTTCAACCACCAGATGAAGATCTACGCAAGGTATCACCAGAACCAGCCAGAGCTCTTTTATGAGCAGGCGGAGACCTGGGACTTTTCCAAGGTGAATGATGCCAGCGTCAAGCCCTACTACCTGACGACAGCATTGGAAGGATATGCCGATGACCGGCATACCTTCGTGATGATCGAGCCGATGACGCCGGTGGGTCGAAGCAACTTGAGCGTATTGGCGGTCGCCGGAAATTTCGATGATGGTCTTGATGCCTCGTTACCCTATGGCGCCAACCGCCAGATCGTCATCTATCGCTTTAATCGGGAGTCGCAGGTTGATGGACCCGCGCAGGTCAATGCCTTGATTGATCAGGATCCGGAAATTGCCCGCCAGCTGACCCTCTGGGATCAAAGAGGCTCCAGGGTGCTCAGAGGCCGGATCATCGTTCTACCCGTTGGAAAATCCGTGCTCTACATCCAACCGGTCTACATCGTGTCCACCAGCGGAACTCGCATTCCCGAGTTGCAGCGGATCATCCTCTCGATGGGGAATGTCGTCGTGATGGATGCCCAGCTGGAAACAGGGATTCAGGAGCTTGAGCGTCGATTAAGAGCGGCTCGAGCCAGCCGGGGAGACCGAACCAAGACGGTTCCGGTCGCTCGAAGTCAGGGGCCCTCGGCGTCCACCCGCTAAGTCCGCAAGGGGACTCTTGCCGGAGTTGGCTCGGGTTTTGCAGTGTATTGAGTGTAAACGGTTTAACTCAATACGATGCAATGAACGGAGGCCCACTCATGATTACGCTGCACGTCTTTTTCACCCTGATCATTTTCGTACCCGTCTGGTACCTTGGAAATCGCGCTCTTGATCTCCTTATCAAGAGCAACCAGACGGCACACACCCTCCTGAACATCCTCTTGATATCGGGGTTTGTTGTCGGTACTGAGTTTTTTCTCAGCGCCTCAAGCTGAGTGAAACCCAGCGGTCCGCCATTCCTGGCGCCATATCCCCTGAGGGAGACGCTGCACCTTCATCGTGCGAATTGCTCAATTGAGGTGCCGCGGGGCCCCCGGATCTGGGGCGGCGACAGCTAAACCCGACTATTTAGGGGTTGAGGCCTTGGGCTGTTTGATCCGGACTTTGACGCCAATCAGTGCTGCCAAGCGCCGGATTTCGGCCAAGACCTTCTCATGCGAGTTGGAATTCGGTGGTTGATTCATGGAGCAAGGGTCCGGGAAAGAAAATAAGTCGCCAGCCTGCACGCCCGGGATCAACAAATCCCCCGAAGCCTCACCCGGACTGGTTGTGCAAGCCGGCGATTAACCTACCCCGTGATTACACACACAGTTCCCGGAGGATTCATCATCAATTCTGATGATAGAAGCCTCATTATTTGAAATTTCATGCAAATTCGATGGGATGAGAGTTACGATAAGCCTCGTCGTCCACTCTTGAATCTCGTCATATGGTGTCTCGCCCCCTCGATCCCCTCGTTGACGACATCTATCAGGCCGCACTGGATCCCACGCGGTGGTCCCGGGTGCTTGCTGATATCCGGGAAGGGATAGGCGCCAGCGCCTACAGCCTTTTCACTCTCGCCTCACCCGAGGGGCAAAAACCCGAGCTTTTAACCTACAACGTTGACCCTGAGTGGTCACAGGCATATTGCGACTACTGGTGGCAACATGATGCCTGGGTCCAGGGCGCCTTTAGTCGGGGGCTGGCAGCGCCGGGACTGACCCTGTCAGGATCCATGCTGGTGGAGCCCGATGCCTTCCAAAAGGGAATCTGGTTCAACGAGGCCCTTCGTCCACAGGACATGGGGGACCTTTTGACCACCACCCTCTGGACTGCCGACGCACCTGGCCCGCAGCTGGTGCTCTCGTTCTATCGGGGTCTCCGTTCCGAGCGATTCGGTTCCTCGGAAGTCAATCACCTTACCGCCCTCTCGGGTCACCTTCGACGCGCTTTTAAGTTAACTCTGAACGGGACGCAACTGAACGAAAACCTCCAGCAGCAAACCGCCATTCTGGATGGCATCAGCCAACCCCTTCTCATCCTGAACAGCCAGCGAAAGATCATCAGCCTGAATGAAACGGCAGAGCGACTCCTCTCCAACGCTTTGGGCAGTGCGATTCAGGTCCGAAATCATCGCGTGATGGCACTCGGCCAGCGCGAAAGTCCAACCCTCGATGCAGCCTTTGATTGGGCCCGAACGCACCCGGGGCAACCCACCTCCATTGCGTTTGTCATTCCTTCAAACGAGGGGCATCCTACCGTAGGCAGCGCTCGACTCATCATGCTGCGCCAGCCGCCCAGTCAAAGCTTTCGGCTCGATGCCTCAGATCGATTCATGCTTCAAATCGAACTGACGGAGACCCCCCCTCCAGAGGGACTTCGGGCGTTTGCCGACCTTTTCGGGCTGACTCAGGCTGAATTCCGGGTGCTTGCCCTCATGATCGAGGATTTTTCACCCCGATTAATTGCAGACCATCTGGGGATTTCACTTCCTACGGTTCGGACGCACCTCCAAAGAATCCGCCAAAAAACCGAAACGCGACGGTTTGCCGACCTCATCCGTTTAGCCCTGGCGGCGAGCAAGAGCCACTGAGCCCAAGCTAAGACACCCCCAGAAGAATCGACTGTGAGAAGATTTCGCCTCACCCGCGCCCCGGATCGTAAGGCCTAAATCTATGAGTCTGATTGACGAGCTCCGTGATCTTCCACAAACCGTAAAAGAAACCCTTCGGGATGAGTTTCGTCACGTGCAGCGTCTCTTTCGAGAGGCCTGGCATCTCATCCTGCTTCTCTTGATTGCATTTCTTGCCATCCTTTGGCTGGCAAAGCCTTCGCCTCCAAAAGTGGTCGAAATGGCGGCGGGGCGACCGACCGACTACTCCTTCGAGCTCGCTCAGCGCTATGTCCAGTTCTTCGCAAGCAATGGCGTTGAACTTCGCCTGATCCCCACTCAAGGGGCGCTCGATAACTTCGAACACCTCAAAAATACCCGCGATGCGATCAAAGTCGCCATGATCCAGGGTGGTTTTGTGGACACCCCTGAAGAAGTGAAGGGTCTTCTCTCGCTCGGCTCGATTGCCTATGAACCGGTCTGGCTCTTTTATTGGGGAAATCAGGCCGATGAACTCCAAAGGCCTCTGACTGAGCTGCTCAAAGGCCCTATTTCGATCGGCAACCTGGGCTCAGGCACTCACGCCAAGGCCCTCCAGCTTCTCAAAATCAACCGGATGACCCTTGATCCTGTCACCATGCGCGAGCTCCCAGAGGATCAGGCGGTCGCCGCCCTCAAACGTAAAGAGATCAGCGCCATGTTGCTGGTCGAGCACTACGAATCCCCTATGGTTCAGGACCTTTTAAAGCTGGATGGGCTCGTGGTAGCTGACTTCACCCGGGCCAAAGCCTACGCGAAGCTCCTCGGCTATATCGAGGTTCTTCACGTCCCCATGGGGGGCTTTGATCTGGCCCGAAACTTCCCCAATCGCGACATTCAGCTCTTGAGCACCACGACCACCCTAGTGGTCGAAGAGGATATTCACCCGGCCATCCAAATGCTTTTCATGGAGGCCTCAGCAGCCATCGTTGGACATGAGCGATTCTTTGGCGATGCGCAGGAGTTCCCGTCCGTCAAAGATCCTACGATCCCCTTGAGCGATGTAGCGCATCAGTATTTTGATAAGGGCGCTCCGATTCTCAGCTACTACCTTCCCTTCTGGCTCGCAGAATTCATCGATCGCATGGGTCTTCTGCTCTTACCCTTTTTGGCCTTTGCTTACCCAACCCTAAAATCCATTCCGGAGTTTTTGATCAAACGGGCCCGAAAAAAGATTGAACGCGTCTACCTCGCGCTAAGACGCCTTGAAAATGAGGTCCGCACCGATTTCAGTCCATCGACCCTCGATCAAAAGATCGCAGCCCTCGACCGAATGGAAGCCCAAGTCCTCCAAATCAAGATCCACAAGAAGCTAGTGGCTGAATTTTATGCGCTGAGAAGTGACATTGAATTCGTCAGGGCCGTGCTGATTCGGCTTCGGCAGACTGAAGCCTCCCCCGAGGAAAAACCCGAAGTTAAGCCCTAACCAAACAAGCCGAAGCCCACATAATTCAGGCTTTGCGTGGGGAATGAAATTCATTTTTTCCCTGTCCCCCGATTCAGACCTCACGAATCAGGATTTTTTATCCTAGGGCCACCTCGACTCACGCTCTCGCACAGACGTCGAGATGTTCCCTCTCAGGTATCGCGAAAAGAGCTGGAAAACATTTCAAATATTGCATGAACCATTTCCGACAAATTTTGTCGGAAATTGTGAGGGTGTGTGGATATGCCCCACACCCCAAATGCCTCTTACCTCAAGCTCCCAAAACAAGGGAAGCTTCACTCAGGATATAAATCTAATGAAATCCAAATTTGCGCTGACTGCGGCGATTATCTCGGTAGCCTTGTCAGGAAACGCCTTAGCGGCTGGCGGCCCGATGAACGAGGATCTGACGTCATTGGCTGCTCCCGCTCAGAAAGCGGTTGACGCCGGAAAGGCGGGCAATGCAGCCGTTTTCCAGACCGAGGCAGAAGCGGCTCTCAAGGAGGCCAGAGGCAAAACGGACTCCGCTGCTCAGCAGCGGGTTGCAGGAAAATTAAAGCGTGCCGTTGAAGCTGGAAAAAATGGCGATCTCGCTACCGGCACCCAGCTTGTTGAAGAATCCATGCGCGACATGAAAAAAGCGGGCGCTCCGCAGTTTGGCGGCGGTAACTAGCTGAGGAGCCTCTTTTGGCTTTTTTTGAGTGATCACTGGCAGCGCCCGTTGTTTTGGGCGCTGACTTTTTGACATAGCCTTGTTCGGGATAACACGCATAACGTATTGACCCTCATACGCTTGTTCTGTAAGGGCATTGCAGTTAACACTGCAGAAGACATCTTTTGGTCCAGTCAATATTTCGTTAGGGTGGAAACTGTCTAGGAAATCCGGGGCGATTCACAGCAGCACTTTTCGAGACCCCAGATACAAGAACGAGCGCCGAAGCACCCGTTCTCAGCCATCCACAAAAGCTACCGATCAATAGCTGCGTTCACGATGAAAATGCCAACCAAAAAGCGTTATTGCCATCAATGCGAGCACTAATTGCGACCATACTGAAAGTGTGGGGACACAAGATGCTCCTCCACTTGGGATGATGATAGTTAGACTTTCGACACCCCATGTGTAGACGTATGTGCCACTTGTTAGACCCAAGGAACTAATCGTAGCTCCAGCCCATGTTGCTGATGCCGTGACATTACTTCCGCTGACGAACCCTACCGGAACAATAAGCCTATTTCCCGACATGTTAATGCCAAACGGACCATTGGGTCCTGCACTTCCCGAACTTGCATCTATAGTGTTCGTCGAACAGCCGATGGCTTGTGGGCCTGAAATGAGGGAATATGACGTCGCGGCAGTAGATGCAGATGGGCCGAGGGCTACGTTTGCGCCAAGCCCTCCACCTCTTACCCTCGCGTTTGGAGTTATTCCTGCACCATCGGCAGTAACTCCCGCCAGACTCAAAGTTCCCGTCAGCGAGGCCTGAACATCATTTCCAACCTGGCTGAAAGTAATCGTTGCTGCGGCTTGGGTCTCAAAATGACAGCCCACCATGAAGCAAGCGAGTAGAGTGCGCCAAAGCAGTCCGAATTCAGAACTAGAAAGAGCGCCGAAGCGCCCGTTCTCGGTCATCAAAAAAGCCACCGACCAATTGCTGCGTTCGCGATGAAAATGCCATCCGATCAAAGTCATCACCATCAATGCCAGCAGCAACTGAGTCCATGCACTAAGCGTGGGAACTGCGGCTGGCAGGGGGGGTGCTGTGAGCAGAGGGGAAACTGCATATAGCTGTTGAGCAGTTCCCACACCAGAAGTGCCAACTGATATCCAGAATGAATCAGTCAGTGAGGGAATCCCGATCCCAGGATTTGCAGTACCAAGCTCATTCCCTACGAGCGGGGATCCTGTGTTGCTGCAGCCTATCCATGCTGTATTTGTTGGTGGGCTCCCTCCACTGGGTGTCACACCCACTTTGCTGTTAAGGCTCGTTCCTCCACCTGAAAACATAGCCGCTGCAGTGCTTTTAACAAGAACTTTTGTTACGGTGTAGACGGGCTTTGTTAAATCAATAAAAGGCTTGCATTGGTCAACCGCGCTCGTTGCGCCGAGGGTTTTCCAGGTTAGCGAGCTAACGCCAGGCAAGGACGAACCACCTTGCGCGTCCGCATTAACGGAATTGTCATAAGTCGACATATTCGTCGAGCTAGCCTGATAAAGCCCTGATGTCGTGAAAATCAAGTAAAACTGGCTACCGGGACTGACACCCGCAGGCACTAGGCTGGCCGGGGCATCCAACGCAAGGCCTGATGTTGGGATGAGAAGAAGCGATGCCAGTGAAACGAGCATTCGCCTGTAGCTCATTGTTACAAAACGCTTCACCACAACCCCCGCCCAAAAATAAGTACAAGTGCGTGGGCGAAGCTAGCACGGCGTTTTTTGTGAATATTTCAATTATTTCAAAGCATAAGCAGCCTCAGGACCGTTGAGCAAAATCATGAAGTTTTGTAGACGATAAGCAGGTTAACTAAATGACGAGAGAAAACAGCAGATTCAGCCTCCCGACCGTGCTACACGCCAAAAGTAGCAAGGTCAAAACAGCCCATTCAAAATGTCATCAACCAGCCACTAAAAGCATCTCAATCTCACCATTAGACCGACCAACAGATTGATTTCGCTTGCCCGTCAGAATCCCACACGCTAAAATTCGCGGTCCAAGCCGATGTAGCTCAGCTGGTAGAGCAACACATTCGTAAGCCCGCTAAGCGTATGTTTTGTATCGGATTTGTTGAAAAAGACCGTGCTACTTCAAACGGTTATTTCTCAACTTTTTCTTCGGTTGTAGCACGCCAAAGACCTTGCTACTTTTAAGCCCAGATTCGCAATGAAATACGGGCTCGGTTGACAAAGGCAGCTGCTGAAACTACCCCTCAAAAACGCACATCCCGAAGCGTTGTCCCAATCCCCACGACCGTTCAAAGCATTAGGGGATATCCAAGCAAACTCATCATCTTCAAAGTCACCGCGTCACCCTATTGGTGGTGTAGATGCTGGCACGATGGAAAGCATTACAAGCGCAGCACCAAATCCGAATACAAGCGTGTGGCCATCGCGTTCGCAAAACAGTTCTTCGTGGATTTGATGACTGACAGGATTACGAGGATTTGTCGGGTAACACGCAATTCCAGCTTCATTGCTTGCTGCGAAGGTGTAATGAAGGAAGACGCTTTGAAGGCAGAGCGTGGCGAGGTCACAAAGCAGTATGTAACCTGCCAGAACAATCGCATCAAAGGACTGCTCTACGAGTACTTCGGGGACCGGGACATTAAGGAGATCGACTACGCATTGATGGACGATTTCAGGACAGACTTATTTCGCAGGGGTCTATCCAACAGCACCGTCAAACTCCACTTCTCCACTCTCAGCAAAGTCCTCAACTATGCCCAGCGTTACAAGCTCCTGGACATCCCACCGGTTAAACCCACGATCAAACAAGAAGACAACGCGAGGGGCTTTTTCAATATCCGTGAGTACCTTGCCCTGCGCCGTGCCAGCCATCGTTTACTTGGGACTTCGCATGGCATCTCGCAAAAAGACGATGGCAAGAAGGCAGCAGGACAACCACTTCGCCGTGTCATTGTTACTGAGGAAATCATGTACGCCATCCCATTCATGGTTTACAGCTTCATACGCCCCACGGATTTGAAGACCATGAAGCACAAGCACATTGAGATTCGTTCAGGTGCTCGTGGGGACTACTTGTACATGCCGATTCCCGAAACCAAGAAGCATGACAAGCCCATCACGTCATTACCCCGTGCTGCCTACTACTATCGGCTCTTACGCAATTACCAACAGAAGCGCGGACTTGGGGAGGATGAGCACTTTCTTTTTGTGCCCGACATGGAAAACCGAACCTATGCCTACCGCTACCTGACCCGACAGTTTGATGTGTTGCTCGAAGCTATCGCGGGGCAGTTGACGGGTGATGGTGAAAAAACGCTCTACTCTCTCCGTCACACCTCAATC
>JBDKLO010000010.1:0-19091 GCA_039795615.1 Pseudomonadota bacterium
GCGAATTCCATTGGGGCAAGGCTTTCAAAAGCCAGAAAAATGCCGGATATATGGCTGCAACTTCACCATTCCAAAATTGACAAGACCCCTTGCATAAGGCGAGCGACCATATATGGCTCTCGTTCTCGGGGGTCGCCGGACTTCCTGTCCGACTTCTCAGTACGTTGCGTAGGCTCCACGAAGGATGTAGTAAGAGGGTTTAAGCCGCTCATGGTAGGTGGGAAGGTCCCAGGAACGAAGCGAATAGGCTCCAAGGCTCAGCGCCCCCATCGTGGATGAATTTGCAAGCCCCCCCCCTAAATGAATCGCCTCAATATGCAGTGGGTTGAATTGACTGATAACACCATTGCCGAAGCCTGAAATGATTTGCCCCTCGGATGGATCCATGAAATTCATCAACTCCCACGGGATTCGGATTTCAAGAACACCTGAACTGTAGGCATAGTCGGTAAGCGAGTCATAGTCCCTTGACCTAAGGTTTCCGTTTCCTGTACGAAGCATCCCAGTTTCAACTATTTCCGCAGGGATGGTCGTCATGTCGACGGGAAGAAATAGCTTGCGGCTCAGAATAAGACGCGTTGGTACAAACGTGCCTTCGGTGAAAAACTCATGGTCCACCTCGAGGGGAACCAATGGGGGATTGTGGTGCGCATTGAGCGCATAAAAAACATCATAGCGAGGGTCAACCATGATTCTGGAAATCCCTACTGGATCAACCTCGACTAAAAAATCAGCTTCCCGATTGAAGGTCAAATCATGAGCCACACTCTTTAAATTTCCCTGCCCGGGGAGACTATCGATCGCGACCACAAATTTAGGGGTTAATGGTCTTTGCGACCTCGCATCCACCATGAGGTAGAGATATTTTTCGTCACTCCGAACAAACGTTTTTACCCCCCCATTTTCAGAGACAGGGTGAGACCCTGACCATTCCTTTGGATTTCCATCAACAATACAGAGGTTCGTCTTTCCCGGGTCAAATGCCAGCACTCCGTAGACCTGCTCAGTACTTTGAGGGTTTGACCAATATGCGCGCCTCTCGGGCAAATCGTAATCCATGGTGTTCCAGGTTCGTTTAAACCATTCGTCCTGCCAGCTGAAGAGGACACCACCGGCATATCCTTCATCGTATATGTCCCGAAACATGCTAACCGCCATTTCTCCTTGCTGTATCTCATTAAGCCCTCCCTGGTTAAATCCGCGAAACGGTTCGGTGTGAGCCACGCCCCGGGCAGAAGGCACGCCATATTCAGCAACGATGACAGGAACCGTGTGCGCCTTCCTGAGATCACGGAGATAGGCCTTAAACGTATCGGTTCGTCCCTCTGAATCTAAAAGTCCTCGATAATCCGCCTGAAACTTCAGGGAATCAGGGTAATAAGGGTAAATGTGATAGGAGGCAAAAAGCCCCGCCTCGAATGCCTCGCTGGCATGGATATGCTCCTGATTCACCTCAACCCAGTCCTCACGATCAATAGGCTCATTCGGATGTTTGAGAGGATCTGTCGTTGGCCAATTTACAAAACTGATGGGGCGAGACTGCCCCCATTGAGTGATTTCGTAGGTTGCTACGCGATCGCCGACCTCGGCTAAAAAAACCTCAAAAGGAGAGGCCAGCAAGGAACTCAGATAGGTCCCCGAGTAATCGGGATATCCCGGATTGGTCTTATTGGTCCCCAATACGAAGTCAGGATCCCATTCAACGCCCAGTAGCCACCCGATAACGTAGGGTGAGATGTCCCTCCGGTATTGGCCACTAGCATGTCCCCGCTGAGGGGGAACAACCCCACGACCATGAACCACATCGACTAAGGTCTTTGAATCTCTAACAAATGCTTCCTTGATTCGGGGGTCATGAGCGTTGCCAATATTGATCATGTCGTTCTCATCGACCCAAACCCCCTGAAGAAGCATCAGGGGATTCTTTCGCCCCTTGTTAAAGTCATAGAGGGCCTCATAAAAGACGGGACTCAAGAGCGTGTAGACGCGAATCACATTGGCATTCATGCTCGCAATCTGGCCAAACCAACGCAAATACATCGCCTTGGTAATTCCGAACTCACCTGGAAATTTTCCCGGCATGCCTGAACCGACATTGACGCCTTTCATGTAGGTTTTTACCCAATTTCCATTGGCGTCATGCGTATAGAAGTATTGATGGTCGACTTTTGCAGCAGGCAGGACGGGAGCGGAAGCAACGGAGGCCGAAGCAATGAGGAAGGAAAAGAACAACAAGAACAAAGTCGATGAGCGAGCCATCAGGTCACCTCAGGAAACAGTCGATGAAACGTTTCTGAGGCTAATCGCTTCGGATCCAAATAATGATCCGCACTAGTACTTAGGAGGATGAATGGGAACGATATTGCGATTTTCTTGATCGATGGCAAAGTTCGATTCGCGTCTCCCCGCTTTTGACTTCAGCCTCAACTCGACGGGGGCAAGCCTTTGGCAAACCATAGATCTTTTGAATCCCACTTGGAAGAAGAATGGTCGTTCCACCTAGCGGAACCGGTGACTCAAGCTTGATCTCATATTTGTTGTTATAGCGTTCAAGCCCAAGCTTGAGATTGGAGCGGGCATCGTCTTGTTTTCGATACTGACTGAGCTCTGTGACGACCACAGACTCATTCAACTGATCGAAGAAGCTTTTGATGTGCTCCTCAGCGTCAGACCCCAGAGGAAGATCAAGAATGGTCATGGACGATCCCGAACAATCGGGCGATCCCTGGCTGAGGCTCTCCACCCGAATCCGCGAGGGGAAAAGTGTCAACTCTTGGTCCGCAGTCACTTCCGCCGAGGGTTGCACCAGCATGGGAAGATCGGGTCCGTTGGCCTTGAAACCCGATCGAATCAGATAGCGAAATCCGGATTCTCGTAACGCTTTCTCAAAAGAACCAGGAATCAGCTCCTGAGCCGTTACGAAAATCTCTACACGTCCCAAGCCGTAGCCTTCCTCCAAGACTTGTTTGCCGATTCTTAATACGCCCGTTTGCGAGCTGGGAAATCTAGGCTGATTGCGGCCACCCTCATCATTCATCCATTGAATGGACTCCGCCCCACTGCCCTTTTCCAGTGCATCAAGTGAAGGGGATCCCTCTAACCACCCTAGTGCAATCCCGTGACCTAGACGAGTGATCGAGGCGAGCTGGGCCTTGGTGAGTGGTGAGATCCAAAAGTCTGGGGTAATGCTCCTGAGAAACGCATAGTCGATGATGTAGAGAGCTTTAACGCCCAGCCGAGCCTCAAGGGCAGCCCATCGGACCGCTTGTAACAGATCGCCCTCTTTTCGAAGCTCATGCGTTATGAGAGCTTCGGGTTTGGCTTGACTGGATTTCTTGAACAGGGGATCGCTTGCGCCCGAATTCAGGTAGATGGCCTGAATCTGCTCGTAAATCCACGTCGTCACATTTTCAGAGTCCGCGTCCATTATCGGCTTTATGGGAAGACCAATCCCCTGACTTTGCCGAACCGTAGCGCCAATATCCAGACCAAAGGCATAAAGCGCTCCTTTTCCAAAAGGATTCATAATCAGCGCAGCGTCCCCACTTTCGAATTTTGCCAGCGGGTGCTTGGCGCCCACATACCCCATCGTCTCAAAGCTGCTGACTTCACCATCAGGCTTTTCGAATCGGAGGGACGTCCACTTGTGGCCCTGATCTTTGCACTGGGGTAGCCGCCCATCCAGGCAGATATGGGATTCATCCAGTGAATATCGGGCCTTTTGAAATCCAAAACGCGGGCCCAATTCAGATTCCGTATTCTGGGTAATCAAAACGCTGCCTGACCGAACCTTTTTCAGCAGGTGTTTGTAGATCTGAGGGGGTATCGCTTTACCGGAAAAGGTCGGGTAGACCAGGATGACTGGGGCATCAAGGTCCTTCATGCTGTGTGCCATTCGAAAAGGTAAATCTTGCCGACGTAACCCGGCAACCAGACTTTGCCAATCGCTATCGGGCTCTGAGATCCAGATCACCATTGAAGCATCTGAGATCGATTTTTCCTGGAGGGGGTGCTCCGTCAGCAGTTGAGCTGTCCTGTGGGGCATCGACGGCCCCTCGGGGACTGGTTCTCTCGCTAACCCATGAGAGAACGATCGCCAGAAATCCCCCATAAGACCCAACGTAATCAGAAAGCCTGACACAAAGACAACCAGTAAAACCAATTCCGCTGACTTTCGAACCAGAGTACGCATTCATCCCACCTCATTCCGGAGCAAGGCGTCGAATTTCACCCCAACCCCCTTTTTTTCCGGTGACCCACGTCAAAAGACCAATGGTTCGCCAGTAATTGACAGGGATACGATAAAAGAGCGTTTCCGGCAGCATCAAAAGAAGAAACACCAGAATGTGAAGCGGGGATTGGGCACGCCTCCCGAGGGCGGAATCGTCCATCAGGAATGCCAGAGTCGAAATGAACAGTGATACCCCAAGAATCATGATCAGAAAGGCCGCGACACCGACGGCATCGGTGACATCCAAAAGGTAAGCCAGAATGACGATGATGATCCCCGTCAATTCAATGAGAGGACCGAGCAGCTCAAAGACCAGATAAAACGGACAGGCTACCCAGCCCGCAACGCCTCCGTGCAGGGAAAAAAGGAGCGCTCTGTTTTTGAAAAGGCTCTCACCGAGCCCTCGTTGCCAGCGAATTCTCTGATTACGCAGCGATCGAATATCCTCCGGCGCTTCGGTCCAACAAATGGCGTCAGGAACAAACTCGATGCGATAGGCCTCATGCCGCGCGGAGTAAATTCGATGCATTCTTACAATCAACTCCATGTCCTCGCCGATGGTATCTGTTTGATACCCTCCGATGGCGATAAGGGCATCTTTCTTGAAGAGTCCGAAGGCTCCCGAAATAATCAAAAGCGCACCAAAGGAGCGCCAGCCAATCCTTCCGTACATGAACGCCCGGAGATATTCGATCACCTGAAAGAGGGCCAAGGCATTTCTGGGAAGCCTGACTTTGAGGATCCTGCCCTCTTTGCATTCACACCCATTGATTAACCGAACCATCCCACCCGCCGCGACTAAACCCGGCACTTCCCCGAAAGGACGAACCAGGCGAGTCAATGCCTCCTGGGGCAGGATCGTATCGGCGTCGAGAGTACAGACCAGAGAGAAATATGCCGCATT
This sequence comes from Pseudomonadota bacterium, assembly GCA_039795615.1. Classification (GTDB taxonomy): domain Bacteria; phylum Pseudomonadota; class Gammaproteobacteria; order Methylococcales; family Methylococcaceae; genus UBA6136. The sequence goes on from JBDKLO010000010.1 coordinate 5,136, forward strand.
GATACCCGCATTAAGGGCATCGGCCTTGCCCCCATTTTCCTTGTCAATGAGGCGGAAATCAGGGTAGAGACGCGACCGATAAACCGCGCGAATGGGTTGCGTGGGCAAGGAGGAGTCCAGTGGTTCGCTAACGGGATAAAGATCCAAGGCACGAACCAGAACGCCCACGGTGTCGTCCGTGGATCCGTCATTCACCACCACGATTTCACACTCGGGATAATTCAACGAAAGCAGCGATGTAATCGATCGCATGATGGTTGAAGCTTCATTGAACGCCGGTGAAATGATCGTGATGCCCGGCTCATAGGGCCGCACAAATTCAGGGCCCAGAGTCGTACCCACCGCAGCGCCTCCCCTGAACCATCGCAATGAGGCCAGGACCAGTGTCAGAGCAAATAACAGCATGGCCAAGGTATAGCACCCAAAAAAATACTGATAGCCAGCGATAAATGTGTGAACGTAATTCATAAGCCGGTGGCTTCCTGTTCGGGAAATGAAGGGGTTGCGATACGACTCATGATCGAGACATAGGCGGTTTTAGCCGCGCTTCTGACAGAGGGACTTTCCCGGAACATCATGCCTTTTAAGGCAGGAAGATCCGTCTTCACACCATGCTTTCCAAGAGCTCTGGCGGCATAAAACCGAACCTCGTGATCCGGATGATCAAGGAAGGGTCTCACCAGAGGAAGCTGGGAGGGGGAATCAACCAGTCGAATCGCCATCTTGAGCCAGGCCATCCGATTCTGGAGGGGTAGAAAAGACCTGAGGGGCATCAATCGCCCCCCCTCACCCAGATAGGGCATCAATGCGATCAGTCGAGGCTCACCGGCAAAGCCCCCCTCAACCAAAAGATGGATAAAAGCCTCCTCAACCCCAGGAGCAGGAAGGTCCTGTAGGAGTCGCCCAAGGAGGTGTCGATTCACTGCGGTGTGATTCATCCCGAGCCGCAAGATGATGCGAAGGGCTCTCGGCATGTCGATCTGAAGTAATGCTTTAGACGCTGGAAAAAATTCAGGGCTATCAGGCCGCCTGAGATAGGGCGCGATTGCCTTCCAGGTGCCGTGAGGTTGCAGGAGTGCCAAAACGTTTATTGCATAAATGCGGGTCTGTTCTGAGGGCGACCTTCGGAGCTTTGAAAGGGCCTCCCGACCTAATCGACATCGTTCTTTAGAGGAAATCAGGACAGTGTTCGAACCTCCAGAGGAGTGCATCAAAAGGAACGAATGTGCGCGGCCATTAAAATCCTGCAGGACGGCCGAGGCGAATACGAATCCCCAGCGATGAGTGGCTCTCATGTGGTTGACTTTAATCGCCAACCCCTCTCTGTATTGGCCATTCAACCTCTCAACTCGACCCCAAAAACGCTTGAACAAAAGCAGCGGGAATGACAGAACCCAGGCAATGATGCCCAAAAGCCCGGCGCCCCCTATCACCCGAGAGAAAAAGGGTAACTGATCGATTTGGAACCAAAGGTAAGTGAGGTTCATTGAGATCAGAAACTGTATTTCAAGGCCAGATTAGCCCCGGCTCGGGTATAGCTACTCCCTTGAACAATGACACCCGCATCGTAGTAGAGTGCAAATGGCCCCGCTATCTCCTGTAAGCCCCTCAGAAGATACGTTTGCACCTGATCATTACGATAAACCCCTGGACTGACGATGACGGGTTGCGTTCCGTAGCCCAGCATCACCCCCACATAATCCGTCTCATCGTAATACCAGGACGCATCAAAGAGTCCACTGAACTTGACGCCCCCCGACCCTTGAAGATCACTCATATAGAGCGTTCCTGCGAGACGAAACTGATCGACATAGCCATCCAGAGTGACCGTGCCAATTTCATTGTTGATGGTCCGGTAACTGGCATGTCGGAACCCAATTTCAATGCCCACCGGCCATGCCGTCTGATATCGGATGCTCCCCAGCATCGACCATTGAGGAATGAAGTGACCGGTAGGACTGTCGTAGGTTTCCAAAGTCCCAGTCCAGTCTTTCAAAAACTTCTGGGTCACACCTGCGGTCAAGGCCGCATCGGTTAATCCAAATCGGTTAAGTTCAGCAACGCGCCCATAAATCGTCTGATCAGGTGCTTTTTTCTTGACGCCAATGAAGCTACTGCTCCAATCCTTGTATCCGTGGTTGAGGTATTCATAACCGCCTCCAAGTTCAGCCTCCCACTCTTTCGTTTCACTGAGGCTTGCGGGTTCAGCCGAATAATCAAGGCCTGCAACGTAGCTCACGAGATTGGCGTGTTGCTGGTCATTCATCACGTTTTTTGCTTGCTGGATTGCGCCCGCCAAAGCCCTCGAATCACCTTTCTTTTTGAGGGCCTTCGCCAGAGCCTGATGAGCATCCATCCGCCCAGGTGATACGAGTAAAGCCCTGCGATAGAGATCTAAAGCCGCATCGGTATCACCAGCCCAGAAGGAAACGTCGCCCATTCCGAGAAGAAAGTCGGAATTCCAGGGACAACTCTCGACCAGTTCGTGATAAACCTTGAGTGAATCGTCGTATCGATGCGCCCAACTCAGGCGCTTAGCCTTTTCAAATTGAGCTTCGGTAGCAATATCGCAGGTCCGTTGCAGTTCCCCATTTTCCAGGCGCTTGTTGGCGCTGAGATCAACGGCGTCATTGGAAGCGCTGGTTTCCCCCCGCGCTTCAGATGCCTGTGCCTTTGGGGGTAGTAAACCCGTCACACTCAAGGCAAGAAGAAAAAACACCCTTCTCAATGAAGTGTGCACGCTCAATTGAACGCAAACCATGCAAAGCTCCCTGTGAGATCAGTAGAACAAGCGCTTCGGTTTGGTTGCTTGCTCTAGCGATGCATCCTATGGGGCTGATCAGCAATTCCCTATCCGTAACACCACTTAGTCCGTGTGGCTTTTGCAATAGGATCGCCAGAGTTTGGGGAGGAAGAAGAAATCGGCCGAACGAGGACAGCCGAGAACAAAGCCCTTGAGTCATAGGCCCTGCGGCCAAACTCAATGAGCAAAGCCTTCAGGGTAATTCGCTAATTAAGGTTCGTATCTGGCCGATATCCGCCGGCTTGACCAGATGATGATCAAAGCCTGCTGCCATTGATTTCTCGATGTCACTGGGCTGTCCATAGCCACTCAAGGCGATCAGGAGGGGGGTCCCCAGGTTTTTCATTGTGCGAATCTGCGACGCCACTTTGTAGCCATCAAGGCCGGGAAGGCCAATATCCAGAAAAATGATATCGGGAACAAATGAGCCCATCGCCTGAAGCGCAGCAAAGCCATCAAAGGCAACCTCGGTAGTAAAACCCTCCAGCTGCAGGAGCAACGCCAGACTTTCGGCTGCGTCCACATTGTCATCAACCACCAGAATGCGCCGATTACCAGGGGCTGGACTGATGAGCGCATGATCCGGCTCCACCGGATCGAGAGCGGTCGTATCGGGGAGTGCGGGGATCCGAACGGTAAAGCAACTACCCTTCCCCGGACCCTCACTGAAGGCATGGACTTGCCCACCATGCAGCTCTACCAATCGCCTGACCAGTGTTAAACCAATACCTAATCCGCCCTCTGTCCGGGCGAGTGACTTATCGGCTTGAACGAAAAGGTCAAAGATGGAATCGATGAGCCCGGAGTCGATTCCATTTCCGTTATCCGCCACACTGAACATGGCTTGCGCCCCCTCTCGAACAAGGGCAACGCTGATCGTGCCGCCCTTGGGGGTGTATTTGATCGCGTTAGAGAGAAGATTGAGAACAATTTGACTCAGCCGCGCCTTGTCTCCTTCGACAATCACAGGAACCTGAGATATGTTCTGAATCAATTCTTGCTGATGACTCTCGACCTCCATCTGTACATCGGTCAAGGTTTCCAGCGTGATCCGAGCAAAATCCACCGGCTCTTTTCGAAGGGAGATCGCGCCCCGATTAATTCGGGATAAATCCAGGAGCTCATCAATCAAGCGGGCTTCCTGAGTCAACTGCCGATCCATCGTGTCCTGCGCACGTCGGATATCGGCTTCCCCTGCCGTTCCCAACCGCCAGATCTCAAGGGCATTTCGGATCGGTGTTAAAGGATTTCGAAGTTCATGCGCCAACATGGCCATGAATTCATCCTTGCGCCGATCCATCATTCGAAGCTCATCGATGGCCTCCTCATGCTCAGAGACATCCTCGATCGCTAGAAGAATCCGCGCCTCCTGATTCCAGCGAAGACTTTGGGCATTGAGTCTCAGGGTGCGCGTTCCAAGCTTGGCGAAGGTGACCCGAAGTTCCTTGCCTTCAATACAGGTGTGTGACGGCAGAATTTCCTCAAGTAAAGTTCGAAGCTCCGGAATCGCCCACTGGCCCTGCCCCAATTCAAAAAAGGGCACATTTTCGGTCTGTTCGGGGCGCGCCTGAAAAACCCGGTAGAACGCCCGGTTGGCCCGTTGAATCGTCAGACTGCCATCCATGACCAGGAGAGGCTGATGGACCGTTTCAACGATCGCTTCTGCAAAGTCGCGAGCGTGAACAAGCTCTTCGTTAAGAAGGTTCAGCTCTCGGTTGCGTGATCTCAGCTCATCGTTACTGGACTGGAGCTCTTCCTGTGCCGTTTCCAGCTCTTCATTGGTGCTTTGGAACTCTTCATTGCTCGAGAGTAATTCCTCTTCAGCGGCCTTAAGCTCCTCCGTTGCCGCCTCATGCGCCTCCATCAGATTACGGACATAAGACCTCGTAGCGTCAAGATCCTTGGTCAGGCGAAGGATTTCGTTGTTTTTTTCATCGGCCAACTCTCGGTTAGGAAATAGCCCCTTGAGTAGCGGATGAAGGAAGCCCTCAGACGCCCTGCGCTTTCGCTGCTCGAGGGGACTTTCCGTTACAAAAAACACCCAAAACCAGGTGCTCTCATCGTTCCCGAGCCCAAAAGGCATGATTTCTGCCGAAAAAGACCATGCTGTATCCGCACTTTCAATCCGGAGCCCCTTGCAAAGGGTGACCTCTCGACTGAGTCTTGATGCCTCTATCGCATTACAAAGCTCCACCAGAAGCTCTGGCTTAATTAGTTTTTGAAGATTATGACTTGGGGGGCCGACGGGGTTTCCCAGAAACGGGGTGGTATCGCCGCGATACTCCAGGATATTGAAATCAGAATCACAGAGGACCCCCGGAGGAACGAATCGCCTCATGGCAATTCGATCGGCTTCCAGAAGGAGACGTTCTGATTCGGGTTGTGCCGCGCTGTGCATGATCTTACGGGGACTGGGAACTTGTGGCAATCGATCGGGATGCTCAAGAAGATTAGCGACATTCCTGCCAGGCAACAATTTTTTGGAAAAGATTCTGAGTCGTTTATCGACGGGGCTAAAGAGTTCCGAACTGGCACCCACGGTTTCGGAAGGCCCCAGAAGGAGATACCCCCCCGGTTTCAGTGCGTAATGGAAAAGTGTCATCACCTTTTTCTGAAGAGCCGGATCCAGATAAATCAACAGATTTCGGCAACTGATGAGATCAATCCTCGAAAAGGGCGGATCATCCACGACATTCTGTCTTGCAAAGACACAAAGATCACGAGTCGATCGACCAATCCGATAGCCCCCATTCTTTTTTTCGAAGAACCGCCGAAGACGATCTTCGGAAACGTGCCGGGAAATGGTTTCAGGGTATATACCGGCCCGAGCAATCTCGATGGCCGACTCACTGAGGTCCGTTCCAAAAAGCTGGATGGCCGGATCTTTTTTCTGGGGGCCAAGATACTCGAGGATCGTCATGGCCAACGTGTAGACCTCCTCACCACTCGAACAGCCTGGCACCCACACACGGACGGGGCGATGGGAAGTTCGGTCCTGGAAAAGATGAGGCAGGACCAGATGACTTAAACCTTCAAAGACATCGGGATCGCGAAAGAAATCGGTGACCTGAATCAGGAGCTCTCTGGAGAGAATGTCCGCTTCATCCCGGGATGACTTGAGGAGCGCCAAATACTCATTGAGTCCGCCGATGCCATTGACTGCCAGTCTTCGGGCAAGACGTCTTCGAATCGTCCCTCGCTTGTAGAGGGTGAAATCCACCCCGGTTCGAACCTTGAGTTCGATCAAGATTTTTCGAATGAGACCATCATGTTCCGAGTCTGAACTCAGTTCAGGCGCGGAGGATGCTGCTGTCCTTGAAAAATAGGGGTGATCCACCAGCCCCATAATTTCAGCGGCAATCTGGGCAGGAGGAAGAACACGATCAACAGCATCAAGATCAATCGCAGCTTTCGGCATACCGAAAAATTTGGCGGTGTCCTGATCCTGGGCAAAGGTCAGACCTCCCGCATTTTTTATGGCTTTGAGACCCTGGGCGCCATCACTCCCCGTTCCCGACAGAATGATGCCGACCGCGTTGTGACCCTCTTCATCGGCCAATGATTCAAAAAGGCGGTCAATCGGTGTCGGAGGAGACGCAGTCGCAAGCCGGGGGGAAACGGTGAGGTGACCCTCATCCATGGTCATCACGCTATTACAAGGGATGACGTAGATGACTTTAGGATGGATGATCAGCCCATCCGAAGCCTCCTCGACCCGAAGCTTTGTTCGGGCAGCCAGCAGTTCCGTCAGTGCGCTTTTATGGTGAGGACTCAGGTGTTGGACGACGATGTAGGCCAGATTCCGCTCGGGATCGAGCCCTTCAATCAAGGAGATCAGCGCCTCGAGTCCGCCCGCTGATGCGCCGACGCCAACAATGGGAAAGGGCATCATGGGGTTGGTCTCCTTGCTATGGATTCGACCATGGGGAAATTCTCAGGCATGTGAGGTCCGGCATCAAACGGAACAGTGAATAAAGGCTCAACCCACCCGTCGGGATCACCTGACCATGGAAAGTTGACCGGCTTCGCTCAACTTCGCTGATGGCACGCTAACACGATGCTCAGGGACGTGGGGAAATGGGTTTTGATTGAGTCTCCCTTTGGCACGATTCAGCATGCTCCCCGGGGAGAAAGCGATTCCAGGTCGTCGGTTCGATTGCACCGTTGTCAGCCACGACCCGAAACATTCCATTGCTCTGAATCTCCCCAATCAAGGACCGTTTTTTCAAATGATGATTCGGACGAAATTGCACCCGTCCTTCGGGAGCCTCAAAGGCTACCCCAATGAGCGCCTCCCTGACCTTGTCGATTTCCGCGCTCTTGGCGGATTCGACCCCCAGAGCCCAAAGATGAACCATCATGTATCCCGCTTCTGTGGGATCACTGGTCACCCGTTTCTGACCGAATCTGAACTTGAACGCTTTTGTAAACCGCCGAGAGGCCGATGTATCCAGCGTCTGGAAAAAGCTCCAACTCGCATAACTCCCTTCCAGGTATTCAGCCCCGATCTCGGAAACCTCCTCTTCAGCAATGGAGAAACTCATCGTGAAATAACCATTGGCAGGCGTCAGATAGGCTTTTTTAAGCGCCTTGAAAAAGGCAACATTACTGTCCCCGTTTAACGTGTTAAGAATGATGCCTCCCTGAGGCATCGCCTTCTGGATGGCCGAAATGATGGGGGTCACCTCCATGCTGCCCAGGGGAAGATAGACCTCCCCCTGAATGCTTGCCGCCCTTTCCTCAAGATGGCCTTTAACGATGCGATGGGCTGTTCGTGGAAACACATAGTCGGAACCCACCAGAAAGAACGTCTTGCCCTTGTGGCCAATCAACCAGTCGAGGGCAGGTTCGATTTGTTGGTTCGGTGTGGCCCCACCATAAAAGATGTTCGGCGAACACTCCTGCCCTTCGTACTGGATCGGGTAAAAAAGAAGATGATTCTTCTCCTCGAAGACGGGCAACATCGCCTTGCGACTTGCAGAGGTCCATCCCCCAAAGACCACACTCACCTGATCAACGTCGATCAACTTCCGGGCCTTTTGAGCAAACACCTCGGGATTTGAGGCCCCATCTTCCTCGACTGGAACAATTTTGAGGCGCTTTCCTCCAAGGCGAATTCCCCCACGTCCATTGATTTCCTCAATCGCCAAGGCCTCCCCCTCGGCTGCGGTGCCCTCAGAAAAAGCCATTGTTCCGCTCCGGGAATGGAGGATGCCGACCTTGATTTCGCCCTGAAACAGGGCCTTCTCGCTGGAGGGCGTCTCATCGGTGCAACCTTCGAGAAGCATGCAAAAGAGCATGAGCCCGCAAAAAAGCCAACGGCGAGGTCTGATGTTCACGATCTTTCCCCTCATCGTGACCACACACTCCAGACCAAAACCGAAATGGCCAAGACCAGAGAAAAGGTGCTCATCAGTCCTACGCGATACCCATTCCATTTCAGCGTCCGCAAACTCTCGTGATGGGTATGGTGAGCATGCGTATAGAGGACAAAAACCGTCGCAATGAAGGTGTAAACCAGCACCATGATATGAATTTTATCGACCAGCGTGACGTATTCCACGGCGCCCAGATCAGAGGAGGCGCTTTGCATACTGAGGACGTCGGCAAAGACCGATGCAGTAAGGAGCCCAAGTCTTGATTGAGCATCGAGTCGGACAAAAAAAGCGGGGATCGCTAGACCCGCTGCCACAAAGGCTGCGATGGTGAGCTTCCAGAAAGCCGCATAGTTCGCGCGCTTGAGCGTAATGGAGACATCGGCGGCGGCGTAGGTGACCTCTGAATCCTTTTCAATCCTTGGATCACCAAAGCTTGATCGATACGTCGTCTTGCCCGCATAGAGGGACGCGCCTTCGATATCCCAACCCGGAATCTTGAGATTCGAATCCACGATCGAGGTCACGCCATCATCAATGAATCGCAATCTTGCGTAATCCCTGCCAGTGACCACCAATTGAATCGCGAGGGTTTGACCATCAAATGGAAAGTCACTCATGTTCCAGGCATGCCTGAAGGTGCCTCGTATCTTTCGGGTAATCCAAAAACCTTGTGGTGTTTTCTCCTGATGAATCAGGGACTCCTTGATTTCAATGGCATTGGGGAAACTGAGATCCGCAATTGGGTTATCTTCGGGATTCGCAGTTAGGGTCCATAACCAGAACGTTGCATCAAAACGTTTAGCCTGCCGATCAAAATCCCCCACATCGGTAATCAAAGCCCCGAGAGGCGCATATTCGATGGCTCGTTTTTTTTCGCCTTCGGTTTGCGCTTGGGAAGGACTCCAGAAAAACCAAAGGACAAAAATAGACGCCCAAAATGCTCTGGCCATGCGATCAATGATTGGAGGATGATGAACTTCGTAGCATTATTGCTTACTTGGCCTCATGCCGCCAAAAGGCAGGAAATGTCATCAATTCCCGTGGATCTTCGAGGGAGAATGCCTTGACCGCTAAAAATCAAACCCGGATGCCTCAGGGGATCTGGATGCTGGGTTTCGTGAGCCTCCTGATGGATGTCTCCTCCGAGATGATTCACAGCCTCTTGCCTCTCTTCATGGTCGGAACCCTGGGAACCAGCGCCCTCCTCGTGGGCCTGGTCGAGGGGCTCGCAGAATCCACCGCCCTCATCGTCAAGATCTTTTCAGGTGCATTGAGTGACTATATCGGCAAACGCAAAGGACTTGCCGTCTTGGGATATGGTCTTGGCGCAATGAGCAAACCTCTTTTTGCACTGGCCCCGGGAATGGGGCTTGTCCTCACCGCCCGTTTGATCGATCGAATCGGCAAAGGGATTCGAGGCGCACCCCGCGATGCCCTGATCGCCGATATCGCTCCCGCTTCCCTTCGAGGCGCCGCCTTTGGCCTCCGTCAATCCTTGGATACGGTCGGCGCATTCTTAGGCCCCCTTATCGCAGTCGGTTTGATGCTGGCCTGGAACAATGACTTTCGTGCGGTCTTTTGGGTGGCCATCATCCCCGGGGTATTGGCCGTCCTGCTTTTGATTTTGGGTGTCAAAGAGCCCGCACGACATACCGGCGAAAAACGTTCCAACCCCATCCGACGTGAGAATCTGAGCCGCCTGCCTCCTGGCTATTGGTGGGTGGTCTTGGTGGGTACGGTCTTTACCCTGGCCCGATTCAGCGAAGCCTTCCTCGTCCTCAGGGCAGAACAGTTGGGCGTTCCTCTCGCATTAGTCCCCTTGGTGATGGTGGCCATGAATCTGGTCTATGCGGCGACGGCCTATCCCTTCGGAAAGCTCTCGGATCGTATGAGTCATCGCACTTTGCTGGCCTTGGGACTGGCCGTCCTGATTGCGGCCGATCTGATTCTGGGGTCAGGCCAGAACTGGGTTACCCTCCTTGTCGGCGTTGGCCTCTGGGGAATTCACATGGGGATGACCCAGGGACTTCTGGCCACCATGATCACCGATCAGGCACCACCTGACCTTCGGGGCACGTGCTTTGGACTGTTCAATCTGATTACAGGCATAGCCATGTTGATCGCCAGCATACTGGCCGGTCTTCTGTGGGATCAGTGGGGCGCCCAAGCTCCCTTCTATGCTGGAGCCATCTTTTCGATCCTTGCGCTTCTCGGTCTGAACAAAAAGCCGTAAGTCCATATCCGATTGACGGTATCCGATTGACGGTTGCAGTTCTAAGTCCATCCTGTCTACCATGCGCGGGGCAGTCGCCATCATCCACAAAAATAATGCTTGCTTCACTGGGAGAGAACCTTGATGAAAACTAACCCGTTCCTTGTAAAGGGGCTGAGACCCCTCGCGAAGGCCCTGAGCCTTGCCGTTCTCTCGGGCTTTAGTCTGCTCGGAGCATTACCACTTTCCGCCGATGAAACCTGCGCCTCCCCCTACATGAAGAAGATCACGGGACAGGAAGACTTCGTCTATGTCTGGACGCTGGGTGTGGAAGGTTTGGGGGATGGTCAGGACAAGCTGGTCACGGTGGATGTCAATCCCAAATCCAAGCAATTTGGAAAGGTCATTCAGAGCCTTTCCGTCGGGGGCCGCAATGAAGCCCATCACTCTGACTTCACGGATGATCGGGCATTTCTCTGGGCCGGTGGGCTTGATACCTCAAAGATCTTCGTCTTTGACGTCAAAACAGATCCCGCAAAACCGAAGCTCGTCCGGACCATTGAGGACTTTGTGGCCAAAAGTGGCGGTGTCGTAGGTCCCCACACTATTTATGCCCTCCCGGGGCGCATGATCATTACGGGTCTTTCGAACAACAAGGATCACGGCGGTCGGACCGCGCTTGTCGAGTACACCAACGAGGGTGAATACATCGGCACGCATTGGATGCCGACCGACGCCGACCTTCAGGGTGCCATCAAGACCGGGCAGTTTGCCGATGGCTACAACTACGATGTCAGGGCCTTGCCACGCAAAAATCTTCTGGTGACTTCCAGCTTCACCGGCTGGAATAACTACATGATGGACTTCGGCAAGCTCCTCACGGATGCCGACGCCATGAAGCATTTTGGCAATACCGTAGTGACCTGGGATCTTCACACCAAGGCCCCCAAGAAAGTCTTTGATGTCCCAGGAGCGCCCCTTGAAATTCGATGTGCCTGGGGTGAATCACACAATTACTGTTTTACGACCACCGCCCTCACCTCCCAGATCTGGCTGATTCACGAGGACGACAAAGGCGAATGGCAAGCCAAATCTGTGGCCAATATTGGTGATCCGGCCAAGGTTCCCTTGCCCGTGGACATTTCCATCTCCAATGATGATCAGCGTCTTTGGGTCAACACCTTCTCGGATGGAAACACCCGCCTCTTTGACATCAGCAACCCCCAAAAACCGGTCCAGATCTACGAAAAGCATATCGGGGCACAGGTCAACATGGTCTCATCCAGCTGGGACGGCAAACGCCTCTATTACAGCTCCTCACTCCTCGCCAATTGGGACAAGAAAGGCGCAGATAATGAGCAGTATCTGAAGCTCTTCGCTTGGGATGGCAAGGAACTCAAGCAAACCTTTGCCATCGACTTTACGGCTGCAAAGTTGGGCCGCCCGCATCAAATGCGCTTTGGCGCGCATGCGCTCTACTCGAACGTGGCGGGGAAAGGGCATGGCGCTGCACTGGCCCAAAACCCCTAGGCAGGGACACAAAGGAGGCTCGCCTTTTCTGGCGGGCCTTCTGATCCTTGCCACACTCGCAACCTCAGCATCCCCTCCTGAAGCAAACCGAACATCCAGCGAACCCCTGGCCCCCGGATACCGGCCACTTGACTACCCGGTAGCGGATCCTGGAAGCTTCACACTCTCTGATCTAGGCCCTGCGGCCGATGCTTTGCTGCTGGAATCGACGGGATCCAAGATCAGCCTTCACGCGCTGATGCGGGACAAGATCACCGTCATCAGCTTTATCTATGCCAGCTGTGGCGAGGTCAATGGCTGCCCATTGGCCACATCGGTCCTCCATCGAACGCTTGCAGCACTCAAGGCCTATCCTGAGACGCTCGCCAAAGTACGGCTCCTCACCATCAGTTTTGATCCAAGCCATGACACGCCGAAGGTCATGGCACGTTACGCCCGGCCCTTTACCAAAGAAAAACCGGACTGGCATTTTCTGACGGCCCCATCGGCAAAGTCAGTGAAGGATCTGCTGGCCGCGTATCAACAGTCGATCACTCCGGAAGTGAACGCCCAAGGAAAAGCCACGGGATCCATCAGCCATGTGCTCAAGGTCATCCTGGTCGATGACCAGCTTCGCATCCGAAATATCTATAGTCCCTCTGTCCTTCACCCCGACCTTCTGGCGGCCGACATCAGGACATTGATCCTGGCGAATAGCGCTCAGCCGGGAAACCCTTCGGTCATTACGCCTAACCCTTCGCCGCCCAAACTCCGCCCTGGGGATGATAAATCGCAGTACGAGCGATCCGACTATCGAACCCAAAGCGCCGCTTTGACTCAACGCACAGGGGCCGCACAGGATCTGATTGGCCTGGGTCGTCAATCCTCGCTGGGGCTTCCGAAAGACCCTTATGAAGAGGAATCCCCTCTCACTCAGGCCAAGGTGACCTTGGGACGGAAGCTTTTCTACGATCGGCGCCTGTCTCTCAATGGGACTTTTTCTTGCGCCATGTGCCATATCCCTGAACAAGGATTCACCAGCCAGGAGCAGTCGACTGCGATCGGCATCGAGGGCCGCACGGTTCGCCGGAATGCACCGAGTCTTTTGAATACCGGCCGGCTTCGTCGCTTCTTTCACGATGGCCGGGAGGATCGCCTCGAAAATCAAGTCTGGGGCCCGTTCTTGGCTCCGAATGAAATGGGCAATCCCGCCGTCGGACAGGTCATCGAAAAGATTAAAAAGGCGTCGGACTATCAAGATCTCTTTGAAATCGCCTTTGGAAGAGGTCCCTCGATGGACACCATCGGTGAAGCGCTCGCCCAATATGAAAGAACCCTGACCGCGGGAAATTCCCCTTTCGACCAGTGGTACTTTGGGGGCCAAAAGACCGCGCTGAGTGAGGACGCCCAGAAGGGCTTCGTTCTTTTCACAGGAAAAGCGCGCTGTAGCCAATGCCATTCAATAGACAAAAGCGAAGCCCTCCTGACCGATCAGGCCTTCCACAACACTGGAATCGGATATCGGGACTCGATGGGGGGGGAAGAGAAAAGGACCCGGGTTCAGCTCGCGCCGGGTGTCTGGACCGAACTGGATCAAACAACGATCGCCAGTGTCAGTGAAAAGAAACCCGCTGATCTAGGCCGCTATGAGATCACTCAAAATCCGGAAGATCGCTGGAAATATCGGACGCCTGGGCTTCGCAATGTCGCCCTAACGGCCCCCTACATGCATAACGGTTCGCTCAAGACACTGGAAGAAGTCATTCAGTTCTATGCGCGCGGCGGAATCCCCAATCCTGGCCTCGATCCGTCTCTTAAACCGATTTCTCTATCACCCTTCGAGGTCCATTCTCTTGCAGCATTTCTCAAATCCCTGACGAGCACGGGCGTGACCCCGCTGGTTGAAGATGCCTGGGCAGCGCCCATTGGCGATCCGACCGCGGTGAGTCCATCTGATGCCAGACAGAAAAAATCGGTCAGCGCAGAATGACCTTCCCGGCCAGCCCAAAATCTGGGGCCGTGCTGATAGCTTCCTCAATGGCGCCCTTCTCGGC
>JBDKLO010000011.1:0-7904 GCA_039795615.1 Pseudomonadota bacterium
CGCCTGGGTTCCGCTAAATCTGCAAGATCAATTCCGTTGAACAAAATTCGCCCCGAACGAGGAGCATCCAACCCTCCCATCAAGTGCAGTAGGGTGGACTTACCAGAGCCACTCTGGCCAACCAAAGCCATCTGCTCACCGTGCACAACGCTCAAATCGACGCCACACAAGACGTCACGCCAATTGCCGCCCTCGCGATAGCCATGAGAGATGTTTTCGAGGCTGAGGATATGGCAGGGAGTTTGCGTCATCGAGAAAATCCAGAGTTGCTGATCTCGTTAAAAAAGTTTCATCATGTTCGGACAAGCTGGGAAGCCAAATGACTCACTTCAGGTTCGCTTTTTTCCATAGCCGCCTTTGTCATGGGACCGAATCTAATGCGCAGTATCAGCTCTCCCCGATCGCAAGCTCTAGAGAGAAAGCCCATCGATCGGCTTACCCACAACGGGACCCACAAAGATGAAATTCGCACCTGCAGATCGCATCTCTCCCAGCACATCGCGAAGTTCTCCCTTGCGAAGCAGCTTAGCCAACTCCTTGGGCGGAAGATCGAAATGCAGCACCTCACTACAACTTACGCCCTCAATTCCGCTCTCAATCAAATCCTCCCAGACCTCTCCGAATATCAGCCCTTCCAAGTTGTGTTTGATGGCATAACCGGTCAAGACACTTTTATTCTCTGCTCGCATAACTCCCCCTCTTTTATTTATCGCTGTTTAAAAATGTCTCAAACACCTTGGAAGCTGCCCTACTAGCTCGACTGCGAGTCGAGGCTCTGGGTGGTGCTGATATTGAAGTTTATTGACGGAGGCCTGACTCCAGCGCTTTCCGGACAAGAAAAAAGCCCTCCGATTTCTCGTAAGGGCTTCATTCTTATATGGTGCCCCCCCTCGGGCTCGAACCGAGAACCAAGGGATTATGAGTTTCGAAGACCTCTCCTAACTCATTGTTATAAATACAGTTACACGTATCCACGCCCGTTGCAAATGCCTTACGATGCATACAAATCCCTAACTCATCCCGGCAATTTTCCGGCAATCCAAAATGGCTGTCACCCCAAAAGTCTAACGGAGAAAAACATCCAAAAAGGATCGATAGGCCATTTATCCATCCACCGCTTCAGCATCCTAACGGGGCGATTATCGGGGCATAATGCGTTTGTTGACAGCATGTAATCGAACGATTACGATCACAAGTCATGTACACAATCAAAGAGCTACCTCAATTTACCGATTGGCTGAACGGAATCAGGGACAGATCTACCCGCTTACGGTTGCGTAGACGCTTGGAAAAAGTTCAAAACGGAAACCTCGGTGAGGTTGGGGCCGTAGGTGAAGGCGTAAGTGAGATGAGGGAATTCTTCGGGCCGGGCTGGCGAATGTATTTCGTGAAGCGCGAAGCATGCCTAATTGTCATGCTCGGGGGCGGCGATAAGTCAACCCAAAGTAAGGATATTTTTGACGCCATAGCCTTGGCTAGATGCCTTGAGGAGTAACGCAATGACCAAAAAAATCAAAATCTCTGAACTTAAAGAGTTCGACATGGCGGAGTATCTGACAAACGACGAAGAGATTGCCGAGTATCTCACTATCGTCATTGAGGAGAACGATCCGTCCGAGCTTGCTAGAGCGCTAGGGACTATTGCCAGAGCTCGCGGCATGACAGATATTGCTGCCAAAACGGGGATTACAAGGGAGGCTCTCTATAAAGCCTTACGCGCCGACGCAAAGCCCAGGTTCGAAACCATTCAGAAGGTCTGTGGAGCTCTTGGCTTCAGGCTCAAGGCAGAACCAGTCGGGCATCATTAAATAATCTCCCCGCTGGGAGGAACAGGCGTGAAATAACATCCGGATAAAGAGACCGAAAACGCCTTGCGCTACGCTTATGGAATCTCACTAAAGAGCATCGCATTGATTCCATATGCTCCCCCCACGCTCCCCCAAAAGCTTTAACCCAACAAAAAGGGCTAGACATCTCCGTCTAACCCTTTGTTTTGTATGGTGCCCCCCCTCGGGCTCGAACCGAGGACCAAGGGATTATGGGGCACAAACTTGGTCTTCCACGGAAATCCAGAATTGTCCTATCCCACACAGGAACTCATGTTGCCGCTAAAACTGCTTCATGGTGACAAAAAGTTTCCTTTTTGCGGAGGACGCCGATCAATTACACCCGCAAGAACTCACCCATCATCTCTTTCGAATGCCGTAACAGACATTTCGAAGGTTCTAGTGGAACGTGAAAGCATAGAATCGTTCAGCGCCAGAGATATCAGGCGAACCTGCGAAACACTCCTTGCCAGCCTACAAGTTAGCAAAGAGGTACGCGCTCATCTGCTGAGTCACGGGCGGACAACTGGAGTACAGAATCGACATTACGATCAGTGGGAGTATTTGCCGGAGAAAACCGAGGCACTAGAGACCTGGCAGAACTTCCTCAGGAAGATATTCGAAAACGAGGGATAGCCCCCCAAGCATTCAGGCAGCCTCAAGCACCTTAATTTCGACATGCATGCCAGCCGCCGTAGCCATGTTAACCAAAGCGTCAAGACTAAACAGGTTGATTTTTCCTCGCATCAGATCCGACACCCGAGGCTGGGTAACACCGAGTAGCTTAGCCGCTTCTGCCTGAGTTACTTCATTCCGTTCCAGATGAACTTTGATCGCGATCATTAACGATGACCGTAACTTCATGTTCTCAGCTTCAGCCGGGGTGTCCTCTATGGCATCCCAAACGCTCTCAAACTGGTCACTTTTCATTGCCCTAACTCCTTCACCAGATCACGGTAACGTGTCGAGGCCAAATCAAGGTCACTCTTGCTTGTCTTCTCGGTTTTCTTTTGAAAACAGTGAAGCACGTACACAGCATCAGCAAACTTTGCGACATAGATAACCCTGAATGTCCCAACAGCATCTCGCACGCGAATTTCCTTCACACCTTGACCGACCGTATTCATTGGTTTCCAGTCATCCGGATCACGGCCATTTTGCACCTGATCAAGCTGGAATCCAGCCTCTCTTTTAGCCTCAAGAGGAAACGAACGAAGATCATCAAGCGAATTGCCTCTAAACTCGACAGGTTTCACTTTACTCACGCGAACAATTATACATAATCTTGTATATTGAGTTGGGATCAAAACTGATCCATACGCATCCAAGCACGGGATCAATCCATCGAATCACTCAATTGTAAGGCGGCTCCGGGGATCCAAACAGCCTACCCGAGCATCAATCAGGATCAAATGGATCAATGAGAAACTGCCACTAAATTTCAAACAAAAGAAAAGGCCTTGCCAGATTTCTCTGTAAGGCCTTGATTTTATGGTGGGCCCCCTCGGGCTCGAACCGAGGACCAAGGGATTATGAGTCCCCTGCTCTAACCAACTGAGCTAGAGGCCCTAAAAGGACTACTCAATATCAAGGAAGCTCTTCAATTGCTCTGAACGGGACGGATGACGGAGCTTACGAAGCGCCTTGGCTTCGATCTGGCGAATGCGTTCGCGGGTGACATCGAACTGCTTGCCGACTTCCTCAAGGGTATGGTCGGTGTTCATGTCGATCCCGAAACGCATCCGAAGCACCTTGGCTTCACGCGCGGTCAGACTGGCAAGGATTTGCTGGGTGGATTCCCGGAGGCTTGCCACCGTCGCATGCTCTACAGGAGACATCACACGGGAGTCCTCGATGAAATCCCCCAAATGCGAATCTTCATCATCCCCGATGGGGGTTTCCATGGAGATGGGTTCCTTCGCGATCTTCAAGACCTTGCGAACCTTGTCTTCCGGCATTTCCATACGAACCGCCAATTCATCCGGTGTCGGCTCACGTCCCATCTCCTGGAGCATCTGCCGTGAGATTCGGTTGAGCTTGTTGATCGTTTCGATCATGTGGACCGGAATACGAATCGTGCGAGCCTGATCCGCAATGGAGCGGGTAATGGCTTGACGAATCCACCACGTGGCGTAGGTCGAGAACTTGTAGCCGCGGCGGTATTCAAACTTGTCGACGGCCTTCATCAGACCGATATTGCCTTCCTGAATGAGATCGAGGAACTGAAGACCCCGGTTGGTGTACTTCTTGGCAATCGAGATGACCAGACGCAAGTTCGCCTCGATCATTTCCTTCTTTGCGGCACGCGCCTGGATTTCACCAATGGATACGCGGCGGTTGATTTCCTTGATGTCCTTAACGCTGATCAGGCTTTCTTTCTCGATTTCAGCCAGACGCTGCTGCGCTGAACGAATCGCTTCGACATGATCAGGCAAGAGTTTCGCGTACGGCTTATCCGATTCCAACCAGGGCTTCAGCCACGCTTCGTTGGTTTCATTCCCAACGAAAGAGGCGATGAATTCTGCGCGGGGAATGCGGCAGCGAAGGATACAAAGATCACGAATGATCCGCTCTTCTTCGTGAACGCGTTCGACCGTGCTCCGAAGGATATCGGTCAGTTCCTTGAAGAAGATCGGGGTCTTCTTAAACTCCATGAAGGTTTCAGCTAACTGGTCGAAAGCCTTCTGGGTTTTTTCGTGCTGAGCGCCATTCTTGTTGTGTGCGGTCGTCGCCGCCTTGAAGCGCTTGCTGAACACACCGAGCTTTTCCTTGACCAGTTCGGGATCCGGACCGGTATCCGCCTCATCCACGGTGTCATCGGTGTCGTCATCTTCAGCCGCCGGGGCCTCAACGGGCGCATCGTCGGCATTGGGATCGTAGAAATCTGAAATGAGCTCGGAAAGACGCATCTCACCGCGTTCGACACTTTCGAATGCGGCAATGAAATGATGCATGGCGCCCGGGAAGCGAACCAGCTCCTTGGCAGCCAGGTTAATGCCTTCCTCGATGCGCTTGGCGATCTTGAGCTCGCCCTCGCGGGTCAGAAGCTCAACGGTGCCCATTTCACGCATGTACATGCGGACAGGATCGGTGGTCCGACCGAGCTCGGTATCGACGGAAGAGACGAGCGCCGCGGCGACTTCCGCTGCTTCTTCCTCGTCGTCTTCGGTTACGACTGCAGTTTCAGCAATCATGTCGGTATCCGGACGGTCCTCGTGGACCTCGATACCCATGTCATTGATCATGCAGACGATTTCTTCCATCTGCTCGGGATCAACGACGTCACCGGGCAAGTGGTCATTCACCTCGGAATAGGTGAGATAACCCTGCATTTTGCCTTTGGCGATAAGTTCTTTGAGGGATTGCTGCTGTTCAGGATTCATGAACTGGCCCGTTCTAGATGGATTTCGGGAACTCGATAGTGTAGCGGAAAACCGCTTCCCTTTCCATTGGATTCATTCTTCGCTCTGGAGTGTCAGCGTTCGCAACTCCTCACGCTCCTCCAAGGTCAGGCTTCCCGACCTTGCTCTATCGATCAGATGTTTCAGCCGGCTCTCTCGGGTCCGACTTCCCGTAAGGTGCCTGAGATAATCAAGAAAAGTGGCCTCCGCTTGTTCATCCATCACTTGGGTGTCCCAAGCCGCAAGCTTGGCGACCACCTCCCCTTCAGGGATCTCTCTGAGACCCTCCATTAAGCCCGCAGAAGTGACGTGGGGATGCGACATCAAAAATTCAACCACCACCTTGAGCAAGGGGCCCTGCGGCTGACCATTGACCAACACACTCAGCGCTTGAGTATCCAGATGATCCACCAAGGCAGGATACTGAATCAGCAAGGCCATGAAGGTCCGAAACGCCGAAGGCTGACCCTTGGCCGTCCGGGGTGGCGACTTCACTCCCTGGGGGCGCCTCTTTTCAAATCCATTGCCGACCCTTCCGGTGAGCTGACTCAGCCGCTCTTGCAGCATGTCCCGAAACACCCCGGGATGAATCTTCTCCAAGAAAGGTTCCGCCTTGGCCGTCAAGGCCGCACGGCCCTCGATACTGCTGAGATCCAACCCCACCTCGAGGCTCTCAAAGAAATAATCCGAAAAGGGTTGGGCTTCCATGACCCGGGCCCGGAAGGCTTCAGCGCCCTCCTGTCGCACCAGAGAATCGGGGTCATGACCCTCGGGGAGCATCAGAAAGCGAACCTGGCGCCCCTCCCGAAGATGTGCAAGGCTCGACTCGAGAGCCTTCCAAGCTGCACGCCGCCCAGCCGCATCGCCGTCAAAACAAAATACGATGACAGGGGTGTACCGGAAAAGGAGCGCCACATGATCCGGAGAGGTCGCGGTTCCGAGGGCCGCCACCGCGTTTAGGACCCCAAACTGGGAAAGCGCGATGACATCCATGTAGCCCTCGACCACCAAAATGGCCTCCGGCTTTCGAACGGCATCCAACAGCTCATAAAGCCCGTAGACCTCACGGTGCTTATGAAATAGGTCGGTTTCCGGGGAGTTGAGGTACTTGGGCTGTCCATCGCCAATGACCCGGCCGCCAAATCCGATGGTCCGACCTCGACGATCCCGGATAGGAAAGATGATGCGATCCCGAAACCAGTCCATGGTCCGACCCGGCGACTTCTCATTGACCAATCCGGCCGCCTTCTGAACCTCCAGTGGCTCGGTCATGGTCAGATTGCGAAGACCCCCTGGGGCGTATCCGACCTGAAAGCGCTGCGCCAATTCACCGGTCACCCCGCGACCCCTGAGATAATCAACGGCTTTGCTTGCATCCTGATGGCTGCGAAGCTGCTGTTGGTAAAACTTGGAAGCGCGCTCCAACGCATCAAACAGCGTTCGGATCCGGTCTTGGGACTGGCGTTGCCCTGAATCGCCATCCTCCCGAGGGACTTCGAGTCCATGGATTTCGGCAAGGGCCTCGATAGCCTCTGGAAAACTCAGGCGGTCATAGTCCATCAGGAAACTGATGGCCGTCCCCCGCGCTCCGCAACCAAAACAGTAGTAGAGCTGCTTGGGGCGACTGACCGAGAAACTCGGGGTTTTTTCGTCATGAAAAGGACAGCGCGCGGAGTAGTTACTCCCCGAGCGTTTGAGAGGGACGCGAGCTTCGATCAACTCAACGAGATCGGTTCTCGCCAGAAGCTCTTGTATGAACGTATCAGGAATTCTGCCCGCCATCTGCCTCGAGCCGGGACATCGCACGGAGTTCCGGACGGACAGTCCGGGGTGACGCACCCTTGCGGGTACACAGCTAATCTATCGTAACGAGCGCTAGACGCCCAGTTGTTGCTTGACCCTTGCGCTCACAACCGTCATGTCAGCGCGGCCCTGCATGGGGCCTCGAAGGACAGCCATCACCTTGCCCATGCCACTCGGTCCTGCGGCACCGGTTTCCTGGATGGCCGCTGCAATGAGGGTTTCAATCTCACTGTCGCTGAGGGGGGTCGGCAGATACGACTGGATGACCGTGATCTCAGCGCGCTCGACAGCGGCAAGATCTTCACGCTGAGCGGTCTCGTATTGGGATACCGACTCCCGTCGCTGCTTGACCATCTTGTCAAGCACGGCCAGAACGTCGGCATCATCGAGCTCAATTCGCTCATCCACCTCACGCTGCTTGATGGCAGCCAAAATCAGGCGGATGACGCCCAGTCGATCCTTTTCCCCGGCCTTCATGGCCGTCTTCATATCGGACTGGAGGCGAAGCTTGAGCTCGCTCATCCCGATTACCTTTCGGTCTGGGGACGGCCCTTACGGAGGTTCTGCAGCGCGAAGCGCTCGCGGGACAGCTTCTTCAGGTGACGCTTAACCGCAGCAGCAGCCTTACGCTTGCGCTCTTCGGTCGGCTTTTCGTAGAACTCGCGGCGACGAACCTCAGAAAGGGTTCCGGCCTTTTCACAAGCCCGCTTGAAGCGACGAATCGCGATTTCGAAGGGCTCGTTCTCTCTGATCTTGATTGAAGGCATGCAAGACTTCCAATATATTCCAGCAAATCAATGCGTTAGTGTTCCGGGAAACCCGGGGCGAACCGAAAGCCGTCCATTATACCGACTTATCCCAATATGGCAAAACA
>JBDKLO010000012.1:0-2988 GCA_039795615.1 Pseudomonadota bacterium
CCAAGCTAGAACGCGTTTGCCAACTGCTGGACCTTCAGCCGGGCGATCACGTGGTGGAAATCGGCACCGGCTGGGGCGGATTTGCCATCCATGCCGCGAAGCATTATGGATGCCATGTCACCACCACAACAATTTCCGAGCGCCAGCATCAGCTTGCAGCCGAGCGAATTGAGGCAGCCGGCCTTCAGGACCGAATCACGCTACTCAAAGAGGACTACCGAAACCTCCAAGGCCAATACGACAAGCTGATTTCGATCGAGATGATCGAGGCGGTAGGACATCAATTCTTCGAGACCTTTTTCAGGCAATGCAGCCAACTGCTAAAACCGGAAGGGTTGATGCTGATCCAGGCCATCACGATCAATGACCGCCAATACCTCAGCGCCCGTGATGAGGTGGACTTCATTAAACGCTACATTTTTCCGGGTAGCTGTATTCCCGCCATTGAACCCTTGGTGCATGCCACAACCCAGGCAACGGATCTCCAACTGGTCTATCTGCGTGACATTGGGCCTCATTACGCGAAAACCCTCAGAGCCTGGCGGGAGCGTTTCCTTGAAAATCTGCCGAAGGTTAAATCCCTGGGCTACTCCGATGCCTTTACCAGGCTCTGGGAGTTTTATCTCGCCTACTGCGAAGGAGGTTACGAGGAGCGTGCCTTAGGGGATCTCCACATGCTATTCCAAAAACCCCACTACCGCGGCCCGCTGCCCTAAGCCTCAAACCCTAATGGGATGAAATCTCCGGATTCAGGGCAAAGCCCACGATTCCGGCGTAGTCGTTCATCGAGTTCCCCGATGGAATCTGAAGCCCTGCATAAACTGTGATGAGGTCCGTGGCTCTCCAGAAATTGTTGACGACTGCCCCACTCAGGTTGTTGTTGCCACTCAGCCAGTCCATTTCCGTCCAGAAGACCCCCGGAATGAACATGATGTCGATGCCTACCAACGCGCCAACATTCTGTCGTGATTGAGAGAGCGCATTGTTGACGTAATAACTGCCTGCCGAGACCTTCAACCAATCGTCCCATTCATAGGTCACCTGAGCAAAATCAAAATTATTGAGTTGCCTGCCGCCTCCTGAAAAGTGAGTCCCGTTCTGGGTCCCGACCCCGATAATCCAGTCCTCCGCCGGGAAGAAAAACTTGGTGATATTAAGAAAGGTGTCGTACTGCTTGCCGTTTGCGCTAGCGGTCCCGGCCATCGGAATATTGAAGGTATTGACGCCGATATCCCAGCCGTCTTCCGTCAGGAAATCCACCATCGCATTGCCATAAAGCGCAGCACCGTAAACGTTAAACTCGGAGATCAGGGACAAGCCGGGGGAATCATAATCCGGCGTCACCCGAAGTCGATAATGGGCAGAACCCGATGATCCTGCCCAGGCAGGAGCAGTGGCAATGAAAAACGAAAAGATGACCGCCAAGCCAACTGAACGGTCCAAGAGCAGGGAAGGCGCAGGAGCCCGGCGTCGCATTAGTCGGCCCTGAAAAACTCACGCGAGCCTTAAGCCCATTTCAGAATCCATTGTTGACTCCATCAGGAAGCCAACGAAACCCGCTTTAAAAATCTGCGCCAAATGTCCCAGCACAAGGGACACATAAACAGGGCTAAAAATAATGGCGAGGATTGCCCTCATCAGCCAGCGGATGTTGTATCCAGCGGCGCAAAGAACCGCATGAATGGCATCACCCACCTCGCCCTTCAGCCAGTTCCGGTCCATTCGGTGATCGTGCTTGAGGTGACCGAACACGGGCTCAATGGATTGGCGTCGTTTTAGCCAGCGACGCTGTTCCTTGGTCATCGATCGGTGTTTCCCGCGGTGGTGGATCGTGACTCCAGGATTCTGGTGATCGACACCTCGATAGCCCAAATCAACGAAGACGTCCTTGGGTTCAGCCCCGACGTTTTCCAGAAAGGTCCGTGTTTGTTCAAGCTGGGCCGCCAGCGTGTGGCCATCATAGGGATTGCCGGGGAAAGTGCGTGCCCCAACGATTAACCCTTGCTTGTGGGTAATGGCCAGGCTGGATTTCACGCCGAATTCATAAGGCTTCCGTGCCTTTCCTTTGCTGATGCAGGAGACCTCAGGTGCATGGAATGCATAGAGTTTGTCCTTGTCTTTGGGCTTCTGCGTGCGGAGTCGCTCGGCACGTTGCATGACCACCGCCAGACGTTGAAGCGCCGAAGACTCTGACTGACCTTCAGGCAACTTGCGCTGGATCTCGCGCAGCACAATGCCAAGAACCGTCCTCTGACGTTTCAGCACCTTTCGCAACCGTTTGAACTGACGCGCATGCGCATAACCGCCAGCCTTTCTCCGAAGTTGGAGGGCTTCCTTGGCGTAGGTCTGCTTTAGCATGATCCCAGCGGACTTGGCCGTTTTGACCACCTGATAGCGAGCAATCTCCAAAAGCCGGCTGTCCGTCGGATGGGCAATGGCCTTTTCCATGACCGTTGAGTCGATGATGACCTTCTCAAACTCAGCCGGTTTGACTGCATTGGATGACACTGCCGCTTCAATGGTGGCGATCAGAAGTTGCTCAACGCCTTCTTCGCCGATCATCTTCCGGAAACGACCGATGTGTGTCGGATCACAGGGCATGCGGGGTTCGTAATAAGTCTGGCCACTGAAGAACTGCCAGGGCACCGATTCCGCCCATCGCGCGCAAAGGGACTCATCGCTCTCGTTGAATGCGTGTTTGAGATAAAGCAAAGAAAGCATCAGACGGGTGGGAAGCCGTGGGCGACCACCACCCCTGACGCCGGCAACCTGGAGACTGGGACCAAAGAGATCGTCCTGAGGGACAGTTCGTGAGGATCGGAGATTACGGACAATCAGCGGCTCGATGCGAGCTTCAAGTTCATCCCAGGGAATGCGCCCGGCAAGAACGACCAGAGGATGACGTGGATCAACCATTTCTTTGAGGGTTTGACGATACAAATCCTGATTGATCACGAGCCCAAATCCCCCAGCTTTTGAATTCAAAAC
>JBDKLO010000013.1:0-12968 GCA_039795615.1 Pseudomonadota bacterium
AGACGGGTCTTTGCGTAGAGGAACGCAGCGAAACCGGTGATGATGTAGATCGGGTAGCTCAGGTAGAACTCGATGATGTGAGACGGGGTGAAGTCCGTGTCACGAACGATCGTCTGATGCCAGGTGCCGTCCTGCTCGGTGAAGTAGGAAGCGCCCCAGTAGATAGCGTTCGCGTAAGCGAAGAGCCAGGTCAGATGGGTCATGTTGCGACGCAGTTCTTCACGCGGCTCGATAGCTGCGAGGTTGCGATCGCGGGTCTTCCAGATGTAACCCCACAGGATAGAGGCGGTGGTGACTTCGAGTACGATTTCGGTGTACAGGAAGTTCATCCAGTAGGTTTCGAACTCAGGAGCGAATGAGTCAAGACCAGCTGCCCAGCCGTAGACGCCTTCGTACCAGCGAACCCACATGTAGAAAACGAAATAAATGCCGAATGCGAAAGTCATCCAGCCCTTGTCGAGCAACGGACGATCCGCTGCGCTTACACCTGCAGTTGTAGCTGCCATAGTAATTACCTCTTGAACGTTGATTTGACGCTAATGCGCCTTTTGTTTGCTCCATGCGACCTGTCCGTTCAGCATTGGCTTTCAGGACACTCCAGTCCTAGGAGTGGACCGAAGTCTATCACTGGGTTGATCTATGTCAATAAAAATTGCGACATTTTGTCGCACTTGTTCGAATCGCCCCGGAAAGGCGCATGCGGCGGGGCTTCAGGCAGTATATCGAGCGAGCGTTTTGGCCGTCTGAACGCGCTCGGAGATCTCTGTCGGGATCGATTTGAGGGCTTCCACATGCCGGAGCCGCGGCAATAATCCCAGACGGTTTGCGAGCTGGATACTGAGCCCTGGGCGAGCGTTAACTTCCAACATCATTGGTCCTTGGGTTTCATCCAATACGATATCAACCCCGATAAAACCCAACCCCGCGAAATCATGGCATCTAGCCGTCATCGCCAGAATTTCATCCCAATAAGGGATGATCCGCCCCGAAAGTTGTCCTCCGGTATCCGGATGCTCCTCAATGGGTCGCTCATGCCAGACTCCGGAGAATGTGCGACCCGACGCAAGGTCGATCCCAACCCCGATCGCCCCCTGATGGAGATTCGCCTTGCCGCTCGAGCCCCGGGTGGGTAATCGAATCATCGCCAATACCGGAATCCCCCGGAATACCAGAATCCGGATGTCGGGGACGCCTTGATAGCTGATGTGCTCAAAAATCGGATCAAACTTGACCCGATACTCGAGGACAGCCTGGTCCGGACGACCCGCCAAACTGTACATCCCCCCCAGGATATTCGAGATGTGGTGCCCTAAATCCTCTTCGGTTGTCAGTTCGCCATCTGACTTTCGATACCTGTCGCCCTGTCGACCCGTCAACACCAGAATACCTTCACCCCCCGCGCCCTGAGCCGGTTTGACGACAAAATCTTCATAGGGCGAGAGCAGATCAGAAAGATCTTCGATCTGGTGCACTATCTCGATGACGCCATAGAGGGGAGGCACCGGAATTCCGGCCTGAATGGCCAACTCCTTCGTCAGGAGCTTGTTATCCACCAGTGGATAGTTCTTTCTTGGATTGTAGGGGAGGATGAAATCCGCATTCCGCTCATTCAACCCCATGACCCCTAATTGACGCAGCCTGCGCCACGGTAGCCATGCAGGCTTTCCTTCCACGTTTACCGCCTCAACGCCGAGCGGAATCGCCACAATTCCGTCAGGCGGTATCCGGTATAGCGCCCCAGCAGCAAGGTCATTGCCAGCACCACGAGCAAGAGCTCCGGAAAAACGAAGATGAGATGCTCAAGGTACCGACTGCTCATGCAAAGATAGCCTAAGGCTGCGACTGCGAGACTGCCAAACCCCTGGACCAAGGCCTCGGTCGGTCCCAGCTCCTCCCACACCAGCGACATTCGCTCGATCGTCATCGCCAAGATCACCATGGGGAAGAGCGCAACCGAAAGCCCTCGATCGAAACCCAACTTATGACTGAAGACGCTGACAAATGCCATTAGGATGATCACGATGATCAATACTGCGGCCAATCTGGGTACCATGAGCAGCTTGAGGTATTCGAGATAGAAGCGAATCAAAAGCCCTAAAAAAATCAGCAGTGAAAAAAGAATCATCCCCCAGACCAACTCGGTCTCTCGAAATGCCAGTGAAATGAGGATCGGCATGAAAGTGCCGAAGGTCTTGATCCCGATGACGTTCCGGAGGATTACGATGAGAAATGCACCCACCGGCACCATCAATAAGACTCGGTAGACGTTCTGAACACTCACCGGAAGACTAAAAAGAGAGTACTCCATCAGCCTTGAGCCCATTTGACGGGCTCGTTGCTCGGCCACCAAAGTTCTGTCCTGCTCCCTCTGTGATACGGAGAACTCCACTTTGATGTTCTTACCGCCAGTGACAGCAAGCACCGGATCTGCCCCTACATGCCAAGGCACAGCTCCCTCCGGCAGACCCAACTCACCGGTATGTGGATCGATCCAAACCCACTGATGACCATCAAAGACCTGTAGCCATGGCTTTAGGGCTCCATGATTGATGCCGTCACGCAGTACCAGAAGATGCGCCGGCCTTGAGATGAAGCCACCGGAGGCCAGAAGATCACTCACAAATTGAACCCACTCCTCCTCATCTCCGATCCCTTGCCGGAGGAGCATGACATTCGGGTCTACGGTGTGAGAATTGAGTCGAACCAAAAGCTCTCGCACGAAGGTCTTGGCATCGGCGGATTTCTTCAGCGCCTCTCCCATGAGCCCCTTAGCAGCAGACTCAAGTGCCTCCGGAAAATGGGGAGACCGGACCTCAGGAATTACGCTTACGGGCGCCTGTATCGGCTGATTACTCGGATCGCGCGAGAGCCGAATGCGGTAGTAAAGGACTTGATAACCATTGACCTGACGGATGGCCCACTCGACCGCACGATTGGCCCCATCATCTTCTGTCGTCAGCCCATAGTCTCCCGACACAAAGCTTTCATCGACCACGGTATATCCAGGCGGCAAACGCGGGATGGCAAACCGTGCCTTTACGGCCGAATCATGGCGCGCCTTAAATTCGATGCGGGCTTCGACAGTCCAGACATCTGCCTTCTCGGTCGGCACCAAAGGCAATCCCAACCGGGTGACTTTGAACCAGCAGATACTGATCCCGACCATCACCAGTAGCAGTGCGAGTGTCTTGACGTGTAGGCCGCGCAATGGGGAATCTCTCGGGGCCGGGAAGGACTAGCGGTCCTTACGGCTTATCCTGTGTGCCGCGCGCGGCACAACTGTCAGTGTCACCCTTGAAGAGGAAGGTTTCTCCGGCGTCGACCAACGCGACGTTTTCGAGAAAACTCCGACCCAAAAGGATGGGGTAGTTGAAATTGCTTCGATCGTTGAGGGTGAATTCGGTTTCGTAAACGCGACCATTCTTGCAAATGGCTAACATCACCACATCCCGCGTGGACGAGTTGGACTGACGCTCCTTGATGACCGCCGTTCGAACCAATGGCCGCTCCAAGGTGATGGTGGAATCGCCACGCTCCGCCTGAAAGCGGAATCGGACCCACTCCTTGCCTTGCTGCGTAAAGTGTTCGACGCTCCGAGCATGAACTGAAGAGGTCTTAGCCCCGGTATCCAACTTTGCCGTAATCGGTGTGCTCGAAGGCAAAAGGAACACGGTCTCCAGCCATCCCATGACGACCTTCCCCTGTAACGCGGGCGCTTGTGGCGCGTCGGCCGCACCAGCCGATGACGCCATCAACGCCAATGCAAAAAGGCCCCAGGCGCCTCGATTCACGCGGGTCAAAAACCGGGTGGCTGTCGAAGAGTTCGCCATAGGGCCCTCAGCGTTTTTTGAAAATACTTGGGGTTAACCTTGATGCTTAATCCTGAGGAATGGTCAGACCCTTCTTCTGGCTCGCGTAATAGGACGCGACGTCACGAATATCCTCTTCAGAGAGCATGGATGCAAACCCCATCATCATGGGATTGGTGCGAGTTCCAGCCTTGTATTCCTTGAGCGCTCGAATCAGATAGCTCTCATACTGCCCGGCCAGACGCGGAAACATCGTATTTTCCGAATTCC
Organism: Pseudomonadota bacterium; assembly: GCA_039795615.1. GTDB lineage: Bacteria > Pseudomonadota > Gammaproteobacteria > Methylococcales > Methylococcaceae > UBA6136. The sequence continues at coordinate 4,080 of JBDKLO010000013.1, forward strand.
CATCTTCTGTATGGCAACTTGCACAGGCTGCAGCCTTGGTCTTGCCAACCTGGGGATTTCCCGTGACCGGCAAGCTTGAATTCATTCCACGGAATTTGGAGACGTAGGCCGCGATATCCTCGCGATCCTGCTCAGAAAGGCTTTCGGCATTCCCCTTCATACTTCCGTGCTTTCGCTCACCATCCTGATACGCCTGCAACGCAGCGACGACGTAGTCAGCGTGCTGACCGCCGATGCGCGGGACATGGTAGGTAGGATAGGTATTTGTGTACCCGGGAACTGAGTGACAACCCTCACAGGTATAGAACTTCTTCTTACCCGCTTCGGCATTTCCATCGGCATGTGCTGACATCGTGCCCATTGAGAGAGCGCCGACCATAAGGCCCACGATCACTTTGTTCATACCATTAGCTCCGTGATTCCTGCTTCTGATTATGAGCGCCGCAACCTGCGACGCTCGACTCCATTCTCCTTAACCACGCCCTTCTCGGACTTGCCGCCCCATCCGGGCGGCATGGGCCCAGATTATTGACTCAGCGCTTGCTTGAGCGCTTCCTCAACATCACTGGCATCGATGACCGGTTCATCGACATCCTCAGGTGACTCTTCCTGCTGTGCCCGCAGTTTGCGATCCAAATGATAAGCCAGACCCGTACCCGCCGGAATGAGGCGACCTACGATGACGTTCTCCTTGAGGCCCAAAAGCTTGTCGCTTGAACCACGGATCGCCGCCTCCGTCAGCACGCGAGTGGTTTCCTGGAAAGAAGCCGCAGAGATGAAGGACTCCGTTGAAAGGGATGCCTTAGTAATCCCCAGCAACATCGGCTCATAGCAGGCCGGAATCTTATTTTCGGCCTCAACGCGGTCATTCTCCTCATGGAAACGCGCCCGATCAACCTGTTCGCCACGAAGGAAGGTGGTATCACCCGGATCGGTAATCTCAACCTTGCGCAGCATCTGGCGAATGATCACTTCAATGTGCTTGTCGTTGATCTTAACACCCTGCAGACGATAGACGTCCTGGATTTCCTTAACCAGGTAGGAAGCCAGTTCAGCGACACCCCGCAAGCGCAGAATATCGTGAGGCGTCAGATCGCCTTCAGCGATTGTTTCACCCTGCTCGACATGCTCACCTTCGAAGACCGTAATGTGCCGCCACTTCGGAATCAGAACCTCATGCTGATTGTTCTGACCATCGGTCACAATCACACGACGCTTGCCCTTGGTTTCCTTGCCGAAGCTGATCGTACCCGTCGCTTCCGCCAGGATGGCAGGATCCTTGGTCTTACGCGCCTCGAAGAGGTCGGCAACACGCGGCAGACCACCGGTGATGTCACGCGTCTTACTGGATTCTTGAGGAATACGCGCCAGAACGTCACCGACCTGAACCAGGCCCCCATCGGTGATACCGATAATGGCGCCTGCAGGCAGGAAGTACTGAGCAACAATCTCCGTGGACGGAATGAAAATGTCCGAACCATGCTCGTCGACCAGCTTGACCATCGGACGAAGATCCTTACCGGAACCTGCGCGCTGCTTGGGATCAATGACCACCATGGAGCTGAGGCCGGTCACTTCATCCGACTGCTCGCGAACGGTTACACCTTCAATGAAATCCACCAAGCGGGCATAGCCCTGCACTTCCGTTACAACGGGATGGGTATGCGGATCCCACGTCACAATGACTTGACCGGCCTTAACCCGATCGCCTTCCTTGGCCGTAGATACGGCACCGTAAGGAATCTTGTAGCGCTCACGCTCACGGCCATGTTCATCGATGACGCTGACTTCACCGGAACGCGAGACAGCAACCAGGTTGGTGTCCTTATTGATGACCGTCTTGATGTTGTTCAGCTTGATCGTACCCGCCGACTTGACCTCAACGTTGCTGATGGCCGCAGATCGCGAAGCGGCACCACCAATGTGGAAGGTACGCATGGTGAGCTGAGTGCCCGGCTCACCGATGGACTGCGCGGCAATGACACCGATGGCCTCACCATGATTGACGAGATGCCCGCGACCCAGGTCACGACCGTAACATGCGGCGCAAACACCATATCGCGTCTTACAGGTAATGACTGAACGGACCCGAACGTTGTCAACGCTGTGCTCTTCAAGCAGCGCAACAGCGGCTTCGTCCAGCATGGCACCGGCTGAAAGAATCAGATCCTGACTGGCAGGATGCAGGACGTCCTCGGCGACCACGCGACCCAGAACACGCTCAGCGAGCGGTTCAACAACATCACCGCCTTCGATGAGCGGGCTCATCAGCAGGCCTTCGTTGGTGCCGCAATCATCTTCGGTAATCACCAGATCCTGTGCGACGTCCACCAAACGACGAGTCAGATAACCTGAGTTGGCGGTCTTCAGCGCTGTATCAGCCAGACCTTTACGTGCACCGTGCGTCGAGATGAAGTACTGGAGTACGTCAAGGCCTTCGCGGAAGTTTGCCGTAATCGGGGTCTCGATGATCGAACCGTCCGGCTTCGCCATCAGGCCTCGCATACCCGCCAGCTGACGGATCTGAGCCGCCGAGCCACGGGCGCCGGAATCCGCCATCATGAAGACCGAATTGAAGGACTTCTGTTCGCTCTTGGATCCATCAGGGAGCTCGACCTCATCGGTACCGAGACCTTCCATCATCACCTTGGCGACCTGATCATTGGCGTGAGACCAAATATCGACAACCTTGTTGTAGCGTTCGCCGTCCGTGACCAGACCCGATGCATACTGGTTCTGAATCTCTTTGACTTCCGCTTCAGCCGCAACAATGATTTCTTCCTTACGGCCAGGAATCGCCATGTCGTCGACGCCGAACGAAACGCCAGCACGAGTCGCATTGGAGAAGCCGAGGTACATCAGCTTGTCAGCAAAGACCACGGAGGCCTTAATGCCCAGCGAGCGGTAGGACTGATTGATCAAACGTGAAATGGCCTTCTTGGTCATGTCCACGTTGACCATCTCGAAGGGCAGGCCTTCGGGAACGATCGTCCAGATGATGGCACGACCGGCCGTGGTATCCACGCGACGAAGGCGGGTTTCGCGCGTGCCGTCTTCATGAATGACAGTCTCATTCAGGCGGACGGTGATCCGCGCCTGAATGTCGATGACTTTATTGTTCAGCGCTCGCTGGACTTCATCAACATCGGAGAACACCATGCCGGTGCCCTTCGCATCCAGACGCTCACGGCTCATATAGTAGAGACCGAGGACCACGTCCTGGGTCGGATTGATGATCGGCTCACCGTTGGCCGGAGAAAGAATGTTGTTGGTTGCCATCATCAAGGTCCGGGCTTCCAACTGCGCCTCGAGGGACAATGGCACGTGAACAGCCATCTGGTCACCGTCGAAGTCGGCGTTGAATGCGCTACAGACGAGCGGATGCAACTGGATGGCCTTACCCTCAACCAAGGTAGGCTCAAACGCCTGGATACCCAGACGGTGAAGGGTCGGCGCACGGTTCAGCATGACCGGATGTTCGCGAATGACCTCATCAAGGATATCCCACACCTCGGGGCTTTCCTTTTCGACCATCTTCTTGGCCGCCTTGATGGTGGTCGCCAAACCTCGGAACTGCAGTTTGCTGAAGATGAAGGGCTTAAATAGCTCCAGTGCCATCTTCTTCGGAAGACCACACTGATGGAGCTTCAGAGTCGGACCGACCACGATGACCGAACGGCCTGAGTAGTCGACACGCTTACCGAGAAGGTTCTGACGGAAGCGGCCCTGCTTCCCCTTGATCATGTCGGCCAGCGACTTCAGCGGGCGTTTGTTGGATCCGGTAATGGCGCGACCTCGGCGACCGTTGTCCAGAAGTGCATCGACCGATTCCTGCAGCATGCGCTTCTCATTGCGCACGATGATGTCCGGTGCATTCAGATCCAGCAGGCGCTTAAGGCGGTTATTTCGGTTGATGACCCGACGATAAAGATCGTTCAGATCGGAGGTTGCAAATCGGCCTCCATCCAGCGGGACCAACGGACGCAATTCCGGAGGTAGAACCGGCAGGACCGTCAGGATCATCCACTCCGGCTTGTTGTTCGAAGTGATCAGCGACTCGATCGCCTTGAGGCGCTTCGTGTACTTCTTGATCTTGGTTTCGGAGTTGGTGCCTTCAATCCCTTCACGCAACATTTCGACTTCATGTACCAGATCCATGGTGCGCAGCAGTTCGTGAATCGCTTCAGCGCCCATCTTGGCGACAAAGTCTTCACCATACTGCTGGGACGCTTCGTAAAACTCCTCTTCATTCAGGAGCTTGCCGCGCTCAAGCGGAGTCTGCATCGGGTCGATGATGACGTAGGATTCGAAATACAAGACCCGCTCGATTTCGCGCAGGGTCATGTCCAGCAGGAGAGCAATACGAGACGGCAGTGACTTAAGGAACCAGATGTGCGCGACAGGGCTTGCCAGTTCAATATGGCCCATGCGCTCACGACGCACCTTGGAGAGCGTGACTTCAACGCCACACTTCTCGCAGATCACACCACGATGCTTGAGGCGCTTGTACTTTCCGCACAGGCACTCATAGTCGCTGACAGGTCCAAAGATCTTGGCGCAGAAAAGTCCGTCGCGCTCTGGCTTAAAGGTACGGTAATTAATCGTCTCGGGCTTCTTGACCTCACCATAGGACCAAGAACGGATCATTTCAGGGGAAGCGAGGCTGATTCGGATGTTATCGAAATCCTCAACCTGATTCTGACGCTTCAAATAACTAATTAGATCTTTCACGAGTCATCTCCTAAATCTGAACATGGCGGGCCCGGGGTTTAGCGCACCCCGGCCGGCGCAAGAGGACGTCTTATTCCTGTTCCAGCTCGATATTGATACCGAGAGAACGGATTTCCTTGATCAGTACATTGAAGGATTCGGGCATTGCAGCCTCCATCCGGTGATCACCGTCCACAATGTTCTTGTAGATTTTCGTTCTTCCCGTGACGTCATCCGACTTCACGGTGAGCATTTCCTGCAGGGTATAGGCTGCACCATAGGCTTGGAGCGCCCACACTTCCATTTCCCCGAAACGCTGGCCACCAAACTGGGCCTTACCGCCCAGCGGCTGCTGCGTGACCAGGCTGTAAGGACCCGTGGAACGCGCATGCATCTTGTCGTCGACCAAGTGGTTCAACTTCAGCATGTACATGCAACCGACGGTTACATCACGCTCAAAGGCTTCGCCAGTGCGACCATCAAAGAGACGGGTCTGTCCACTCTCCGGAAGCCCTGCAAGACGCAACATGGTCTTGATGTCCTTTTCACTCGCGCCGTCGAAGACGGGCGTCGCCATCGGCACACCTCGACGAAGATTGGCCGCAAGCTCAAGAATCTCCTCATCATTCAGCTGACTGAGATCCTCCGTTCGACCCGAGGTGTTGTAGACCTCATGGAGGAACTTGCGAATGTCATCCACCTTCGACTTGGCTTCAATCATCTGGCCAATACGGATGCCGAGCCCCCGAGCAGCCCAACCCAGGTGGGTTTCAAGCACCTGTCCGACGTTCATACGAGAAGGAACGCCGAGGGGATTCAGAACGATGTCGACCGGCGTACCGTCCGCGCTGAACGGCATGTCTTCGACAGGCACAATCTGCGAGATAACACCCTTGTTCCCGTGACGACCCGCCATCTTGTCACCCGGCTGAATGCGCCGCTTGACGGCCAGATAGACCTTGACCATCTTGAGAACGCCCGGTGGCAGATCATCGCCAATGGCAATCTTTCTCTTCTTTTCATCGAGACGCTTTGCCATTTCCTCACGTTGCTGGGCAATCTGCTCAGCAATCTTTTCCAGCTGAAGGTTGATGTCATCGTCCTTCAAACGGATTTCCAGCCACTGGGAAGGCTTTAATCCCGCAAGGTAGTCCGGCGTCACTTCGGTGCCTGATTTCAGCTTGGAGGGACCCGATTGCGCCACCTTACCCAAAACCATGGCCTCAACACGCTGGTAGAAATCCTGCTCGATGATGCGCAGCTGGTCGTTGAGGTCCTTTTTGACCCGCTCGATTTCGGCCTGCTCAATCTGCTTCGCTCTCTCATCCTTCTTCACGCCGTCGCGGGTAAAGACCTGAACGTCAATGACCGTTCCATCCATACCGGAAGGTACACGCAGAGACGTGTCCTTCACGTCGGAGGCTTTTTCACCGAAGATGGCGCGGAGAAGCTTTTCCTCCGGAGTCAGCTGAGTTTCACCCTTCGGGGTGACCTTTCCGACGAGAATGTCACCCGCCTTGACCTCGGCGCCGATGTAGACGATCCCAGATTCATCCAGCTTCGCGAGCGCGGCTTCGCCAACGTTCGGAATGTCCGCAGTAATTTCTTCCGGGCCCAGTTTCGTATCACGGGCAACGCAAGACTTTTCTTCAATATGAATCGTCGTGAAACGATCTTCCTGAACCACCCTTTCGGAAATCAGGATGGAGTCTTCGAAGTTGTAACCATTCCAGGGCATGAACGCGACCAGAAGGTTCTGACCCAATGCAAGTTCGCCCATGTCCGTGGACGGACCATCCGCCAGAATGTCCCCCTTGGCGACCCGATCACCCGGGCGGACCAGGGGCTTCTGGTTAATACAGGTGTTCTGATTGGAACGCGTGTATTTGGTCAGGTTGTAGATGTCGACACCGGGTACGCCGGTTTCGGTTTCTTCGTCATTAACACGCACCACGATTCGGCTCGAATCGAGGAACTCGATGGTTCCACCGCGCTTTGCTACGACCGTAACCCCGGAGTCACGGGCCACGATACGCTCCATTCCGGTGCCGACCAACGGCTTTTCAGTACGGAGAGTCGGTACCGCCTGACGTTGCATGTTTGAACCCATCAACGCTCGGTTTGCGTCGTCGTGCTCAAGGAACGGAATCAGTGAGGCTGCAACCGAAACGATCTGCTTGGACGAGACGTCCATGTAATTGATCTTTTCAGCCGTTGAAAGCGTGAACTCATCCTTATGACGACAGGAAACCAGGTCATCGACCAGCTTGCCGGTCGCATCGACCTTGGCGCTGGCCTGCGCGATAAAGTACTTGCCTTCTTCAATGGCTGAGAGGTACTCAATCTCATCGGTCACGCTGCCATCAACCACCTTACGGTAGGGCGTCTCAAGGAAGCCGTATTGATTGGTCCGCGCATAAACCGACAACGAATTGATCAGACCGATGTTCGGACCTTCAGGCGTTTCAATCGGGCAAACACGACCATAGTGCGTGGTATGAACGTCTCGCACTTCGAAGCCCGCCCGCTCGCGCGCCAGACCACCCGGTCCGAGAGCCGAAACTCTGCGCTTATGCGTAACTTCCGAAAGCGGGTTGTTCTGATCCATGAACTGAGAGAGCTGGCTTGAGCCAAAGAACTCCTTGATGGACGCCGCAACCGGCTTCGCATTGATGATTTCCTGCGGCATCAGGTTTTCGGCATCTGCGAGGGACAGACGCTCCTTCACCGCGCGCTCGACGCGCACCAGACCCAGACGGAACTGGTTCTCGACCATTTCACCTACTGAACGGACGCGGCGGTTACCGAGGTGATCGATATCATCGACGGTCCCATGACCATTTCGAATATTGATCAGCTCCCTCAGCACATCAATGATGTCTTCCTTGGTCAATACGCCGGTACCCGTCACTTCCGGGCGACCCAGACGTCGATTGAACTTCATTCGACCAACCGCTGACAGATCGTAACGGTCTGCCGAGAAGAACAGGTTATCAAACAGCGTATGAGCGGCTTCCTTGGCCGGCGGCTCACCCGGACGCATCATGCGGTAGATTTCGACGAGCGCATCCAGCTGGGTCTCAGTCGAATCGATGCGCATTGCGTTGGAAATATAGGGCCCACGATCCAGGTCGTTGACGAACAAGGTATCGACTGCTTCGATCCCGGCAGCCGTCAGACGGCTGATCAGATCGTCGGTGATCTCGTCATTGACCTTTGCAACCAACTCGCCGGTTTCTTGAGCAACGATGTTGTGGGACAGAATTTTTCCAAGAAGATAGTCGCGCGGAACTTCGAGCAGCTTCACGCCAGCCTTCTCGATCTGTCGAATATGACGCGCCGTAATTCTCTGGCCCTTCTCGATCAGGACCTTGCCTTCTACGCTGATATCAAAGCTGGAGATATCTCCTCGCAGACGATCCGGGATCAACTCCAGATGAACGGCGTCGCCCTTGAGAATGAACCGGTTGGTTTCAAAGAACTGTCCGATGATCTGCTCGTTGTCGAAACCGAGCGCCCGGAGAAGCACCGTTGCTGGCAGCTTCCTGCGGCGGTCGATACGAACATAGACGCAATCCTTGTGATCGAATTCAAAGTCGAGCCAAGATCCACGGTACGGGATGATTCGCGCATTGAACAAAAGCTTACCGGAGGAATGGGTCTTGCCCCGATCGTGGTCGAAGAACACACCAGGTGAACGATGAAGCTGCGAGACGATGACTCGCTCGGTTCCATTGATCACAAAGGTGCCCGTATCGGTCATGAGCGGAATTTCGCCCATGTAGATTTCCTGTCGCTTGACCTCCTTGACCACCTTGGCTGACGCCGGGGATTCCTTGTCATAAAGAATCAATTGCACGAGGACGCGCAGGGGGGCTGCATAGTTGGCGCCGCGCTGTTGGCACTCCTTCACATCGAAGGTCGGCTCGCCAAGCCAGTAGTCCACATACTCAAGGACGGCGTGGCCAGAATGGCTGGTGATCGGAAAGACGGAGCGCAAGGCGGCATGCAGTCCTTCGTCCAGGCGCTGGGCCAGAGGGACTTCTGACTGCAGAAAGCGTTTGTAGGAATCAACCTGGGTCGTCAACAGGTAGGGAACGTCGAGGACATCCCAACGTTTGCCAAAACTGTTCCGGATGCGTTTCTTCTCGGTGAAAGAATAGGCCATATCAATTCCTT
>JBDKLO010000014.1:0-25531 GCA_039795615.1 Pseudomonadota bacterium
CGCTGGGGGCGTCGCTCCCTTGGCTTGGGAACCCGATTTCCCCGCATTGGCGGGGGCGCCCTTTCCTGGGAGTGTCTTTGCACTACTGGCGAGAGGCTTTGCCGCAGGCTTGGCGGGCGAATTGGCGCTCGAAGCCGGCTTACAGACGGGGGCAGCGGACTTGCGTGCCGATGCAGCAACCGGCTTGACCGGCGCCGGACGCGCCTTGACCGGGAAGTAGTACATCCGCATTTCCGGAATATTCACCACGATGCCGGAACGCGGCGCATCCGGAAGGATGAATTCCTGAGGAATCAGGATATCCGTTCCTCCTTTGGGCAACCATCGATCGACATTCTGGTTGGCCATGACCATTTCGTCCTGCCCCACGCTAAAGCGACGAGCGATATCGATGAGGGTGTCCTCCTGGCGGGCCTTGGTATGGCGGATGGCACCGATGATGTCATCACCGGCCTGCGGCAAGGAGAAATTTTCTGCCTGCGCCGGCGTGATTCCGGAGAGGACAACCAGCACAGCGACGTGAATGGCAATCAGACTTTTTTGAAGCATCTTTGGATTCCCTATGAGGAACAGGCGGACGGTTTCAATCAGGACGCTTTGGCAGGTGGCTCACCACCAAACCAATCGAGCAAAATCGGGAGAAAGGCATTGAGCTCAAGACTCATCAACGCGAAATCAACATCAAACCGGGTGGCGGCGTCCTCGGATCCGGCATCGGCTGCGGCTTCCTGAATCGTATCCAGAAATTTCAAACGTCGTATGGTCAAAGCCTCATCCAGCACCAGACTCAGCCGATCATTCCAGCTGAACGCCAGCTTGATGGCTTCTTTTCCGGCTTCAAGATGATGGAGGATTTCCGGCACCTCAAGGTCATGACGTCGCGCCCGGACAATGCCGCCATCCTCCTCCGGTGACTTGAGCTCGCACTCGGATTCCAGCGTGACCCCTTCAGGAAGGGATCCACCGGCAAGCCAACGGGTCATCACCGATGCAGGTCGCTCCTGCGTTGCGATAGGCCGAACGGGAAAACCATCCAGCGTTTGCCGAAGGGCGGCAACGATATCTTCCGCTTTCCGCGCACTACTGGAATCGACGAAAAGCCAGCCGCCCCTGGGGTCGATATAGGCGAAAGTGCGTCGACTCTGACTGAAGGCCTTGGGGATCATGTCATGGAGGATCTCCTCCCGAAGTCCCTCGCGCTCTTTTTTGCGCAACTTCCGGGATTCGCGGGCTTCAATCTCATCCACCCGGGACGCCAGACGTTCATTGACGACACTGGACGGCAGGATTTTGTCCTCCCGTCGAAGACAAATCATCAGGAAACCCTGCGTTTGATGAATCAAAGGAGCGTCGGGATGCCCAAGGGGGGGATACCATCCCTCACTGGCGGGCTCAAGAGCCCCGCAGGGCTGAAAGCGACGGTTCTGAAGTCGCTCTTCGAGGACCTCAGCGGTAAGGTCGAAGGGCGCGGTGATCCTCAAGAGGACCAGATTTTTGAACCACATGTGAGCAGGAGAATAAAAACGTTTGATTATGAAGGATTTGCGACGGGTTGTCATCACGAACCCCCCCCAAAAAAGGGGCGCCTTGCATCCTGCTCCGAGAGCCTCGCAAGAGCGATAAAATACCGCCGATAGGCCCCATTTCACGCCGAGAGACATCCACCCTTATGTTTTCCCCAAACCACGACCGTGTCCCAAGAGGATTCCGATCTTTTGAGATCAAGCGGCTCTACCCCTCCCATGGCACGCGCTCCCAGAAGCTGAATCCTTGGATCGGAATGGTGCTGATCGTCCTCGCCCTGCCTGAGGCATGGGCCGATACCGCCTACGTCACCCTGGAAGATGACAACGCCATCGGACTCGTCTCGATCCCTGAAGGCCAAGTGATCAAACGCATCCCCATCGGCAAAAGACCCCGTGGCATCGACATGGATCCCGATGGGAAAACGCTGCTGGTCGCTGTCAGTGATGAAGACATCATCAAGCAACTTCCCCTTCCCATCGGCCAGGAGATCATCAAACTGCCCTCCGGCAAGGATCCTGAGACCTTCGTGGTGGCTCCGGATGGAAAACGCCTGTTTGCTTCCAATGAGAATGACAATGCGGTCACAGCCATTGATCTGACGACCCGTAAAACCCTCAGATCAATTCCGGTCGGCGTTGAGCCTGAGGGAATTGCCGCCAGCGAGGATGGGAAATGGATCGCCAGTACCAGCGAGACCACCAACATGGTCCACTGGATCGATTCAAAGACCCTGGCCGTCAGTGATAACACCCTGGTGGATCCAAGACCCCGGGCCTGCCGCTTTACGCGTGACAGCCAGGAACTTTGGGTCAGCTCGGAAATTGCCGGAACAGTTTCCGTGATCGATGCGGCAACCCACGTCAACAAAGCCTCCATTTCCTTTCAGATTCCCGGAGTCACCCGAGAAAAAATTCAGCCCGTCGGAATCCGGATTGATCGGGATCGCCGCTTTGCCTACGTGGCCTTAGGGCCTTCCAATCGCATTGCGGTCATTGACGCCCAAACGTATAAAGTCCTGGATTATCTTCTCGTGGGGCAACGCGTATGGAACCTCGCATTTGACTCGAAGGAAAAGCATTTGGTAACCGCCAATGGCGCCAGTAACGACATCTCCATCATCGACCTTGAAAAGCGCAAGGTCCTTCGCTCGGTTGCCATCGGACAGGGCCCTTGGGGCATTGTGGTGACGCCGTGAAGGCTCTGAGCGCTCTTGAACTTTCACAGATCTCCTTCGCTTATGGCGCAAAAAAGGCGCTCGATCAAGTCTCATTCACGGTGCCCTTCGGCCGTTGCGCGATCCTGCTGGGACCCAACGGTGCCGGCAAATCCACCCTGTTCTCCCTCATCACCCGACTCTATGACTCTGCTTCGGGAACGATCCGAATTGCAGGTCACGATCTGCGCAACACGCCACTGAAAGCGCTTGCGTCGCTCGGCGTGGTGTTTCAGCAAACGACTCTGGATCTCGACCTCACCGTCCGGCAAAACCTTCTTTACCACGCAGCCCTGCACGGCCTCGACAGCCGAACGGCTCAGCGACGGATCGATGCGGAACTGGATCGGCTGGACATGCGGCAGCGTGATCAGGAGCTCGTTCGCAATCTCAACGGCGGGCATCGGCGGCGGGTTGAGATCGCTCGTGCCCTCCTTCATCATCCGACCCTGCTCCTTCTGGATGAACCGACCGTGGGACTGGATGTTCCCAGCCGAAAAGCCCTCGTCGAACACATTCATGCCTTGACCGGCTCAGGCAAGCTTTCCGTGCTCTGGGCCACGCACCTGATTGATGAAATTGCACCCGATGATGCCCTGATCGTGCTGCATCAAGGGACCATCAGGGCGCAGGGTGATATCCCCGAGCTTCTGGAACTCACGGGGCGCGAGAATATCCATGGCGCCTTTGAAGTCCTCACGTCCGGGAGGCCACAATGAATCTTCGACTGAGCCATTACCTTCGCGCCCTCAAGGGCATTGTCTGGCGCGAATTGCTTCGCTTCGTTCATCAAAGAGAGCGATTCGTTTCGGCTCTGGTGCGCCCTCTGATGTGGCTCTTTATCTTTGCCGCAGGCTTTCGATCCACCCTGGGTGTCGCCATCATTCCTCCCTACGAGACCTATATCCTTTATGAGGTCTACATTACCCCAGGGCTCGTCGGCATGGTGCAGCTTTTTAACGGCATGCAAAGCTCCCTGTCGATGGTCTATGACCGCGAGATGGGCAGCATGAAGACGCTTCTGGTAAGTCCCCTGCCGAGAGGATTTCTCCTGACCTCCAAGCTTTTGGCGGGGGTCGCCATTTCGGTGATTCAGGCCTATGTCTTCCTCGGCATTGCCTGGCTTTACGGAATCGAAGCTCCCGCCCAAGGCTACCTGACGGTTTTTCCAGCCTTGATTCTCTCGGGACTGATGCTCGGGGCTCTGGGGCTTTTGCTCTCGTCAATGATCCGGCAACTCGAGAATTTTGCAGGAGTCATGAACTTTGTCATTTTCCCGATGTTCTTCCTTTCAAGCGCCCTTTACCCCTTGTGGAAAATCAGGGAATCAAATCCTTTGCTCGCCCGGATGGCCGAGTGCAATCCATTCACCTACGCCGTCGAATCGATCCGGTTTGCGCTTTATGGTCAAGCGAATCCCGAAGCCTTTGCCGTTGCCGCAGTGACGCTGGTCGTGTTCCTTGGCGGGGCCATCTGGGGTTATGACCCGACCCGAGGCATTCTCCACCGAAAATCACGCTAGCTTGGGTCTCACTGAAGAATCTGGGGACTTTTCCCTGCGTCCCCATCGTTCAAGAAAACGGTAGAATCAAACGATCAGGGTTGCGCCCGATTCAGCCAGCCCATCCACGATTCAGGCATTGAAGAAAACATGTCCTCACCGAATTCAACGATTCTTGTCACCGGCGGCGCCGGCTTCATCGGCGGTAATTTTGTGCTTCGCAAAATACGGGGCGAAAAGACCGAGGTGATCAATCTGGATGCCCTGACCTATGCGGGTAATCTCGACACCCTTGATGAAATCGAGGATGACCCAAGGCACAGCTTCGTGCTGGGTTCGATCGGGGACAGTGCGCTGGTGGATTACCTCCTTCAGAAGCACAGGCCCTCGGCCATCGTCAATTTTGCAGCGGAAAGCCATGTCGATCGCTCGATCGACTCTCCGGAAGCGTTTATCCAGACCAACATCCTCGGAACATTCTCTTTGCTGGAATCAGCCCGGAAGTACTGGCGAGGACTAGAAGGGACAGAAAAGGAAAGGTTCCGCTTTCTGCATGTTTCCACGGATGAAGTCTATGGCAGCCTGGGTCCAACAGGAAAATTTACTGAAACCACCGCCTACCAGCCGAATTCCCCCTATTCAGCCTCCAAGGCCAGTTCAGACCATCTGGTCCGAGCCTATTTCCATACCTACGGGCTTCCGGTCCTGACGACCAACTGCTCGAACAACTATGGCCCTTTCCAGTTCCCGGAAAAACTGATTCCCCTGATTATCCACAATGCACTGGCCGGGAAGTCGTTACCGATCTATGGCAATGGGCTCAATGTTCGCGACTGGCTCTTTGTGGAAGATCACTGTGCGGCCATTGCCCGTGTCCTCGAGGCCGGCACCCCGGGTGAGGTGTACAACATTGGCGGCAACAATGAGAAAACCAATCTTGAGGTCGTGCACACGCTCTGCGATCTTCTGGACACGCTGAAACCCCGAAGCGATGGGGCCTCCTACCGAAGCCAGATCACCTTTGTGACCGACCGTCCGGGCCATGATGCCCGTTATGCGATCGATGCCAGCAAGATCAAGGACACGCTGGGCTGGGAGCCTTCGGAAACCTTTGAAACCGGTCTTCGAAAGACGGTGACCTGGTACCTTGAGCATCAGGACTGGTGCCAAAGAGTCATGGATGGCAGCTACCGCGGCGAGCGCCTGGGCTCCGCCTGACGATATCGATAACGACGAGGAAGACTGAACGGATGGCAACGACGAAAGGCATCATTCTGGCGGGTGGCTCCGGTACCCGACTTCATCCCCTGACGCACGTCACGAGCAAGCAGCTTCTTCCGGTTTATGACAAGCCGATGATCTACTACCCGCTCTCGGTCCTCATGCTGGCCGGGATTCGGGATGTCCTGATCATCACAACACCCCACGATGCCCCCCAGTTCCAGCACCTTTTGGGTGATGGCAGCCAGTGGGGCATGACGATCAGCTATCGGGAGCAACCCAAACCCGAAGGGCTGGCTCAGGCCTTCATCATCGGCCGGGAATTCGTGGGCCACGACCCTTCCTGCTTGATCCTCGGCGACAATATTTTCTACGGCCATGGCCTTCCCGAGAGCCTTCAGTCAGCGGCGAACCAGACTCAGGGCGCGACGGTTTTCGGCTACTGGGTCAATGACCCTGAACGCTACGGTGTCGCTGAATTCGACAAGGGCGGCAACGTCATCGGACTGGTTGAAAAGCCGAAAGAGCCCAAGTCCAACTGGGCCGTGACCGGCCTCTATTTTTACGATAATCAGGTCCTCGACATGGCTCGGGATCTGAAGCCCGGCGTCCGGGGTGAACTTGAAATCACCGACATCAACAAGCTCTATCTGGAACTGGGTCAGCTTCGCGTGGAAAAGCTGGGTCGAGGGACCGCCTGGCTCGACACCGGCACGCACGATTCCCTCCTGCAAGCGGCCAATTTCATCCAGACCATTGAAGAACGCCAGGGCCTCAAGATCAGCTGCCCCGAAGAAATCGCCTGGAGCCGGGGCTGGATTACCGCAGAGCAGCTGGAAGCCCAGGCGGAACCTCTTCGTAAAAGCAACTACGGAGAGTACCTCCTGCGTCTTCTCAAGATGGGGCTTCCGACGTGATCATCGAATCCACCCCGCTCCCCGGCCTTCTCAAGATTCATCCGGATGTCTTTGGTGATGCCCGCGGATTCTTTCAGGAGACCTGGAACCTCAGACGCTACACCGAGGCGGGCCTGGATCGCCATTTTGTCCAGGACAACCTCTCCTACTCGAGGCGTGGAATTCTAAGGGGCCTCCACTTTCAAAACCCGAGACCCCAGGGCAAGCTGGTATACGTCCTTGAGGGCGAAGTGTTCGATGTGGCGGTTGATGTGCGAGCGGACTCCCCGACTTTCGGGCAATGGTATGGCGCGACGCTGTCCGCGGAAAACCATGTGCAACTTTTTGTGCCTGAGGGCTTTGCGCATGGCTTTTGTGTCACCAGTGAATTTGCGCTTTTTGCCTACAAGTGCACTGACTTCTACAATCCTGCAGCCGAATTCAGCCTGCAGTGGAATGACCCGGCCATTGGCATCGACTGGCCGATTCAGGATCCGGAACTTTCAGCCAAGGACCGTGAAGGCATTCCGCTGAGCGCCTTCAGCCGCGAGTCTCTGGCGGTCTGGTAACTCATGCGCATCCTTCTGGTCGGCCAGAGTGGCCAGGTCGCGCATGAACTCGAACGCACCCTGGCATGCCTCGGGGAGATCATCTCCCGAAGCCGAGGCACGGAGCCTTGCCTTGATCTTCTGAATCCCGACAGCATCGAGCCAGCGATCCGCGAGGCCTGGCCTGATCTCATCGTCAATGCAGCGGCCTACACCCAGGTTGACCGGGCAGAAACCGATGTCGAGGCCGCTTACACGATCAATACCCACGCAGTCGAAGCACTGGCCTTTGCCTGCCGGGACCTCAAGATTCCGCTGATTCACTATTCGACCGACTACGTCTTTGACGGGAAGGCCCAAACGCCTTATCGCGAGACCGACCCGACGGGTCCCGATGGCGTTTATGCATCAAGCAAGCTTCAGGGCGAAGAGGCGATCCGAAGCGCAGGGATCTCTCACCTCATTCTCAGAACAGCCTGGGTTTATGGACTGCATGGACAGAACTTTCTAAAGACCATGCTTCGTCTGATGGCAGAACGCGAGTCCCTGGGGATTGTGAATGATCAGTTTGGCGCCCCGACCTGGAGCCGAATGATCGCAGAGGCCACGGCCCTCATCATCGCCCAGTCCATGCGAGATGGTTCCGTGGACCTTGGAGAGCGCTCGGGAACCTATCACCTGACCTGCGCGGGAACGACGACCTGGTTTGGATTTGCTGAAAAAATCCGCGCATTGGGAATAGCGGGCGGCCATTTGAGTGCTTCAGCGGCCAGCCTCCGGGCCATCCCGACCGAAGAATACCCCACCCCGGCCCGACGACCCGCCTATTCCGTTCTCGACAACCAACGGCTGTTGGAGACCTTCGGCCTTT
Organism: Pseudomonadota bacterium; assembly: GCA_039795615.1. Taxonomy (GTDB): domain Bacteria; phylum Pseudomonadota; class Gammaproteobacteria; order Methylococcales; family Methylococcaceae; genus UBA6136. The sequence goes on from JBDKLO010000014.1 coordinate 7,778, forward strand.
CGCTACCCGCTTGGGAGGAGGGCCTTGCGCTCTGTCTTGAGGCGAAAACCTCGTGAGCGAAGCGTCCGCCCCCCCCTCTGCACCGGGCTTCATTCACCTTCGGGTCCACACCGAATATTCACTGGTCGATGGACTGGTGGACGTCAAGGCCCTGGTCAAAAGAACCTCCGCTCTGGGCATGCCGGCGGTGGCCGTCACGGATCACAACAATCTCTTTGCCATCGTCAAGTTCTACAAGAGCGCCCAGTCCGGAGGCATCAAACCCATCGCGGGTGCGGATGTCCTCATCACACACCCCGAGGAGCTTCAAAACCCCTTCCCGATGACCCTCTTTGTTCAGGATGCCCAAGGCTATCGCACCCTCTCCCGGTTGCTTTCGAAAGCCTTCCGTGAAAACCAGCATCAGGGGCAACCGCAAATCCGCGCCGAGTGGCTGGAAGAGGAAAACCAGGGACTGATTGCTCTTTCAGGTCCAAGACAAGGGCAGGTCGCTCGCCAGGTGCTTGCGGGCAACCGAACGGAGGCCCTTCGAATTGCTGCCCATTGGCAAGCCGTTTTGGGCGACCGGTTCTACCTTGAAATTCAAAGGACCCGAAGACCCCAGGAAGAAACCTGGATTGCGGGTGCCGTGGAGATTTCTGCCACCCTGGGCATCCCTTTGGTCGCGACCAACGATGTCCGCTTTCTGGAATCGTCAGAATTTGAGGCCCACGAGGCCAGAGTCTGCATCCACCAGGGCCGGGTGCTGGAGGATCCGAGGCGGCCCAAAGACTACACCGAGGAGCAGTACCTCAAGAGCGAAGCGGCGATGGCTGAACTCTTTGCAGACCTTCCCGAGGCACTCGCCAATACGGTCGGAATCGCGATCCGCTGCAATCTCAAGCTGACGCTGGGTCAGAACTTTCTTCCCCAGTTTCCAATTCCTGATGGCCTGACCGTCGCCGAGTATTTTGCCAAGGTCTCTCGGGAAGGCCTCGATGAGCGACTGGCCAAAAAGGCCCCCGTGGGTTCGGGGAGCCTTGAAGAGAACACCCAGCGGTATCGCGAGCGCCTGGAACTGGAAGTTGGGGTCATCAACCAGATGGATTTCCCGGGCTACTTCCTGATCGTGGCAGACTTCATACAGTGGGCCAAAAGCCAGGGCATTCCGGTGGGCCCAGGGCGTGGTTCAGGTGCGGGGTCTCTCGTCGCCTATGCCCTCAAGATTACCGATCTGGATCCGATCGAGTTTGAGCTCCTGTTCGAACGATTCCTCAATCCCGAGCGTGTATCCATGCCCGACTTCGACGTCGACTTCTGCATGGAGCGACGAGATGAAGTCATCGACTATGTTGCCAGAACCTATGGTCGCGACCGGGTTTCCCAGATCATTACCTACGGCAGTATGGCGGCCAAGGCCGTAGTCCGCGATGTCGGGCGGGTTCTGGGACACCCCTATGGATTCGTTGACCGGATTGCCAAGCTGATTCCCTTCGAATTGGGAATGACGCTGGAGAAGGCCCTGACGGACAGCGAAGACCTTCGCAAAACCTATGAATCCGATGAAGACGTTAAAGCGCTCATTGATCTCGCGATGTCGCTGGAAGGTTTGACGCGAAACGCCGGCAAGCACGCGGGTGGTGTGGTGATCGCGCCTTCCGACCTCACTGACTTCTGCCCCCTCTATTGTGAAGCCGGTGGCGATAATCTGGTCACGCAATACGACAAGGACGATGTCGAGGCTGTAGGCCTCGTCAAGTTCGACTTTCTCGGGCTTCGAACCCTGACCATCATTGACTGGGCCCTTGAGACCATCAATGCCGAAAGAGCAAAGACGGACGAGCCCGCTATCGACATTTCGCTGATCCCGCTCGATGATCCGAAGACCTACGAACTTCTGAAGAGTTGCCAAACCACGGCTGTTTTCCAGCTCGAATCCCGTGGCATGAAGGATCTCATCAAGCGGCTGCGCCCGGACTGTTTTGAAGACATCATCGCTCTGGTCGCCCTCTTCCGCCCGGGCCCTCTCCAGTCCGGGATGGTCGATGACTACATCAATGTCAAGCACGGCAAACAAAAGGCCGAGTATCCGCACCCCGTTCTGGAACCGATCCTAAAACCCACTAATGGCGTCATCGTGTACCAGGAGCAGGTCATGAAGATCGCTCAGGACATGGCCGGCTACACGCTGGGTGGAGCCGATCTGCTGCGACGGGCCATGGGCAAGAAAAAGCCCGAGGAAATGGCCAAGCAACGTGAGATTTTCGTCTCTGGCTCAACGGCGCTCGGGATTGAGGACCGGATTTCCGGCTACATCTTCGACCTGATGGAGAAGTTTGCAGGTTACGGATTCAACAAATCCCATTCGGCCGCCTATGCCCTGGTCTCCTACCAGACGGCATGGCTTAAGGCCCATTACCCCTCGGCCTTCATGGCCGCTGTACTGTCCTCGGATATGGACAAGACCGACAAGGTCGTTGTTTTTATCGAAGAGTGCCGGCAGATGCGCCTTGAAGTTCGTCCACCCGACATCAATCGTTCGACGTTCAGGTTTCGGGCGGAATCCGACCAAAGCATTCAGTACGGACTGGGGGCAATCAAAGGCGTAGGCGAAAGTGCGATTCGAGAAATCCTGGATGAACGCGAAAAAAATGGCCCCTTCAGCGACCTGAAGGATCTTTGTCGGCGGATCGACACCCGCAAGGCGAACCGTCGCGTGCTCGAAGCCATGATCCGCGGCGGCGCACTCGATAGCTTCCATCCGAACCGCGCACAGCACCTGGCCGAGCTCACCGATGCCCTGAAGGCCGCTGAGCAACATGGCCTCATGGCCGAAACCGGGCAGTTCGATCTCTTTGGTCTATCGGATATCCCTGACCCCCCTCATTCAGGCTCGGTGGCACCGGTCGTTGAGAGCTGGACTGAGGATGAACGTCTGGCGCAGGAAAAGTTAACGCTGGGCCTCTATCTCACCGGCCATCCCATCACGCGCCATGAAGCCGCGGTTACGCCCTTCATCACAGATCGCTTGGGGCCTCTTGCAGAACGCCATGATCGGAGCGGCATGCCCGAAATGGGCTATGGTCGTCGACAGGAAACCCGTGTCGTCGTTGCTGGCTTGATTGTTGAACTGCGAATGAAACAAAACAAGAACGGCAAGCGCATGGCGTTCATGACACTCGATGACCGGACGGGCCGTATCGAGGTGGCCTTGTTTTCTGAAGCCTACGAACGCTTTCGAGAATACGTCGTCAAGGATCAGCTGGTTGTAGTGGAAGGCGCGCTCAGCTGGGATGATTTTGCAGGGCAGTTGAGACTCAGTGCCGACAATCTGATGCGCATTGGCGAGGCGCGGGCACGTTTTGCCAAACGACTTCAGATTCGTTGGAATGAAGCCAGCCTCGCCTGGGTGTCAAAGCTCAAGGAGACCCTCGAGCCTTATCGCGGCGGCGAGTGTCCGGTCTTTATCGAGCGGCATCTGGACTCTGCAAGAGCCGTGGTTCAGCTGGGTGAACCCTGGCGCGTTCTTCCGAAGGAAGCGCTTTTAACCGCTCTGAGCGAACAGTACGGCGAAGAATCGGTTCGCCTTCGCTTCGATTAGTCCCCCAGTCCCCTATCCTGTGGGGATTGAGTCCGAAACCAAGGCCACTCCCCCTCAGAAAAGTCGGGAGCGACCCTTCAGCGAAAGATAGGTCTGATAGCGCTCTTCCATTCGGTTCCAGGACGAGCGACCGTAACCGTAGCCCACGAACATCCAGGTCAAAAGCGCCACCAGGATGCGAAGCTCCCAGCGGCCTTCGAGACTGAAGACGGCACCGTAGTGAGAGTGCTGAAAAAGCCCCAGGGAAAAGGCGAACATCACACCGCCCCAGCGCAAAACACCCTGCGTCCAGATAAAGCGTGATCGACCCTGACGCCGCAGCCCTTCCCAACGCGCAGCCTCGGCTTCATTCAGTGCGGAGGCTCTCCCGATCTTCAACGTTAAGACGTCGCAGGCCGGTGAATGGATTCGCCACGACCGATGCCGTAGTAGTCGATTCCGAGCCCCTTGAGCAGGACCGGATCGTAGAGGTTTCGGCCATCGAAGATCACAGGGCGGGTCAGCGTGGAACGAATCCTTTCAAAATCAGGGCTCCTGAAGACATTCCACTCGGTGACGATAATCAGCCCGGATGCACCCAGAAGGGCCTCATCGGGTGAGTTGACCAACGTCAGATCGTCGCGATCCCCATAGATCCGATGGGTTTCCTCCATCGCAACCGGATCAAAGGCCCTGACCTTGGCCCCCTTGGCCCAAAGGTGTTCCATCAAGGTGCGACTCGAAGCTTCGCGCATGTCATCCGTATTGGGCTTGAAGGCCAGGCCCCAGACCGCGAAGGTCTTTCCCTGAATGTCTCCTGAGAAATAGCGATCCACCTTTTCAAAGAGGCGGGATTTCTGTCGTTCGTTGACGTCCTCGACGGCTTTGAGAAGTTGCGCGGAATACTGGACATCCCTTGCGGTCCGTTCGAGGGCTTTGACATCCTTGGGGAAGCAGGAGCCACCATACCCGCATCCCGGATAGATGAAATGGTAGCCAATGCGAGGATCCGAACCAATCCCGACACGAACCTGCTCGATGTCTGCCCCCAGACGCTCTGCCAAATTGGCGAGTTCGTTCATGAAACTGATCTTGGTGGCCAACATGGCATTGGCAGCGTATTTGGTGAGCTCTGCAGAACGAATGTCCATGCAGACCATCCGATCATGATTCCTGTTAAAGGGAGAATAAAGCGCACGAAGGAGTTCAGTGGTCCTCGGGTTATCGGTCCCGACCACAATGCGATCGGGCTTCATGAAGTCTTCAATTGCGGCGCCTTCCTTGAGGAATTCCGGATTGGAAACGACATCGAACTCCAGGGTCGCCTGTCGTTTCTCCAGTGATCCAAGAATCGTTTCCCTGACCAGATCTGCCGTCCCGACAGGAACCGTCGATTTGTTGACGACGATGCGGTAGTCCGACATCCTTTCGCCGATCGAGCGCGCTACCGCCGTGACGTATTGCAGGTCGGCTGAGCCATCTTCGTCAGGCGGCGTTCCCACGGCGATGAATTGAAATAGGCCGTGTCTGACGCCCTCGTCGATATCGGTCGTGAAATGAAGACGACCGGCCTGGCGATTGCGCTCAATGAAGGCATCTAGCCCCGGTTCATGGATCGGCACATCCCCATTATTCAGGCGGTCGATCTTGCCCTGATCAATGTCGACGCACACGACGTCATTGCCCACCTCAGCAAGACAGGCACCAGTGACAAGACCCACATAACCCGAACCAAAAATCGTAACTTTCATAGGAGTGCTAAGTGCGTTTTAAATTCGACAGATAAAGAGAAAGAGATCAGAGGGCCCCGCGAGCCAGATCATCGCGAATGTCATTGAACGCTTCAAGGCCCACGGCGATTCGCACCAGACCCTCGCGAATCCCTGCGGTTTCCCGCTCAAGTTCGGTCAGACGTCCGTGAGTGGTGGTCGCAGGATGGGTAATGGTTGTCTTTACATCCCCCAGATTTGCGGTGATGGAAAGCAGTCGCGTAGCATCAATGAGCCGCCAGGCAGCCTCCCTGCCCCCTTCGACCTCGAAGCTGACAATGCCGCCACCACCCGTTTGCTGACGGCGCACGAGCGCATGTTGCGGATGTGACGCCAACCACGGGTAGTTGACGCGCCTGACCCACGACTGGGACTCCAGCCACTGTGCCAATTTGAGCGCATTCTCACTGTGCGCCCGCATCCGAAGGCCCAGCGTTTCAAGCCCCTTCAGAAACACCCAGGCGTTAAAAGGACTCATCGAAGGACCACCGGTTCGGAGGAAGGGATAGACGCCCTTTTCCAGAAGCTCATGGCCGCCGACAATTGCCCCGCCGACGCATCGGCCCTGACCATCGAGATACTTGGTCGCCGAATGAATCACCAGGTCCGCTCCGAGAGCCAAAGGCTTCTGAAGCGCAGAGGTGCAGAAACAGTTGTCGATCGCGAGCAGTGCGCCATGGTCATGGGCTAACTGGGCCAGGACGCCGATGTCCGCAACTTCCGTTATCGGATTCGAAGGGGTCTCGGCAAAAAGAAGCCGGGTATTAGGCCGGATCGCGGCCTCCCAGGCCTTCGGATCGACGAGATCCACGAAGCTGGTCTCGACCCCGAACTTGCCGAGGAAGTTCTGGAACAAAAGGACGGTGTTGCCAAAAACGCCTCGTGAGCAGACGACATGGTCTCCCGCCTTCAGAAGGCCGAAAGCCATGGTGGCAATGGCCGCCATACCGGAACCCACCGCGATACAACGCTCACCGCCTTCAAGCGCGGCCAGGCGCTCCTCAAAGGCCCGAACGGTCGGATTGGTGAACCGCGAGTAGATATTTCCGGGCACCTTTCCGGTAAAGCGATCGGCCGCGTCCTTTGCGCTTGCGAACACATAGCTTGATGTCGTGAAGATCGGCTCGGAATGTTCCCCTTCCGGCGTTCTCCGATGTCCGATCCGTATGGCCTGGGTCTCAGGATCGAGTTGAGACCAATCCAAGATGTTGTCGTTTTCGCTCAAGGGATCTATCAACCTGAATTGTGAAGGCCGATGATGTTGTCGGTGCCCTCGCGGGTTGACTTGGCCTTGTCGTTTCGATTATTGGAAAGCCGATCGAGATAGTCCTGATCGACATCGCCGGTGACATAGTGGCCATCGAAACAGGAGGTATCGAATTCGTTGATCTCCGGATTTCCCCGACGAACCGCCGCAATCAGGTCCTCCAGATCCTGGTAGATCAGCCAGTCGCACCCCAATGCCTTCTCAATCTCGGCTTCGGTGCGACCATGTGCAATCAATTCATGAGCTGCCGGCATGTCGATGCCATAGACGTTGGGATAGCGAACGGGGGGCGCCGCTGAAGCAAAATAAACTTTCCGCGCACCCGCGTCCCTGGCCATCTGAATGATCTGTTCCGACGTCGTGCCACGGACAATCGAGTCATCGACCAGAAGAACGTTACGATCCTTGAAATCCATCCCGATCGCATTCAGTTTCTGTCGGACCGATTTCCGGCGTAACTGTTGCCCAGGCATGATGAAGGTCCGACCGATATAGCGGTTCTTGATAAAGCCTTCGCGATACTTGATGCCCAGCTTATTGGCGAGCTGCAAAGCCGACGTCCGGCTCGTATCCGGGATCGGGATCACCACATCGATGTCGTGGTCTGGACGGAGCCTCTGAATCTTGTCAGCCAGCTTGTCGCCCATGCGACGTCGGGCCCGATAGACCGAAATGTCGTCCAGAATCGAATCAGGGCGCGCAAAGTAAACGTATTCAAAAATGCACGGCGACAACACGGGATTCTTCGCGCACTGCAGTGAATGCACGGTCCCGTCCCGCTCAATGAAAATGGCTTCGCCGGGATCGACATTCCGGATCGTGTTGAAGCCCAGAACGTCGAGCGCGACATTCTCTGAAGCAAACATGAAATCCGTGCCGGTCTCGGTTTTCCGCTCGCCATAGACCAAAGGACGGATCCCGTGGGGATCGCGGAATGCCAGCACGCCGAAACCGGTGATCATGGCGACCACACTGTAGGCCCCCCGACAGCGTTCGTGAACCGCTTTGACGGCTTGAAAGACGTCCTGCGGCCCGATGCGGAGCTTACCGAGCTCGTGCAATTCGTGAGCGAAGACGTTCAGCAGAACTTCAGAATCCGAATCCGTATTGAGATGACGCTGGTCCTGAACAAACAGCTCATGCTTCAAGGTCTCGGCATTCGTCAGATTCCCATTGTGCGCAAGGGTGATGCCATAGGGCGAATTGACGTAGAAGGGCTGAGCTTCAGAGGAGCTGGTGCAACCCGCCGTCGGGTAGCGGACATGACCAATGCCCATGGTGCCCCGGAGATTCATCATGTGCCGGGTATGAAAGACATCACGAACCAGACCGCTTCCCTTTCGGAGATGGAAACGATCACGTTCGCAGGTCACGATACCGGCAGCATCCTGCCCCCGGTGCTGAAGAACCGTCAGGGCCTCATAGAGTTCCTGGTTGACTTCCTGAGTCGAAACGATACCGGCAATACCACACATAGATTTGTATTACTGCAATCAGTGGGAAAGGGATTTTTCCCCCAAACGCGGCACAAAGCCGGGGGGGACCTGAGCTTCCATCCAAATGGCAAGCGATTGAAACACGGGAATGAGTTGCGAGGCCTGCCAGGTGGGCTCCTTGGGAAATGGCGTGGAGCGCGCCAGGAAGACCCCAACCGTCAGAATCAAGACCCCACGCGCAACACCAAACAGGAGGCCGGCCATACGGTCAACGCCTGAAAGGCCGGTGGTCTCGAGAATTCTTGCCAGAACGAAACCCAACATGCCTGCCATGATCAAGGTGAGGATGAAGAGCAAGCCAAACGCAGCAGCAATTCGAGCGGTCGGAGAGGGAATGACGGTCTCAAGCAGCACGGCCAGATCATGACTGAAGCGGATGCCCGCCCAGATGGCGATACCCCAGGTCATCAAAGACAGGACCTCGCGCACCAGCCCACGCATCAGGCCCACCAGCCCTGAAAGGCCCATGACCCCCACCATCAGCAAATCCAGCCAGTTCAAAGCCATGCAATCAGGATACTGATGGGACTCAAGGACTTCCACATATCAGACACGCTCAATGCCCCTGAAGAATCAGGCCGCGCACGCCATCCTGTTCGGAAAGCTGCTTTTGAATCTGCTCGGCACGCGCATGATCAAGATTGGGGCCCACGGTCACGCGATAGACCTTGCCATTCAGCCCTTCCACCACCTGCATACGGACCGGAAGGCTCCGCTTCTTCAACTTTTCCACCAAGGCCTTGGCATTATTTTCATCGCTGAACGTACCGGCCTGAACCAGATAGCTGGAGGGGACTGCCGGCTTTGCAGGACTTGCAGCCGAGACGGGCGGTTTTGCCACCGGAGCGGCGGCCGGAGTCACCGGTTTTTTCGGGGTCTCCTGCGGAGCGACCGGTTTTTTCACCGGGGCCTCTGCGACCTGAGCCACCGGGGGAGGTGTCGGTTTCGCCGGCTTCATGGCCTCAGGCTTTTTGGCTGGGGGTTTCGGACGATCCACAGCGTCCGTGGCCACCTTTGCTGGCGGAACATCGGCCATCGGATGCTGGAGTTTCGGTGTCAAGGCAGACTTGGTCTGAGGTGCCTTGGGATCGAGAATGACGGGCCCCCGGCTTTCAGCAACGGGTTCTTCAGGATAATCTTCAGACACTGGGGCCTGCCCCGCATCCTCTGAGGGCGCTGCGGCCGACTGAGTGGCTTGGGGCTTGGGTTCTTCAAGGGGGACGACCGTATAGGCCCTTTTCTTTGATGCCGGAACTTGCTGAGTCTGTGGCGCCTGTGTTTCGACGCGTGGCTTTTCCGTGGCGGTACTTTCATCCTTGGGTAACGCCAGTGACTGGGATTCCATGGGCAACGGGAGTTCCGTGGCTGTTTTAGGCGCCTTATCCTCAAAGAAATAAGGCACGATGATCACTGCCAGGATCGAAAGGATCCCCGCCCCCATCAACCGTCGCTTCACTTGCTCGTCCATCAAGACCCCCCCGTCTCAGGCCACCATGGCCAGATAATCAGAAACCAGAAAGAAAGAACCAAATACGAGAATCATGTCGTCCGGGCCCGAGGCCCCCTTCGCAGCGGCTAACGCCTCCCCGACCCCGGCGAATCCCGCCTCCACGCGATCCACCCCCGCATTATGGAGGATTTCCGCCAATTCTACAGGGGATGCAGCCCGGGTCATGCTCAGAGGAGCGAGATACCAGGCCTCAATCTGATCCTGGATCAGCCGCACAATCGCCGAGATATCTTTATCACGCATCACGGAGAAAACGGCGTGGATTTTTTTGTTCGGATAGTTCTTTGCCAGATGCCGGGCAAGAATCCCCACCGACTGGGGATTATGAGCCACATCAAGCAAGACGGGCCTCTCTCCGGGAAAGAACTGAAAACGGCCCGGCAAACGAACTTTTCGAAGCCCCTCGCAGATCGCTTCATCACTGACGCGAAGGGCATCCGGCAAAAGCTCTAGACACTGAATCACCGCCGAGCCATTGAGAAACTGATGATCGCCTGGAATCGCAGAAAACGGGAGAGGACCCCTCGTGCGGGTGTCTCCAACCCAGAACCAGCTCTGGCCTTCGAGACGGAAGGAGAAGTCGATAGCGGATCGATAACAAGGCGCGCCCTTTTCTTCAGCCACATCGACCACGGTCTTCGGCGCGTCGGGGTCGCCCAAAACCACCGGCTTTCCGCTCCGGATGATCCCCGCCTTTTCAAACCCGATGGACTCTCGGTTATCGCCTAACCAGTCCTGATGATCAATGTCGATACTCGCAATCAGCGCAATATCCGCATCGACGACATTGACGGCATCCAGACGCCCGCCCAATCCGACCTCTAGGAGGTGAACATCAAGATCTTCCTCGGAAAAAAGGATCAAGGCCGCCAGCGTCCCAAATTCAAAGAAGCTCAGCGAGATATCGCCGCGGGCCGCTTCGATGCGCTCAAACGCCTGAAGCAGCCGATCATCGGAAGCGGGTACCCCATTGATTCCGATGCGTTCGTTATAACGGAGGATGTGCGGAGAGGTATAGGTACCGACCCGATAGCCCGCCGCGCGAAGGATGCTGTCCAGCATCGCAACACAGGAGCCTTTGCCGTTGGTCCCAGCCACACTGATCGTGAAGGCTCTGACCGGCGGAAGATCCAACCGGCTTAGCACCTCTCGAATCCGACCCAACCCTAGATCAATCGTCTGAGGGTGGAGGGTTTCCTGGAATGCCAGCCACTCGGCCAGCGTAGCAAACCCCATCGGAATTACGATTCAGAGTTCTGGTCTTCCGAAACACCGAGCATGAGCGGCTCGTGGGCCCCGGCAGCCCCTTCCGGGAAGAGGATTTCCAGGATCTCTGAGACCGTTTGCCGCAGTTCACGACGATCAACGATCATGTCGAGGGCTCCATGTTCCAGCAGAAATTCGCTTCTCTGGAAGCCTTCCGGGAGCTTTTCTCTGACGGTCTGCTCAATCACGCGAGGTCCGGCAAATCCGATCAAGGCGCCTGGCTCACCAATATTGATATCCCCGAGCATCGCAAGACTGGCAGAAACCCCCCCCATGGTCGGATCGGTCATCACCGAGATGAAGGGAATACCGGCCTTGGCCATCTGAGCCAAAGCCGCACTGGTTTTGGCCATTTGAAACAGGGAGAGCAAAGATTCCTGCATGCGTGCGCCACCGCTGGCGGCAAAGCAGATCATCGGCACGCGCTGGGCAATACAGTGATTCACCCCACGGATGAACCGCTCACCGACCACCGAGCCCATCGACCCCCCCATGAAGTCGAAATTGAAGGCCGCAGCCACAATGGGGCGTCCTTCGAGCCGACCCGCAACAACGATGAGCGCATCTCTCTCGCCGGAGTTCTTTTGAGCCTGAACGAGACGATCCTTGTACTTCTTGCTGTCCTTGAACTTGAGCACGTCCACGGAAACCAGATGCTCGGCGAGCTCCACCCGATTGCCCGGATCGAGGAAGGCATGCAGCCTTTTTCGTGCGCTGAGACGCATGTGGTGTCCGCATTTGATGCAGACCGAAAGGTTCCGGTCGACTTCCGCCCGGTAGTGGATGGCATTACAGCTTGGACACTTCGTCCAAAGACCCTCGGGAATAGTGCCCTTGGTCGATGCCTCGGTACGGATTTTGGTAGGGACCAGTTTATGAAACCAGCTCACGTTCGACCTCTAGGATTCAGGCGGATGGGATTTTGACCGCGTCAAGTGCGGTCCTAATCGAGGATATCAGGGCTTCAATTTCGAAAAGCGCCTTCGCGGTATCGTCCTTGGCCGCTTCAATTTGACTGACCAGCGCGCTCCCAATGACGACCCCTTCCGCGAGTCGGCCGATGTTGGCCGCGGTCTCGGCATTCTTTACCCCAAAGCCGACGGCCAGGGGCAAGGAGGTCAGACTCCGAATTTCTGCCAGCTTGCGCTCCACATCCCCCAGATCCAGGTGGCCTGCACCTGTGACGCCCTTGAGCGCGACATAATAAATATAGCCACGCCCCAACTGACCCATCTTTTGGATCCGGGCAGGCGTGCTGTTGGGGGCCAGGAGGAAGATCGGATCGATACCGCCCGCCTCCAGAAGCTTGAGAAAGTCTTCTGATTCCTCCGGCGGCATGTCGACGGTCAGAACCCCATCGACCCCGGCTTCAACCGCAAGGTCCCGAAATCGCTCATAGCCCAGCGCTTCGATCGGATTCAGGTAGCCCATAAGGACAATCGGAGTCTCCTGGTCTTCCAGCCTGAAAGCCTTGACGATTTCCAGCGTCCGACGCAGGCTCATCTTGTAAGCCAAAGCCCGCTCGCTGGCCCGCTGGATGACCGGTCCGTCGGCCATGGGATCGGAAAAGGGAACGCCCACCTCGATGATGTCGGCACCCGCTCTTACCAAGGCCTTGAGCGCCGGCAGCGTAAAGTCGGGATTTGGGTCGCCGGCCGTGATGAAGGGGACCAGAGCCGTTCGGTTGGCCGCCTTGAGGGCCGCCATCTTGGATGTCAGACGACTCATATTTCGATCCCTTCCCGAGCAGCGATGGTGTTGATGTCCTTGTCACCTCGACCGGACAGGTTGATGAGAATCTGCTGATCTTTGCCCAGAGTCGGCGCCAACTTCATGGCATAGGCCACGGCATGACTGGATTCAAGTGCCGGAATGATGCCTTCCATTCGAGTCAGAGTGTGGAAGCCCTCCATCGCCTCGGTGTCCGTGATGGCCACATAGTTGGCACGACCGATATCCTTGAGCCAGGCGTGTTCAGGCCCTACCCCCGGATAGTCCAGGCCTGCAGAAATGGAATGGGTTTCGATGATTTCACCATCCTCATCTTCCATCAGGTAGGTCCGATTACCATGAAGGACACCCGGGCGACCTGCGCTCAGGGGAGCGGAGTGGCGACCCGTCTCGATGCCATCCCCCGCCGCTTCAACCCCGTACATGCTGACGTCGGTGTCACCAATGAAGGGATAAAAAAGGCCGATGGCGTTAGACCCACCACCGACGCAGGCCACCAACGCATCGGGAAGCCGGCCGGTCTGAGCCATCATCTGCTCCTTGGATTCACGGCCAATCACTGATTGGAAATCCCGGACCATGGCGGGATAAGGATGGGGACCTGCGACGGTACCGATAATGTAGAACGTCGTATCCACATTGGTCACCCAGTCACGCATGGCCTCGTTGAGCGCATCCTTGAGGGTCTTCGAACCCGAGGACACCGGGACCACTGTCGCACCCAAAAGTCGCATGCGGAGGACGTTCGGCGCCTGTCGGGCCACATCCACTTCCCCCATATAGACGATGCATTCAAGGCCAAGACGTGCCGCGACCGTCGCCGTTGCGACGCCATGCTGGCCCGCGCCGGTCTCTGCAATGATGCGCTTTTTGCCCATCCGCTTGGCGAGAAGTGCCTGCCCGATGGTGTTGTTGACCTTGTGCGCACCCGTGTGATTCAGATCCTCGCGCTTGAGGAAGATCTGTGCACCGCCGAGATGACGACTCAGGCGCTCCGCGTGGTAAATCGGAGAGGGGCGACCCACATAGTGCTGAAGATCCCTGTCGAGTTCGGCGAGGAATTCCGGATCCTGCATGTAGCGCTCATAGGCTACGCGGAGCTCATCAATGGGCTCCATGAGGGTTTCTGCCACGAACACGCCACCATAGGGTCCAAAATGGCCACGCGCATCAGGATAGTCGTACGCCGGGGCTCCGCTTGTTTCTATAGTCAAATTCTTGTACCTCATTGAGGAATGCCGCCATTTTGTTGGCATCCTTGATTCCCTTGGCGGCTTCAACGCCGCTCGACACGTCCACCGCATAGGGACCGACTTCTGCGAGAGCCTGCGCCACATTGGTCGGGCTCAATCCACCCGCCAGAATGATCCTTTCTGCCATCTCCGGGGGTATTTCCCCCCAATCAAAAGTCAATCCCGTTCCACCTTGGGCCTCAGGATCCCAGGCATCCAAGAGGATGCCCTCGGCCATGGCAAAGCGAGACGCCACATCATTCAGATCAAGTCCAGGACGCATCCTGATTGCCTTGATCCAGGGCTTTCCGAACTGTCCGCAGAATTCAGGGGCTTCATCGCCATGAAACTGCAGAAGATCCACCCTAACGGCCTTCAGGATCTCCCGAATACGGTCAGCCGCCTCATCCACAAAGAGGGCAACCACCGTCACAAAGGCCGGAACCTCGGCAACCACGTGCCGAGCCAAATCGATCGTGACGTGACGGGGACTTCCGGCGAAGAAGACCAAGCCCACGGCATCTACGCCGAATCTCACCGCATCTCTGGCATCTTCAGCCCGCGTAAGGCCGCAGATTTTAACGCGTGTTCTCGGCAAGGGATACGGCCTCAGAGGATTCCGGGGGTACAAAGCGGGTCGTACCGGGGGGGAGATGATTGAATATCGAATGCAAAGGAAGACCAAATCGTTCTGGATAAAGAACGCCGGCAAAGTATAACCCGTCCGGGGGGGCCGTCACACCGGCCTTTGATCGATCGCGCCCCTCGAGGACCTCTCGAATCCAGTCCGGCGGGTGCTTACCTGCCCCTACAGCCATGAGGGCTCCCGCGATATTGCGGACCATATGGTGAACAAACGCATTGGCGCAGACATCGAGATGAACGCGATCGCCCTCCCTTGCGACATGAATGAAATGCATGATGCGCCTCGGACTCTTCGACTGGCAGGATTGTGCCCTGAAAGCACTGAAATCGAGATCGCCAATCAAAAACTGGGCCCCTTCTGCCATGTGCACCTCATCGAGTGAATGCGGTGTCCAGGTCACCCGCCCCACATCCAGCGCCGAGGCCGCCGATCGATTCAGGATGGTGTAACGGTAGTGTCTTGCAATCGCGGAGGTTCGGGCATGGAAGTCGGGAGGCACGGCCATGGCAAAGGTGATCCTGACTTCGGGAGGAAGTACCGAATTCCCTCCCATCTGCCAGGAATAGGCGGTCCTGAAAGCCGTCGTATCGAAATGGACCACCTGTGCCAGTCCGTGGACGCCTGCATCGGTGCGGCCGGCACAAATGACCCTGACGGCTTGGTTAGCGACCTCAGAGAGCGCCGCCTCAAGGACTTCTTGAATCGTTCTTCGACCCGCCTGAATTTGCCACCCGGCAAACTTTGATCCGTCGTATTCAATCCCGAGGGCCACACGATGCATTTCGGGAGGTAATTCGGGCTGTATTCCATCCATTAAACAATTCATTGCACTCATCGAGCAGCAGACAGGGTTGGCCAGCTCCGCTAGGAGCCGATACACTCTGGAACAAGCTTATAACGTTTCACTGGGGTATCTGCCATGACCGATTCAGCCAAGCTCACCATCGCGGGCAATTCATATGACTTGCCGATCATTCTCGGGACGGAGGGCGAAAAAGGGATCGATGTCACCAAGCTCCAATCCACCACGGGCTACCTCACTCTCGATACGGGCTACGCGAACACCGGTGCGTGTCGGTCCGCGATCACCTTCATCGATGGCGATCGCGGTATTTTGCGCTACCGCGGATACGACATTGCAGAACTCTGTGAGAAGTCGACCTTCATGGAGGTTAGCTATCTTCTCATTCATGGCGAATTGCCTACCGCAGACCAGTTGACGCATTTCAAGGACAAGGTGCTTTTGCACTCCCTGATCCACGAGGACATGAAAAGCTTCTTCATGACCTACCCCGGCCACGCCCACCCCATGGCCATTCTGTCCTCCATGGTCTGTTCGATGTCGGTCTACCACCCCGAACTGCTGAAGCCGAATGCTACTGCCAAGGAAACCAGCCAGACGATCACCCGCCTTCTTTCAAAGGTGCGTGTCCTGGCCGCCTTTGCCTACAAGCGCTCTGTCGGCGAAGCGTTTGTCTACACAAGACCTGAACTCGATTATGTCTCGAACTTCCTCCACATGATGTTCACAACACCGATGCGGGACTTCGAACCGAGCGAAACGATTCGAAAGGCGCTCGACGTCCTCTTTATCCTTCACGCTGATCACGAACAGAACTGTTCGACTTCGACCGTCCGCATGGTGGGATCCTCTCAAGCCAATTTATTCGCATCCATTTCAGCGGGCGTCTGCGCACTCTGGGGACCCCTCCATGGTGGTGCAAACCAGATGGTGATCGAAATGCTTGAGGACATTGCAAAGGATGGATGCAACTATAAAAAGTACATTGAGAAGGCGAAAGACAAGAGCGACCCCTTCAGACTGATGGGGTTTGGGCATCGCGTCTATAAAAGCTACGACCCCAGAGCCGTTATTCTCAAAAAGTACTGCGACCAACTTCTCAATGAACTCGGAATTAATGATCCCATCCTCGAGATCGCGAAGGGACTTGAGGAGGCTGCGCTTACAGATCCTTACTTCATTGAGCGCAAGCTGTATCCGAATGTCGACTTCTATTCCGGCATCATCTACCGCGCGATGGGCTTCCCGACCAATATGTTCACCGTCCTCTTTGCCTTGGGCCGTCTCCCGGGTTGGATCGCCCACTGGAAGGAAATGATTGAGGATCCGGGCATGCGGATTGCGCGGCCTCGCCAAATCTATGTAGGTCCTACGCTCCGGGACTATGTCCCGATGGGCGATCGAAACGCTTAACTCCCCAAAATTGAGGATGCGATCAATTTTTTCAGGAGCTTGCCCAAGGATTTACTAAACCCACGCCTGTGGGCTGAAAATCGGATATGTTCCGGGTCACTATGGTCATGCCGTGAACAAGAGCGGTAGCCGTAATAACGGCATCACGCTCTGAGCGTGGGTTTGGGACATGAAGGGTGGCACACCGTTGGGCGACGACAGAATCAAACGACAAAACTCGCCCCTCAAACTCGGGCAGGACCTTTAAATCTAACCATCTCCTCAGCACTAAACCTTGTCTTGGGTCTTTGCGTTCAAGCCGCAAGACCCCCAACTCCAGTTCAAGAATGGTGATCGAAGACAAGTAGAGGTGACTTGAATTGACGCTGTTAGCCCACTCGCTGAGCTTTGGGTGTGCAGTCCCCAAACTAACTTTTCGCAGCTCGGACACTACATTCGTATCGAGAATGAACATCACGAAAAGTCCGCCGGCTTAAGCCCCATGTTCACAATAGGAGGATTGAACTCAATATCAGTCGATTCCGGCATTGCCAAGGCGTCCGCGATATTTCGAACCCCACCCCTTAAGCGTTCGTACTCCTCAATACTCATCAGAACATGAGCGGGCTTGCCTCGATCCGTAATAAAGACCGGACCCAGATTTGCCGCCTTTTTGGCTCGCCCCGTATCTTGATTGAAGTCCCTGCTTGAGATTGTAGTGATTGGCATGTTCAACTCCTGCTGGGCGAAGCCTCACGAGGTATAAATGTTTATACTTTGCTCTTTAGTTGTCAACTTCTAACGAAAAACTCCTAGCTGTGGAGCCCCAATGAACTGAGCCAAAAAAGATATGTTTGGGCCATGGCACCAGAACCCCTAGAATCACTGATATGTCACTACTTACTCTCAATCGTGTCCAGCTTGGCTATGGGCACCCCCTCCTTGATGGCGTCAGTTTTTCCCTGGAGCGAGGCGAACGCGTTGCTCTGATCGGACGCAACGGCACCGGCAAGTCCACTTTTCTTAAACTTCTCGACAGACGCATCGTTCCTGACGATGGCGAGATTGCCTTTCAAGATGGCCT
>JBDKLO010000015.1:0-9898 GCA_039795615.1 Pseudomonadota bacterium
GCATGCCGGGTGCGATCGCCAAAGCAGAAGAAATCGCAGCCTCCGATCCGAACCGCTACGTCCTCCTCCAGCAGTTCAAGAATCCCGCCAATCCCGCGATCCATGAAGCCACCACCGGTCCCGAGATCTGGGAAGATACCGAAGGCCAAGTCGATGTCCTGGTCGCAGGCGTTGGCACTGGCGGCACCATCACCGGCGTCACCCGGTATCTCAAGAAGACTCAAGGCAAGGCCATCACCTCCGTGGCCGTTGAACCCGAAGCCAGCCCCATCCTCACGCAGAAGCTGGCGGGCGAACCCTTGAAGCCTTCCCCCCACAAGATTCAGGGCATCGGAGCAGGCTTTGTCCCCGACAACCTCGATCTCGACCTCGTCGACGTGATTGAACGCGTCTCCAACGAAGAAGCCATCGAAACCGCCCGTCGACTGGCCCGCGAGGAAGGCATCCTTTGCGGCATCTCCTGCGGCGCTGCAGCAGCTGCCGCCCTGAGACTTGCCAAGGATCCCGCCTACGCCGGCAAAACCATCGTGGTCATTCTTCCCGATTCCGGCGAGCGCTACCTTTCTACCGCCCTCTTCGAAGGACTGTTCGATGAAAAAGGCCTTTCGATTTAAGCCAGAACTGTTCCAGGGATAAAGGACCATGCCGCACTCCCATGACGCACTGCACCTTGATTTTGGTCCGGTCGTTGCTGATCTTCGCGAGCTACGCGAGCACTCACTGTCACTGAGGCAGCGGAGCGATAATCCGCCGCGCCTGCCGTCAAGACCGATCCTCAAGGAGATCGTCACTGGCCTTGCGACGGCGCTTTTTCCTAACCGTTTGGGAACGGGGGAGCAGACGCGTGAAGGGGTGGACTACTTTGTCGGGCATCTTTTGGATGCCAATATGCGGCTCCTGGTCGGACAAATCCAAAGGGAACTCCGCTTCGCGGCCGAGCAGGAAGGCGAAATCATCACAGAACGCCAATCGATTGAGGCTGAGGCTATCCGTCAGGTTCAGCAGTTTGTCAAAACCCTGCCGAAGATTCGCCAATTGCTCGATACCGATCTCGAGGCGGCCTACGAGGGTGACCCTGCGGCACGAAGTGTGGATGAGGTGCTGGTCTGCTATCCCGGAATCTCAGCCATCATCAATCACCGCCTCGCGCATGAACTTTACCTTTTGGGACTGCCGCTGATTGCCCGAATGATTTCCGAGATCGCTCATTCCGAGACCGGCATCGACATTCACCCCGGTGCCCAGATTGGCCCCAGCTTCTTTATCGACCATGGCACGGGCGTTGTCATCGGTGAAACCTGCATCATCGGCGAGCGGGTCCGCCTCTATCAGCATGTCACGCTGGGAGCCAAGCGATTCCCGACGGATGAGAATGGTGTCCTCCTCAAGGGCCATGCGCGTCATCCGATCGTCGAGGATGACGTGGTGGTTTATGCCGGAGCGACCATTCTGGGTCGCATTACCATCGGCAAAGGTTCAACGATCGGCGGCAATGTCTGGCTGACCCGCAGCATTGCGGCCAACAGCAACATCAGCCAGGGCCAACCGAGGCATGAACTTTTCGATCTGGGTGGCGGCATCTGATTTCGAATGGTGAACCCTAAGATGCAACAGCCCTGTCTGGTCGTCCTTGATGTCGACTCCACCCTGATCGAGAACGAAGTCATCGAACTTCTGGCCGCCCATGCCGGCGTTGAGGCCGAGGTCGCAGCCATCACCGAGCGGGCCATGCGAGGCGAGCTCGATTTTGCTGAGAGCCTTCAAGAACGCGTGGCCACCCTCGAAGGACTTCCCATCCGCATTTTCGACGAAGTTCGAAATCAAATCACCGTCACGGCGGGAGTCCCAGACCTCATTCGTGCCGTCAAGGCGGCCGGTGGATTCATTGGCGTGGTCTCTGGTGGTTTCCATGAGGTGCTGGATCCACTGGCCGAATCCCTAGGTCTCGATTTCTGGAAGGCGAACCGTTTGTCCATCAAGGACGAATACCTCACCGGCAAGGTACTCGGCGAAATCGTCGACGCAGAGGTCAAGGCCCAAACACTCACGCAATGGGCCAAGGAAACCGGTATTCCGCTGGATCGAACCATCGCCATCGGTGATGGAGCAAACGATCTCAAAATGATGGCTGTCGCCGGACTTTCCATTGCGTTTAATGCCAAGCCCATCGTCCGCGAAAAGGCCATGGAACGCGTCGATGAGAAGGACATGCGGCTGGTCCTGCCATTGATTGGCTTGGAAATGCCCCTATGCCCGTCAAGAGCCTGATTCTGGCATCCCCTCCTCGTTGGCACAGCCAACAAGGAGGCATGTCGTCCTCTCCAGCAAAAACCCATGAACTTAGGTCTTGGCTTTTGGAAGCCGGGTCCTTGACCCTCAGACTCCGAACCCGCTATGGAGACCGCTTTGGTGTGGATCTCCTGCAGCAACGCATCGGGACCCCTTACATTGAGGAGTGCAAGGCCCTCGGACTGCGCCCGGGAGCCAGAGCCATCATTCGCGAAGTGGGGCTGATGGCCGGATCATCGCCCGTCGTCCTGGCGCGCAGCATCATTCCTCAGGACACCATGAAATACGCCGATCCAAGGCTTTCACGACTCGGAAATCAACCGTTAGGTGAAATCCTTTTCACGCATCCTGAACTGGGACGCACCACCCTGGAATGGACCAAGGTCCCTCTTCGAAGCTCGTGGAATGTCAAAGAGGTCATGGGACGAAGATCCCTTTATACCCTGGGCCAGAGTTTTCCCTTGCTGGTAGCGGAATTTTTTCTACCTGAGCTTCTCGACTCGGAATCCTGAGATGTCTGTCACATCAAAACCTTCCAAATGGAATGCCTACTGGCGACTGATGCGCTTTGATAAGCCCATCGGTATTTTGCTCCTCCTCTGGCCGGCCTTATGGGCACTCTGGATCGCAGGGGATGGACACCCTTCATTGAAGGCTCTCCTCGCGATTGCCCTTGGAACCGTTTTGATGCGAGCGGCTGGTTGCGTCATCAATGACTATGCGGACCGCGATTTTGATCCCCACGTCGAGCGGACCCGTCTCAGACCCATTGCTGCGGGTGAAGTCACACCCCGGGAAGCCCTCTGGCTTTTCACTGGACTTTGCCTCACCGCCTTTTTGTTGGTCCTGCAACTCAATTCGTTCAGCATCCTTCTTTCCTTCCCGGGTGCGTTTCTCGCGGCCAGCTACCCTTTTACCAAACGCGTGACTCATCTCCCTCAGGCCTATCTGGGCATTGCCTTCGGTTGGGCAGTCCCTATGGCATTTGCGGCCGAAACCGGTGAAATCCCGGCCGATGCCTGGGTGATTTTCGCAGCGACCGCGATCTGGGCGCTGATCTACGACACCATGTACGCCATGGTGGACCGGGAGGATGACCTTCGGATTGGTGTCAAATCCACAGCCATCCTGTTTGGCCAACATGATCGGCTGATCATCGGGGGGCTCCAGATCCTGATGGTCGTCCTTCTGTTTCAGGCAGGGAAAAACGCAGGGCTCGGAACGCTTTATAACGCCGGATTGGCCGGTGGCATCGGATTCTTCGTTTATCAGCAGTGGCTGATCAGAAAAAGGGAGAGGGCCCTTTGCTTTCGCGCCTTCCTCAACAACAACTGGTTTGGAACTTCAGTCTTTACAGGGATAGCCTTGGACTACGCGCTACGCTGAATCTCAAGGAGTTGAGGGGCGATAGACCCGCGAAGGCACGTCGGGCTGCAGACCGGGGTGGCATGTCCTTCAGGCCCCTTTATCTCGAACCCCTGAAGTTCCACCGGGGATCCACAGACCGGGCAAGGGATGGAGCGAAAGGCCCAGTGATAAAGCATGGGAAAAAGGCGTGTTGTCACAACGTACATGTCTCTTAAAAAAAAGCGCCTCCCGTTAGGAAGGCGCAAAGCTTCACGGAGCACTGACGCAGGGGCAGTCAAACCCCCGCCAATTCGCATTCGTCACACCCTTGTTCTCAGAAGAGAGGGCCTCAGGGTCGTGACGACTGCTACTTTGCTCTAAGCAGGATCAGTGCCAATATTTTGCCTACGCTCAAATAACATCAACGCACCCGGGCAAAAACAAGGCAATCGTCGGCGCAAACTGAAGCCAACAAAATGATCCTGCGAACCCCAATACACTCTGAAAAAGGGACTTACTCCAAAATCAATGCGCAGAGTCCGTTATATCCCTTACTCGGTGTGGGATATCACGCACCTTGATCTCTCTGATCATTCGAAGTCGCAAGGAGAGCGGGAAAGCAGAACCCGCTCAAGCCCCCTTCAAAACGCTCAATGGCCTCGTTTACGGCCAAATTCCTTGGGTTACTCATGGTTGGCATGCTATCTGCTATTCCAATTGGGATCGTAATGGATCCGTAACACATCCCTACCCCATGGGACTTGTGAACACGAACTTAGCCAACAATCGAGAGAATTGGAGACCAAGATGTTTAAGCTTTCAGCACGCACGGCAGCCCTGTCGATCGCCGCAGTGACCCTCACCGGCATGAGCTCAATTTCAAATGCTCACACCACCGTATTCACCACGGTACCCGCCTACCTCGGATCAAACTCCCTGAATTACCTTCAGGTTAGCCATGGCTGTCTGGAGGAAAGCACCGGTGAACGCCTGCCGATCATCGCACAGAGCGTGGCATTGCCGATCTTCAGCCCGACCATCGTCTTCAAGGACGTCGCAACCGGCAATGTTATTACGTCAAACGGCAACCTGAACGACTTTACAGCGGCGGATCATACCGGCGCGATTACGCCGCTTCAGAGCGTCGGCGACCTGATCCGCCCCGTACTCCCCCAGGCCGCATGGAAGAACACGACGATTAACTACGACACGACGATTGAGAGTCGCGTCCTTGGTTGGTACAGCAAGAGCCCGGCAAACGATTTCAAGCTTCCGGGTACCAGCGCCAACACCGAACAGCCCTTCAAGGTTGGTGTAATCAATGCACTGAAAACCTCCTGCGCTCGCAGCCTTCAGGTTAAGATTGCGATTGCCGACGTCTGCAAGCTGAACAAGTGGCCGGTCACCAAGGAAAACGCAGCCGCGGATCTATGGATTCCGAACACGACCGCCAAGTTCCCCTATGGCAATGTGGATGCCGTAGGAACTCCAGTCGACGCGGGCAATCCGGCTGCAGGTTCCAAGCCCCTGACGGGCTATCCCGCCACCCTGACACTCTGGCGTGACCAGCTTGGCACCAACCCAGGCGCAGCGCCTTCTGGAACGGGTGGCGCCAGCTCCGCTGTTGCCAACCCCCTTCCTGCCAATTGCGGCAAGGGCTATGATGTTATCGTCTATCCCTCCAACTTTGACGTCGATCTGAACCTCCCGAAGGTTTGGGGCAGTCGCGCCAAGTAGGTCTGAGGCGAAGCAACCCACTCAATTTTGGCAAGGGCCGAAAATGAGTGGGGGCGCTGAACCGACACCCAAAAAGCCCCGCAGTTTTGCGGGGCTTTTTTATTTCTCTCACACCTGCCCTCTGAACCCTGAGGCAAATGCCTCACTTCTTTGAATTCAGTGCCACACACCCAGCCAGAAATCCATCACCTCCAATCTCCAAGCAGCCCCGCCCCAACAAGAAGAAGAATATTTCAATCTATATTCAATTAGTTACAAATCAAGGAGAAAACTCAACTATTGATAGTGTTGCTGAAATGATTTTGGTCTGTTTCTTGCTAAATATTATTGATCGCATCAATCCAGACCCCATAGAGAGGGGCCGATGCATCGTCCAATAAACATATAAGGAAACAATTATGCAAAAAATCACCGCACTGGCAGCCATCGTGGCTGGCCTTATCAGCCTTGAAGCCGGCGCCCACCCGGGCTGGGTGGTGGGCACATCCAACCTGACCCTCACCAACCGTAATGCCGCATTTACGATTGATCCAGCAACCCAGAAAGTCACTACGAATTCAGCCACCACCGCAACCAGCCCCAGCCGTGGCTATCTTGTCGATGGCATCCGCATCGGCCACGGCTGTTCCGGGGAAGACGGCACCTACAATGACGTCAAGAACGCTCAGGTCAAGGCAGTTTCATGGGTATGGCCGACCGGCGCCAACGCCGCCGATATGGCCCCAATGAGCGTAGGTTGCGATATCACCGGCGCAAACTGCACAGGGGTATCAGTACAACCCTCCGTTGCGACAATTCCGAATTCAGCCCAAAAGCCCAACTACAATGGCCCATGGGCTGCCGGCACGGGTACGGCTGCCAATCTGGCAGATCACCTTTGCACCGCTGCAGGCTGTGCAAGCCGCGTATCTAACCTCGGATCTTGGTTCACGCCCCAAGGTAACTTCACTTACTTCAAGCAGTTTGATACCCATCGCAATGGCACCCCGGGTTTCTGGGCCAAGAATTCTAAGTTTACGCCGTATCAGGCAGCCGCTCTGAGCGCAACCGCCAACTTTGGCATCCCCTTTGCCAGCGAAGTACAGATCAACTATGTTGCGGATGTCATCAACGCGCCCACCGTGCTCCCGGTTTTCAGCCCGCAAAGCTGCGCCAGAAAGCTCGTTGTTCGTCCCGCCGGCGCAGATATCTGCACCATCCAGAACAAGGCCGTTTTGAACAACCCGCACGATCAGAATTTCTGGTTCGGTGGCCCCACTTCTAAGTTTGTCGATGGCCACGGCGTCCATGAAAACTTCTGGATGGGTTACAACATCCTGGTCCGCAACACCACCACTAATCCCTACCCAGCGACCTGTAAGGACACGACCAACGGTGACTATGACCTCGTCGTCATGCCTTCGATCGCCGAAATCGACAGCGGTCTTCCCTTCCCGGGCTGGGCCAGAGGCAAGTAATTCTCGAGCGTAACTCGATGAAAACAAAAGGGGGGGCATAAGCCCCCCCTTTTGTTTACAATGTCCAAGACGGTGGCCCTTCCACTGGGATCAGGAGCGGAACCCATGCAGACCAGAATCACTTTTCTCAAGCCCCTTGCCTTAAGCATGCTGATCGGTTGCGCTTTACCAGCGTTTGCCCACGACCAAGGCGGGGCTCTGGCCTCCTCACCCTACGCCACCCAAAGCTGGCTTATTACATGCTACGACGATGGTAATGGGATCGCCGCTGCCCTTTATTTTGACGTGAAGGCAAGCACACCCAGTCGGAAGTTTGGAGTGACAGCAACCGTATTCAAAAATGGGGTCGAGGCTTCCACGACTGACTCCAAGTCAGGGGACAAAATTAGAAGCCCAGTCGCCATCCTGAATGGGGGCGACGGGGAATACGTCATCACCTTGAGCAAGGCGAAGGCTCGGGACAATCAACCCGATAGCATCCTGAAAGGTACCATGGTGTATGGATTCACCTATCACTGTCAGTCTGCATCCGGAGCCCACACCGGAACGCTTATTAACCGATATTGATCGGGATCCGATACGCTTTCCGCCCCACTTTCTCCTCCGGCCTCTCAGTCGAGCAAGATCTCTGCTCCTAGCCAGTCTGCGACCTGTTCCCGATAATGCTCTGATTTTTTAACCTGCAGGGATTCAAGCGGGTTATAGTCATCCGTGATCAGAATCCCTCCCGTGACATCAACCGGCGTTTCACGCTCTTGAAGCCAGCCCACCATTGCGGTAGTCAGTTTTCGCGATGACGCATCCAACGGCTGATCAGATGCCAGAATAATGAAGTCGTTGAAGTCATTATCCGGCTCTGACCTATAAACCTTGACCTGCCCAAAAACCGATGACACGGTCTTGACGACAGACCTTAGGGGCAGATCCAATCCCGGGGACCTGAAAGCCACGAGATTAAGTGCCATCAAACCTTTTTCACTCAGGGTCCGTTTGATCTCAAGCAGGGCCTCTCGGGTCAAAAGATGGGTAGGCTCGGATCCCCCTGTAAAACAGTCGTGAATGACGAGATCATAGGGCCCCTGAAGTTTTCTGACTTCATACCGCCCATCCCCGATTCGTTGCAGTCCGCTTTTCACGAATCCAAAATGCTTATCCGCCGCCTCAGCCACCGCAGGATCCAGTTCGATGGTATCGACCCTGACTCCATGGCTCGCAAAAAGATCTCCGGCCATGTGACCTGCCCCTTGCCCAATCACGAGACCGCGGCTCATCCCTGACCGCATCAGGGGTAACAGGCCGACGATCTGCTGATACGTCAAGCGGTTAAGTCCCATTCCAATCGATGCGGCCCCAATGACGGAGGCGTCGGATGAAAGCAGCCTTAGATCCTGCATGGGATTGTCGATCACCCGAACCTTGCCGTAGAGACTCTCCCGCTCGGAAATCACACTAAATCCCTTGGGGCTCAGAGTTTCCTGGCTTGAGAGATGATCCCAAATTGCAGCACACCCCAATGCCACTATCAGCCCCATCACCATAAGATCAGTTCGCTGCCGTGCCCGGGCCAGCAAGCCATGAATCAACGCAGCCAGAAGCAACACTGAGGCAAGTGTCAGCAAAATGCTATTGGTTCCAAAGGAGGGAAAAAGAAAGTAGGCAAGTAAAAATGTGCCGAACACACTCCCGATGGTGCTGACGGCATAAAGCCTTCCGGCAGAAACACCAAGCGCCTCAAGGTCGGTAGTTCCGACCTTCACTGCCACAGGCCCTGCCATTCCAAGAGCGACCAATGCCGGCATAAAAAGAAGGAATGCGCTAACGAGCGAGCCCAACCTAAGACCGAGGGGATCCGTAAGGAGCAAGACCTGTCCATCCGCAACGGGAATCATGAAAACCCCACCGCTTGCCGCCAAAAGAATCCAGATGAAAAGCTTTCGCCCATATCGGTCCGCCAGAATCCCGCCAAAGTAATAGCCGAGCGACAGGGCAACCATCGTCACGGCAATCAAGGCCGACCAGACATAAAGGCTGGTTCCGTAAAAGGGGGCAATCACCCGGGTTCCTAAAAGCTCGAGCAGCATCACTGCCGCGCCGGTGACAAAGACCGTGGCGTGGATTACCACGAGTGGTAGGCCACTAGCGCACGCTACGCGATTTTTCATGGTCAAACATCCAAAGAGTCAGATAAGACAAACCCCACCGAAACCAAACGGAAACGTGGGGTTCAAGTCGTGACGGGTTTGGCCTCAATGGGCCAATGGCTAACCGTTTTGCAAGAAAAGGGGATCGCTGGTTTCGGTGTGGACATCGCCAGTCATGCAATGGTACTGGGCATCGTAAACCATCTTGCGCTTAAGAGCTGCCGCGTTCCCCTTGGCCTTTTGAATGGTGAAAACATAGGCACCCTCCCCACCGGCAAGTTCAACGGAAGGGCTGTACTTGCCATCCCGATTCTTGACTTCAACCGAAGTCACAATAGCCCCATCCTTTTCAACCGTAATACTCAGAATGGGGCCATTGATTGGAAGAAAGTCCTGAATGGCCGTCACCATGCGGGTGGAACTGTTTCCTCCGGTGCATGCGATCACAAACTGATCTACCGCATAAGGCGAAGTCCCAAGATATCCACCCGTGTTATGCGCGAGCGCCGTGCTGACCGACCCTGCTAACAGGAGCGCCATCAGCCCAAAAAATCTTGTGTCTTTCTTGTTCATTGAATGCTCCGAATTCGACGTCATTTTTTTCACAAGAGGCCTGTCCTTAGCCCTCGGGATCCAAACTATCTATACCACTTGAGTAAAGAAAGCAATTTTCGAGCCTTATCTTTTTTCTTATTCTAATCAATGGATTGATAAACCCATTAATCACCTTTACCCTGCATGGTGGGGCATATCACACACCCGCTAAACCATATTCCCGCCTTCATGGCCATCGACATCCACCCAGTAGTAGACCACCCCTATTGATTGGAGCCAGTCAGAACCTTGTTCCTGCATCAGCATCGCGATGGTCGAGGCACTTCCGGCAACCACACAGAATTCTGCAACCACACTGACAGATGCCAAGCC
>JBDKLO010000016.1:0-6827 GCA_039795615.1 Pseudomonadota bacterium
GGCTAACGCCTTGACTCGGTGTCTAGATCTATCCGATGAGATCGGAATGGTGGGAGTGATCGTTAATGCAAAAAATGACACCGCCAAACAATTTTATGAGCGGTTTGAGTTTGATCAACTCACTGATTCACCCCTAACTCTTTGGATTCCCATCTCTGCGCTGACCCACTTCAAGTAGTCTTTGCACTGCCAAGGATAATTAAGATCCTCAACCGGATTGCGGATAACCTCTACTTTTGGCTTACGCCACAAAGGGGGGGATTACCATCCGATCTGAGGGGTAGGGGGGTAATACCTTAACCCGATAAAGAGGCTTGGATTTCGGAAGGGACTGGCGGCCTCAGACGGGCTATGGCACATGCACCAGCTTTATCGCCCCATCGACTGAAATCGCCCGGGTTTCCATGGTCGTGCGATTGATGCTGATCATGGTGTTGAAAAGATCTCTGGTGAAAACTTTATTTCCGAATTACCACGAGTGGCTTTTCAACACGACAAATCCGTTGGGAGAATCGGTTGCCACAATGCTCGAATCATTGGACGTTAGCGCCTCATAGTAGCTGGTGCAATCGACATTCACAGCACTGGTGGGTGAATTACTAGGTAGCCCAATGCGACCGACCCGGGGGCTGGTTCCCAGCCGCTTTACATTCGATAGATCCAGCGCTTCGTCGTGACGACTGAAGTAATTGGTCAACAAACGGCCTCTTTATTAAATGAAAAATTCTTAGGTTGTTTAGATCATCCTCCGCTCATCTAGGCAGGTTGGACTCCTTTCCGATTACGGTTAAATCTGAAAATTGGTTGCTCTACATATCGATACAGAACGGGAATAATGAAGAGCGTCATGAGGGTTGCACTGAAGAGTCCCCAGACAATGACTGTTGCCAATGGTCTTTGAACATCCGAGCCAAGACCTGTAGCCAGTGATGCTGGAACTAAGCCCAGAATAGCAACGAGCGCTGTGATTAAGATAGGCCGAAGACGCAGGGTCGCTGCTTCGATAATAGTCTGATCGATATCGGTACCGGTGCTTCTGACCGTGTTGATAGAGCGGAGCATCAACACACCGTCCATGATTGATACGCCAAAGACTGCGGCAAAACCCACGCCTGCTGATACATTCATATTCATGCCTCTGAGATAGAGGGCCAGAGCGCCGCCCACGAAAGCAAAGGGGACCGCCATCAGCAGAATTACGGCATCCCTTTGAGATCTGAATGTCGCCAGGAGAAGAAGATAAATTAGGCCGATTGTGGTGGGCACCAAAATTTGAAAGTGCTTTTTTGCGCGTGCGAGATTATCGAACATACCAAGCCAAGATACTTTGTATCCCTGTGGCACTTTGATCTCGCGCGCAAATCTCTCCTGTGCATCAGCAACAAATCCCCCCTGATCGCGTCCCACGATGTCACTTCGGACGGTCATACGTCTTCGTCCATCCGCTCGAGCGATTATGGTTTGACCATCCATGATGGATATCTTCGCCACCTGAGCCAGAGGTATGGCAATGTTGTTCTCGTTATAGACAGGTAGTCGTCCGATCGCTTGTGGTGACAAGATGTGTTCAGGGGCAAACCGGGTAACAATGTCGAACCGACGTTCGGCTTCGAATAGATTACCGACGGGAGATCCCCCAATCGCTGTATCAATCATTCGCGTTACGTCTTCTATCCGAACATCATAACGAGCACAGAGGGACCTGTCGGGTTCGATAAGTAACTGGGGTTGTGGCCCCTCTTGTTCAATATTAACGTCAAGCGCACCGGGGACTTGTTTGAGAAGGCCCTCGGAACGACGGGCAAGTTCCAGTAAAATACCGGAATCTGCACCGGTGAATTCGATGGCCATACTGGCTGATGTCCCATTCGCATCCTCAGTTACGCTATCAATGATTGGTTGGGTGAAATTAAATCGAACCGTGGGAAACTCGCCCCGAAAACTCTCACCAAGGGCCTTTAGAAGGTCGTGCTTGTTCGAAAATTGTTTCCAGCTGTCCTTAGGTTTTGGTCCAACCATCATTTCGATGCGGCTGGGCGGGAAGGGATCGGTTCCGCTATCGTTTCTGCCTGTCTGAGCAACAGCAAACTGAATATCCTGGAAACTGAGAGCAATTTCTCTGAGCCGACGCCCAAAGCTGGCTGTTTGCTGGAGCGACGTTCCCTCGGGGAAGTTGGCTCGAACCCAGATAACGCCTTCATCCATGTAGGGAAGAAACTCAGACCCTAAGCGTGGAACGATGCCAATTCCTACCATGACCAAGGTGAATAGCGCTGCCATCAAAGTCTTATTCCTCTGAATTAGAAGCGTTTCGAGTATGCGTCTGTAGTGGATTGTCAGCCATGTGACGACGGGGTTGTGCCACTCCTTAAAGCCATCACGGAAAAAGAAAGTCGCTAGAACTGGGACAATGATGAGTGCTGCGATAAGTGCTCCTGCCAGGGCAAATACGATGGTCATTGCCATCGGCCTAAACAGAAGTCCCTCGATATGCGTCAAGGTTAGGAGGGGAAGAAAGGCACCTAGAATCATCAGAAGCGAAAAAAACACAGGCCGTTCAACTTCTAGTGCTGCGGCGTAAATCACATCCCTTGCAGACAATCCATCCTCTTTTCGCTCATCAAGTCGTCGCGCAATGTTTTCCGTCACAACGACTGCGCCATCAACGATAATTCCGAAATCGATGGCCCCTATTGAGAGGAGTCCGATCGGAATACCGGCGAGATACATGAGGAGTAGGGCGATTAACAATGAAAATGGGATGGTCAGCCCGACCAGAAGGGCCATGGATGGTTTTCCGAAAAAGCCGAGCAGGATTAGAACGACAAGACCTATTCCCAATAAGACGCTATGACTGACAGTGTGGAGAGTGCTGTTGATGAGGAAACTTCTGTCATAGTAGGGTTTGATCTGCGCTCCATCTGGAAGGCCCTCGATGTTGAGTTCCTGTATCGCCATCTGCACATTGTGAAGAACATCCGATGGATTTTCCCCGCGTCGAAGCAGAACGATGCCTTCCACGGCCTCATCACGAAGGTCCTTGCTAAAAATCCCAGCTGGTATTTTGGCGTCGAGTTGGACGTCAGCAACATCCCGGATGTAGATCGGGGTCCCGCCTAGTGAGCGAACGAAGATCGATCCGATTTCATCAGCATTTTGAAGGGACCCTCGACCTCTGATGACAAACGACATACTTCCGCGCGAGAGCACGCTGCCACCGGCACTCGCATTATTGGTCTGAATTGCATCGGCGATGTCATTGACAGAGAGCCCGTAGCGCTGAAGCTGCGAAGGGTGCAGCAGAACGGCATATTGTTTCGCGTAGCCGCCGAAATTTGAGACCTCTGCAACCCCAGGGGTTCTCAACAGCTTTGGAATCACTACCCAGTCATTGAGCGTTCGAAGGTCCATGTTATCGAGACGCCCATCAGAAATGAGCTCATAACGAAGAACCTCGCCGTAGGCAGTGGCCAGCGGACCAAGGTCAGCTTCGGCTCCATCCGGCATTTCTACGGACGTGAGCTTTTCCTGAACACGCTGTCTTGCCCAGTAACTTTCAGTGCCCTCTTCAAAAATCATTTGAACTACAGAGAGACCAAAGATGGTCCTGGAGCGAATGGTTTCAACCTTAGGTACATTCCTCATCGCGATTTCGACGGGAATGGTGACTTGGCGCTCAACTTCCTCGGGTGCTCGTCCAGGGAACGTGGTGATGACTTGAACCATCTGAGCAGAAATGTCGGGGTAGGCGTCGATTTTCATAACGCTGAAAGCCCAACCGCCCAGCAACATAACTACCAGCGTACCCCCAATGACCCCCCAGCGATATTGAAGGGCAAGGCGAATCAAATTGGGAACCATCAGGGGTCATCCCCTTCGGGCTGCGGGTCCTTTCGAGCGGCGAGGATTGCTTGGACGACCAGTGGTTTAAGGAGTATGGATCCATGACCGATCAGGCGCTCTCCCGCTGAAAGCCCGCTCAGAATTTCAACGCGCTCACCCGCACGTTCCCCCACTTGAACAGGAGTGACCCGCCATTGCCCGGGATCAGCTGCTGTCAAAACATAATCTGTATCACCAATATGAAGAACGCCATCGGCCGAGGCGAGGACCGATTCTCTTGGCTCCGTTCCTAGGCCGATTTCTGCATACATCCCTGGTTTCAGTTGGTTCCTTTCATCATCAAGTTCGAAAAAGATTCGAAGGGTTCGACGCTCTGTAGATAGGGCTGGAGATAGGCTCCTGACGATACCGTTGAATTTCTGATTTGGTAGTCCATAGAAGTTGGCAGAACAGGTCTGTCCAGAGGAAACCAGGCTGACCCTGACTTCGGGAACCTCCGCCATAACCATGGCATCGCCAGCATTTGCATGACTCAAGAGTGCCGGGTCAACGCCAGAGCCTAATAATTGCCGTTCAAGATCAGCATGACTATGTGTCGCCTGCATTTGCGCGCTTTCAGCTTCGAAGATGTTTTTTTGCCCTTCGAGTTGCGCTTCAAGCAAATTGGCCTCTGCGGTTGTGAGATCGCGAACCGCCTCCGTGCCGGTTGCAACCAACTTTCGAAGTCGATCCACAACCTTCTGCTGAGAGGTTAGCTGTGCTGCAGTCAGCTCCTTTGTTTTCTGCAGAGCTTTTCCAGCAAAATCCATTTCCGCCTTGGCTTTTTGCCAATCCGAATACATGGCTGACAATTCGACGCTACTGAACTGCCATCGATTGACTGTGGGCTCATTACCCGCCTTAAGTCGGGCCATTACTGCACCTGTTACCGTCAGGATTGGTGTTGAAATCCGTTCAAGACTAACCTCGGTTATCGCCAGTTTCTTTTCAAGGGGGCTTCCCTCCTTGATCGCGATCAGGTTCGGGCCAATGACGGTGGCGGTTGTATCGGTTTGGCTGATTTCAGATCTTGAGTCCTTGTCTGACTGGCCCCCGGTAAATCTCACTATTAGCAGTACCGTAATAACGGCGATTCCGACAAGGAGCCATCGGGACCGTGCGGCCTGTATTTGAATCACTGTCATTTGAGCGCCTGTGTTCCGATAGCAGCGTTTAGGGCGAAGAGCGAATGCCAATAACTTGATCGGCTGACGATATGAAGGCGATAGGTTTCCTGATAACCCCTTTGGCTATCGAGAACATCAATAAGGGGCTTCCCCCCAAGTTCATATGCTGCGCGTATTTTGTCTCGAACATTTCTTGCTGACTCGAGTTGTCCCGGGTCATCAATCAGAAGGGCGTCTCTGGCCGCCTTGAAGTTTTTAACTGCCTGAGCTATCTCAGCACGAAGATTCACCAGCTGAAGACCGAGGTTATGTTCTGCTTGCACCCGGAGTGATTTAGCCTTGTCGATGTTACCTTGATTGCGGTTAAAAATCGGCATGCTCATCTCAAGAATGACGTTCCAGGACTGAGCGTTAGGCTGCTCAACCTCACCCTGAAACTGCTTCGTATAACCAAATCCAGGTTTGACCTCGGGGTAGGCCCGCCTCTCCTCTACGGTAATGTTTTGACTGGCGAGATCTAATGCATGATGAAGGGCGACTAAATCAGGACGATTCTGTTCGGCAAGATCGAATGCCTTTTCTGAGTCAATGAGATCAACGGGCTTGGTGACATCTAAACTCCCCTTGACCTGAAATTCCAACTCTTTACTCAAGCCAAGAAAAGAACGAAGGCGAGCCATGGCACCATAAAGTTCAGCTTCACGGCTTCTTAATTCACGACGACCACTGAAAATTGATACGCGAACACGATCCAGCTCGATGCTTCCTGCACCCCCTAACTCAACGCGTTGCGAAGTGATGTTCTCCACCTGGGTGAGGCTTTCGATATCAATACGGGCGAGTTCAACCATCGCCTGAGCCTCAAGAACATCGTAAAACGCTGAGATGGTCTCTGCGATTCGTAGCCTAACCATATCCGCAAATTGCGCAGTACTGACATCAACTCCCCGTTGTGCGGATACGATTTCTGAGGCACGTTTGCCAAACAAGAGCCAGTCAATTGGAAAAAAGACCAATGCATCGGTCTGCGACGGGCCTCCTTGCTTCGTTGGAACGAAGGGTTTCCCCCAAGGTGCCATCAAATAATCAGTTGTTAATTCAGGATTTGGCAAAAGTCCTGCAGTGACTAAATCCGCCTCTGACTGCCGTATGTTTTCGTAACCCGCCTGTATGTGAGGGTCTGCTGCCAACGCCCGGCTAATTGCCAAGTCGAGGGTGAGTTCTTTTGTCTCTAGCGGTGTGTTGCTAGGTACAAAGAGCTGACTACCCCCTGTGGTTTGGAGGTCGGATTGTGCCTGCTCGCCGCCCATAAACAGCGGCGGGATCGTTGATTTATAGTCATCTGAGGCCCAACAAGCAGTTATGGCAGCTAGCGTGGCGATCAAGATCGCGCCTAAAAACGTCACTGATCGCTGGTTTAAGGAGAAAAGACCTAAATTCAGCTGGTTTTGTCTTGGCGAGAGCCTCTGCATCGCTAGAAATACTCGATTAAACCGTTAAAGCACTTTGTGAGAGCCGATACATGACAAGTTTACTAAAGCTATGTTGCAAAATGAGGGATAGCCTTGGGTTTGTCAGGGACTTGATGTCATAAGTTGAATGCAGATGAATGCATGCTGCCAACACAATCATCTCAGACGGTGCTCGCCATCCAATGCATTGTGCATTAGGTCAGTCAGCCTTGCCTTCGATTTGCTAGTTGTGTAGTTTTCGCGGCATTCAAAGGCGTATGCGCATAAACCACCGTAACCTTTCCTATAAGTCGCAGATCTCCGCCGGCACCGTTCATAAATCAAGTCAGCTTTATCAGGACAATGG
>JBDKLO010000017.1:0-3047 GCA_039795615.1 Pseudomonadota bacterium
GCTTTGGCTGCTTCGCCGGTAGCGATGTTGCCGCCGATCACCTGAATTTTGGGGAAATTCTGCTTGACCCAGCGGACCCGGTCGAGCACGCCCTGAGAGTGTCCATGGGCCGTGTCCACCACAATCACGTCAACGCCCGCGGCTGACAGGGCTTCGATGCGTTCCTCGGTTCCGGCACCGGTACCGACGGCGGCGCCCACGCGGAGCCTTTCTTGTTCGTCCTTGCAGGCCTGCGGGTAATCGCGGGACTTTTGAATGTCCTTGACAGTGATCATACCGCGCAGCTGGAAGCGGTCATTCACCACCAGAACCTTCTCAATGCGGTGCTGATGCAGCAGCCGAATGGCTTCTTCCTTACTCGCGCCTTCCCGAACGGTGATCAGTTTTTCCTTCGGGGTCATTGCCTTGGCAACGGATTCTTCAAGGCGGGTTTCAAAGCGAAGGTCGCGGCTCGTCACAATGCCGACGAGGTCGCCCTTGTCGACGACGGGAACGCCAGAAATGCCTTTGGCGCGGGTGAGTTCCAGAACCTCACGGATGGTGGCATTCGGGGAAACGGTAAAGGGCTCTTTGATGACGCCGCTTTCGTACTTTTTAACCGTGCTGACCTCATAGGCCTGCCGCTCGGCGCTCATGTTCTTGTGGATGATGCCGATGCCGCCTTCCTGGCCGATCGTGATCGCAAGGCGTCCTTCCGTCACGGTGTCCATGGCGGCCGACAGAAGGGGGATATTGAGCTTGATGTTGCGTGTCAGGTAGGTTTCAAGGCTGACATCCCGCGGGAGCACACTGGAGTGGGCGGGAATGAGGAGAACATCGTCAAACGTCAGCGCTTCTTGAACTACACGCATGGGCTCATCCTTAACTGTCGTTAAACCTCGGAATTATAGGCTCTTTTTAAGGCAGGGGCCACCATCGGAACCGGCCGTTGGCCCCTGTGTGGCTTAACTTGGGAAACTGCCGATCTTCGTTTGAAGTGCCGCATAGGCTGGGGAGTTCTGGCTGAGGGATGATGCCGACAGACTTCCGGCTTCGCGGCGTGCGATCGGGAAAAAGGAGTCCAACATCGCGGCCTCTGCGATCGCATCAAAGAAGGCGGCTTTGATGGCCCATGAGAAAACGCCTGCAAAGATCAGGGGCCAAGGACCCATGTGAATGGGGATGTCCGAAACCAGGATTTCAATGCCCTTGTCGAGGAGCGGTACTGCCGTGAGAAAACCGAGCCAGGTGAAGGCCGTGAGGATGGCGCGATTGCGGAGCATGGCTGAAAAGTGACGGTCATACACCTCGAGAGCCTCTGCTGCCGACTGCCAGGGATCCTGATGGCCACTCATGAAATGCCAGGCGAGCAGTGTCCGGTGATTCAGCCTTGAAATTCGGGCGGTGAGTTGAAGTGAGATCTGCGCCAGAAAGTCTCCTCCAGCATTAAGCTTGGGACAGGGATGGAGTCTGACCAGATCGGTAAGCACCTCACGGACCGAAAGATCAAGCTCATTCAGTTGGGACGTACTGGAATAGGCGCCATTCAGTCGTTCCTTGGCATAGGCCAGAAGGGCGCGCGCCGTTGGCAGGATTCGTCCATCCCACTGATCCGCCAGAATGCCGAGCTGGGGGAGGTCAACGATCCTAAGCCACAAGGTTTTGATGCGGGTCATCAGGAAGGCGAAGGCGATAAATCCGATCGCAGCGCCAATGGGGCCGAGAGAAATCGCGTCTTTCTCCAGCGAGCCAAAACCCACCAATGTTCCGGCGCCGCCGAGGGTCGCCATCAGATAGCCAAAGGCCACCCCGAGGCAGAGTCCCAGGCGGTAAAGCACATAGGCCATGGATTTTTCAATCGCTCGAATGGCGGCCATCAGATCGAAGTCCCACATTGCGGATTCCTCGTGAAATTCAAAGATGAGGCAAGCGAGGCGCTGCGCCCCATGCC
This sequence comes from Pseudomonadota bacterium, assembly GCA_039795615.1. Taxonomy (GTDB): domain Bacteria; phylum Pseudomonadota; class Gammaproteobacteria; order Methylococcales; family Methylococcaceae; genus UBA6136. Next base: position 1,931 of record JBDKLO010000017.1, read on the forward strand.
GGGCGCTCATTGTACCTCCGGGGACCCGTTTGGCGGAGCTCAGCCCTTAGCGAGGTGAACGAGGGGGCTTGGATCGGCCCGGCAAAGGAGGAAGGCCAGTATGTTGGGTGCGCACCCGACCTTTCTGGATCGTTTTGCGTTTGCCTTCGTGCTGAAGGCCGGTGCCCTTGGGTTGCCAGGCGGGAATGAGGTGATGCTTGCCATTGCCAATCAGGTCGGCACGCCCCATGGATTTGAGAGCCTCACGCAGCAGGGGCCAGTTTTCTGCATCGTGATAGCGGAGGAAGGCCTTGTGCAGGCGTCGCTGTTTCACCTTTTTGGGGACATAAACGTCTTCACTCGTTCGGCTGACCCTGTGAAGAGGGTCCTTGCCGGAGTGATACATCGTTGTGGCGTTGGCCATGGGTGAGGGCAGGAAAGCCTGAACCTGATCCGCCCTAAATCCATTCCGCTTTAACCAGAGGGCAAGGTTCAGCATGTCCTCATCGGTCGTTCCCGGGTGCGCCGCAATGAAGTAGGGAATCAGGTACTGCTCTTTGCCAGCTTCACGGGAGAATTTGTCAAAGAGGGTCTTGAACTTGTCATAGGTGCCGATGCCGGGCTTCATCATCTTGGAGAGCGGGCCGGATTCTGTGTGTTCCGGAGCGATCTTGAGATACCCGCCGACGTGATGCGTCACCAATTCCTTGACGTATTCTGGGGAGCGGACCGCAAGGTCGTAACGAAGCCCTGATCCGATGGTGATCTTCTTGATGCCTGGAATGGCGCGGGCTTTACGGTACAGCTGAATCAGCGGGCCGTGATCGGTGTCGAGGTTCTTGCAAATCCCCGGAAAAACACAGGACAGTCTTCGGCAGGAGGCCTCGGTTTCGGGGTCCTTGCAGGCCAGACGATACATATTAGCCGTTGGGCCACCGAGGTCCGTGATGTGTCCCGTAAAGGCGGGTGACGTGTCTCGAATCGTTTCCAGTTCGCGAAGAATAGAGTCTTCAGAGCGATTCTGGATGATGCGACCCTCGTGCTCCGTGATGGAACAGAAGCTGCAGCCTCCAAAGCAGCCTCGCATGATGGTCACCGAGTGCTGAATCATTTCGAAGGCAGGAATCTTGGCGCCACC
>JBDKLO010000018.1:0-18417 GCA_039795615.1 Pseudomonadota bacterium
CGGAATACGTTGTGGACTTCCTTCCCAAGGTCAAAATCGAGGTTGCGGTCAGCGATGCACTACTCGACCAATCCATCGAATGCATCATCAAGGCGGCTAATACCGGAAAGATTGGTGATGGCAAGATTTTCGTCAGCAACCTTGAGCAAGTCATTCGCATTCGGACCAGCGAAACAGGCGAGCAGGCACTCTGAGATCCCACTGATACCGTGACCCTCAATTCAAACGAGCACCCCGGCGATTCTGCCGGGACGCCCTCGCCCTCCGCTCCATCCCCCGCTTTAAAGCAAAACCAGGCGCCCGTCGGCAGCGACCGCCTCAGGGAGATTCCCTATAACTATACGTCCTACTCCGATCGGGAGATCGTGATTCGACTCCTGGGCCCAGAGTACTGGCAGATCCTTGAAGAGCTTCGAGCGGAACGGATCACTGGGCGATCCTCAAAAATGTTGTTTGAGGTCCTTGGCGACATCTGGGTGATCCAGAGGAACCCTTATCTTGAAGACGACCTCATCGATAACGCCACGCGCCGAAAAGCACTCCTCGGGGCTCTAAGGCACCGACTACGGCAAATGGATGAGCGCCGTAAATCTCTTGAAATCGAAAATCCAGGCCGGGTTCCCAAGGTGCTCGCGTTGCTTGAAGCCGCGAACCGGGCCGTCGATCAGTTTGAAACAACCCTCGATACTACTCGGCGCTTACGACAGCGGGCCATGAAACAGTTGTCCCGACATACCCGCAAGGACAATATCAATTTTGATGGCTACGCCCGCGTCACCCATGTAACCGATGCAACGGACTGGCGCGTCGAATATCCCTTCCTGGTGCTCTATCCAGATAGCGAGGAAGAAATTGCACCCTTGGTCAGGTCCTGCATCGAGCTTGGGCTCACCATCATTCCGCGTGGAGGTGGCACTGGCTACACCGGGGGTGCTGTCCCATTAACTCCCCTGTCTGCGGTCATTAATACCGAAAAGCTCCTCCGCATGAGTGTTCGTGAGGAAACCAGCGGGAAGCCGTTGCTCCATACGGAAGCGGGCGTCGTCACTCGACGAGCAATGGAAGTTGCTGAGTCGCGGGGATTGGTTTTTGCCTGCGACCCCACATCGGCAGATGCCTCCTGTATCGGCGGGAATGTCGCCATGAATGCCGGTGGCAAGAAAGCCGTGCTCTGGGGAACTGCGCTAGACAACCTGATGTCCTGGCGAATGGTCACGCCGGATGGGAACTGGCTTGAGGTCGAACGCCTCGACCACAACTACGGGAAAATTCACCTGGTTCCGGAGGTTCGCTTCCTCCTGAAGCGCTTCGATTCGAAGGGCAAAACCCTGCTCGGCGAGGAAACGCTGACGATTCCCGGGGAACGATTTAGAAAGACCGGTCTTGGAAAGGACGTCACCGACAAGTTTCTAGGCGGCTTGCCAGGCATTCAAAAGGAAGGTTGCGACGGGATCGTGACCTCGGCCACCTGGATTCTCCATGAAATGCCCCCGGTCACTCGAACCTTCTGTCTCGAATTCTTCGGGCAGGTAAGAGAAGCCGTGCCTGCGATCGTGGAAATTCGAGATTTTCTTGAGGGCCAACCCAAAACGGGCAGTGACCGCGTCATGCTGGCGGGTCTTGAGCACCTCGATGAACGCTATGTCCGAGCCGTTGGATACGCGACGAAGGCCAAAAAAAGGGGCCGGCCCAAGATGGTTCTGATCGGGGACATCGTTGGGGATAACGAGGACGCTGTAGCCCGCGCCACGAGCGAGGTCGTCAGAATTTGCAATGCGAGGGCCGGTGAAGGTTTCGTGGCCATTAGCCCGGAAACGCGAAAGACCTTCTGGCTGGACCGCGCGCGCACGGCCGCTATTGCAAGACACACCAACGCGTTCAAGATCAACGAGGACGTCGTCATCCCCTTACCTCGTATGGGAGAGTACTGCGACGGCATTGAGCGCTTTAACATCGAACTTTCGATACGGAATAAGCTTCGGCTCTGCGATAGCCTCAGAACTTTCCTTTCAGGTGAACTTCCCGTTCGCTCCTATGAGGAGGGGCTCGACAAGGATGAACTGATCGGGGAGCGCCGGCAGCGTGCACTCACAGTCATTGAACGGGTGAGTACCCGCTGGCAATGGATTCACGATCACCTCGATCTGGATCTCGCATCCGCAGAAACCTCATTCGATGATCTCGGCATTCATGCGGGTGAGTTTAATAACCGGACCGAAAAGCCGACGCTCTTCCATCGTCTTCAGGATCATTCGATCCGCATTTCCTGGAAACAGGAACTGAGAAAACCGTTCCAGGATATTTTTGAGGGTGACAACTTTCGTGCGGTCGTCGAACGCATCGAGACGATTCATCGGGAAACACTGCGGGGACGCGTCTTTGTCGCGCTTCACATGCATGCCGGTGACGGCAACGTCCACACCAACCTCCCGGTCAACTCCGATCATTACGAGATGCTGCAGGAGGCCAATGGAACCGTGGAACGCATCATGGAACTTGCCCGTTCTCTAGGGGGAGTCATCTCCGGCGAACACGGCATTGGCATTACCAAGTACGAATTCCTGACGCCTGACGAAGTCGCACCATTCCACCGTTACAAGGCAAAAGTCGATCCTCATGGGCACTTTAATCGTGGGAAACTTCTGCCGGGCGGAGACTTGACTCGTGCATATACCCCCTCTTTCAGCCTCATGGGGTTTGAATCCCTGATCATGAAGCAGAGTGACATTGGCGCGATTGCTGACTCTGTAAAGTCGTGTCTTCGTTGCGGAAAGTGCAAACCGGTGTGCGCAACCCATGTCCCAAAGGCTAACCTTCCCTACTCACCCCGGAACAAGATTCTTGCGACCTCGCTATTGATTGAGGCATTTCTTTACGAAGAACAGACCCGCCGAGGCGTCTCAATCACCCACTGGAAGGAATTTGAAGACGTTGCGGATCATTGCACGGTTTGCCACAAGTGTTTCAACCCTTGTCCGGTCGACATCGATTTTGGCGAAGTCTCGATGAACATGCGCAACTTGCTTCGCAAGATGGGCAAGCAAAGTTTCAACCCAACCAAAAGCGTCGCAATGCTGTTCCTGAATGCGACAACGCCAGGAACCATCAAACTATTGCGGGCTGGCATGGTGGATTTTGGCTATCGCGCCCAACGTATGGCGAGCCGTTTGCTTGCACCTTGGGGAAAATCTCAGGCCCAGCACCCTCCTGCCTCTCTGGGCCGTCCGCCGATCCGCGAGCAAGTGATCCATTTCGTGAACAAAAAAATGCCGGGGAAACTCCCGAGCAAAACTGCTCGCGCTTTGCTGGATATTGAAGATAATCAGGTCGTTCCCATCATCCGCGACCCCAAAGTCACGCGAGTTGAGACAGAAGCCGTCTTTTATTTTCCAGGTTGTGGCTCAGAGCGTCTTTTCTCTCAGGTTGGACTCGCAACGCAAGCCATGCTTTATCACGTGGGAGTCCAAACGGTGCTGCCTCCGGGCTATCTGTGTTGCGGCTATCCGCAGCGTGCAGCCGGGCAAAATGACAAGGCAGAAAAAATCACGACCGATAATCGTGTCCTTTTCCATCGCGTAGCGAACACACTGAATTACCTCGATATCAAAACGGTCGTGGTCAGTTGCGGCACCTGCCTGGATCAACTCTATGGCTATGAGTTCGACAAAATATTCCCGGGTTGCCGCCTGATCGACATCCATGAATACCTTCTGGAAAAAGGCGTTTCGATTGAGGGCATCAAGGGCACTCGATACCTTTACCATGACCCTTGCCATAGTCCACTTAAGGTGAGGGATCCGATGAAGACAGTGAATGCACTGGTTCGACAGGATTCAGGGGCCCCTATCACGCGTTCTGACCGTTGCTGCGGGGAGTCCGGGACCTTGGCCATCGCCCGTCCGGATATTTCTACGCAGGTGCGTTTCCGTAAACTCGAGGAACTTGAGAAAAACCGGGATAAATTGGATCTAGAGAGCGATGAGGGACCGATTAAGGTTCTGACATCCTGCCCTTCCTGCCTTCAAGGTTTGAGTCGCTATAAGGATGACATGAAGGAGCTCGATGCCGACTACATCGTCGTCGAAATGGCTCGCAACATTTTGGGCGAGCAATGGATGCGAAACTATATCGACAAAGCCTCGAACGGCGGGATCGAACGAATTCTCGTCTAACCCCCCACGATGGGACTACTGGACTCTTGGAAGATGCTCGCGACAGATTTTCTCGTGCTCGGCTTCCAGGAGGACCTCTCGGGTCAATTCGCAAGATGACTTCCCATCTTCGGTCCGGTTGTGATATCGGCAACTGGCGCAGACACCAAAGGTCTTGAGTCCATTCACACGCTGGAGTGAACCCCAGAGGGTGGTGAGTGCGGCGTTCAATGCCTGTCGCTCAGTTGGGCTCAGTTGATCCAATGCCGAAGTCAGGGCCTCTGGAGGAATGGCATTGGATAGGGCGGTTTTACCCTCCGGTGTCAGCTTGAGATGAATAACCCGGCGATCTTTGGCGTCGGCTGTTTTGGTCACCAGCCCATCTCCTTCAAGCACGGCTAAAGTCTGAGAAACCGTACCCTTGGTTAAACCCAGAAACTCTGCGACTGCCATTGGCGTGTTGCTGTACTCATTACAGCGACTGAGATAGTGCAACGCCTCCATCTGAACGGGTTGGAGCCCTTTGCTAAGGCCCGATTTGCGCACACTTGCCCGCATCAGATTGGCAATTCGCTCCATTTGCTCGTACATCAGATTCGGCTTCATCTCGGTGATCTCAAATTTCCGTGACCCGCGAACCCGAATTCCTGATGCGCCCATCCAATCTTGAATTGGCGCAACAGCACGATAAACGGGCCATGCGAAGGACCCATGATGCAAGAATTGCGCCGCATTAAAGAGCTTTTAGTTCAATTGGTTGGCAAACACTACTCCGTCAAGGCACAAAAAAACGCCCCTTAAAGGGGCGTTTTGCTCATTTATGGTGCGCTTCTCGCTATTTTGAACCGACGGGAGCAGGGCTCTTTGGCTCAGGCGCCTCGGCCGGTTGCGCACGGTGACCATCGGTTGGTGCATTTTCGATGGCCTTCCCCATGCAGGTCATGATGTGATCCGTGATCCCCAATGCAGCTTCTCTCGCCTTTTGACGCGTCCCAAAGAGACGCTCGAACTCATTGACGGAAGCCTCTGCATCCGCAGCTGATTTCACGTTAAAGAACTTCTCATAGGCTTTGAAGTATTCATCACGGCGGGGATCGCCTGCAAAGCCGGGCAGAGAGCTTGAGATTTCGTCAATCACACAATCGGCGACATCTGCAGGATCCAATTGATAGTCCTTGAGATCCTGATCCTCACTGAAGCGCTGAACCAGTACGTCCTTCAGGCCAGTTTTTTCTTTTTTCGCACAGGCAGAAAGCGCCAGTGCGGCCAGGAACAACACGATCAGCTTCTTCATTGACATCCCTTCGATTCACAAAAATAAGGATTATCGCCCCCTAGCCTAAACAAGGCTAGCTGGGGCGCGTTGTTTTAGTCTGGCAGGTAGGGAATCGCCTCCCCGGCCTTTGCACCACCTGGCGCGAGCAAGAGATCAGAGACTTCCTTCGACTTCGGAAAGTCAGCCCCCAGACTAATAATGAAAGAGGAAACCTCCTCTATGGTCATCGGCGATTTTCTGACCGAAGACTCATGGACAATCAGTGTAAATCCCGACGTGGGATTTGGGGATGTCGGAACGTAGACCACCAACATTGGCCCCGTCCGGTTCGTTACATATGCAGGAACCCATAATCCCTGTCGCGGATATTCGATAAATACCGAATCAGTGATCTGCTTGTCATGGCCATCGTGAAAAAGCCGAAGGACCTTCTGAGACACCCGATAGATCACCCCTAGCAGCGGAATACGATTAATAATCTTTTCCAGGAAGTAGAGGATGTGGGCCTTATCCTGCTTGATCAGGTATCCGACGTAGATGACCAAAACGATGGATCCCAACAGAAGGATTCCCGGAAGCAGGATGCTCTCGAAACGCCCATAGATGCCAACCAAGGATTCTCTCAGGATACTTTCGACGGTCAGGACGATCTGGGTAATCAGGAGAATCGGGAGCAAGCCTAAGGCCCCAATCAGAAAATACTCAAAGATCAAATGCAGTCTGTTCTTCATAAAGCCTCCTGGGCTTTCGTTGTGCTTGCCATCACGTCCCGAGAAATGGACCTGGTTGCAGAGCCGATTGGGGCGTTATGATCCCCAGGACAGGTGTGGGGCATTCTACGATCCCTGTGCCGTTTAACAAGTTTTTCAGCCCGAGGCGACAGGATGGAAAAATTTAGAATGTATGTGACAGGCATCTGCCCTTATTGCCATCTGGCAGAGCGATACCTCAAATCAAAGGGGGTTAGCGAAATTGAGAAAATTCGCGTTGACCAGAGCCCGGAAATCCGTGACGAGATGATGCAGATCACGGGACGGCGAACAGTCCCTCAAATCTTCGCTGGGCAAACCCACATCGGGGGCTACGACGACCTGGTCGCGCTCGATCAGGCCGGCGGGCTGGCGCCTCTGATCACTAGCGATTGATCGGCTTTCCTCAATCGCGAATGTCGATCACTTTGCCGGTGTGATCCAGCACAAAGAGACGACTCTGGGTGGTCATCTTCCCCAGAACATTTTTTGATTTGTACACGCAGCGGACCTGATAGCCTTCGCGCACGACCTCAACCTGCCCCCACTCCATAACCTCGATTGAGGCGGCATCATGGACGTGTTGCTTAAGATAACGCTCAACCGGCTCGACGGCATGATTCCAAGGATTGTTGAACACCGGGTCTCGACCTTCCACGGCAAGCTTCGCCCCGGATGTGGATGACACAACAGGATGGGCGGGACCGGGGTGCGCTGGGGCCGATTTCCCCTTCGCTTTCTCGGGATGAGCAGGTGGGGATGGGACCTCCGGCGGCGAGGCCACCTCGGCAATGCGCTGGGTGACCAAGGTTTTGGCCTCCTCTCCGACTTTTGCCAACACCTCGGCCGCAGGCCCCGCCCCGGCCGGGAGGGCGGCGCGGGTCAACACATTCTGCTCAGCCTCCGTGGCTTTCTCATCAACCCAGGTTTTCAAGGCCGAAAGCATGGCCTCAAAAGAGGGGGTGTGAGATTCCTCGATGACTCTCGGAGAAGGCTTGACGACTGTCTCCCGAGGGACGGTGGCGTTGGCTATTTGTGCCTTCCCGCTGGCTTGAGCCGCTGGTGAAGATGCGGCCGGGCCATGGGGGATGAGCTTTCCCGCCACCACGACCAAAATCATTAGAACAATCAGTGTGCCGCAGCCAAAGTTCATTGCTCAGCTTGAGCCTCTGATAACTGAACCGCAGGGGCAACCGCCCCTCTGAATGCTGCAAGGCAGGCATCAAGCCCCCTTTCGTCCAAATGATCTCGCTCAACCTTGAGGTAAGCGACCCCGTCCTCAGGGACCACAACCACTTCAATAACCCCGGGGATTTTTGCCAACTTGCTCGATAGAGCCGTCATCGACTCCGTCGGGATATCGCGAATGTTTTCAAGACGACTGCTGAGATGGCGTGGCGGCCTCATCCCAAAGGCCACAAGCAGCCACAATAATGCGGCGATACCGCAGTAGATAAAAACGGCAGAGTTGCCATATTGCCCGACCAGAAATCCCGCCCCCGTTCCACCGGCAAAAGCCCCCAGAAATTGAGCGGTCGAATAGATGCCCATGGCCGTCCCCTTGAGATCGGGCGGCGCAATTTTCGAAATCATTGACGGCAGGGTCGCCTCAAGCAAATTGAACCCGGTAAAAAAGAGGTACAGCAGCGCAAATACACCCAAGAAGGTATTTCCAAAAGAGAGGAAACCCAACATAGAGAGCCCTACCAGCGCAATGAAGGAGACGAAGACAGGCTTCATCTTGCGCTTTTTTTCCGCCAGGATGACAAAAGGCACCATAGTCAAAATGGCCAGCAAGAAAACAGGGAGATATAAATACCAGTGCTCTGAGGCTGGCATTTCTAGCTGATCCCGAATGAGAACGGGCACGACGACAAAGCTGGCCGTCAACATCAGGTGCAGACAGAAAATTCCAAAATCGAGCCTGAGCAATTCCCGATTGGCAAAAACGCGCCGAATCCCTTGCGTTCTCAACTGAGCATCGCCATGAAACGTCGAGACTTTCGGATTAGGCACCCAGACATGAAGGACCACCAGACTGGCGACGGCCAACCCGGTAATCAGCCAGAAGAGTCCCTGGAGCCCTAACCAATTGGAAAGAATGGGACCGGCCACAATCGAGATGGCGAACGAAATCCCAATGCTGATCCCGATCATGGCCATCGCCTTGGTCCGGTTCTCTTCACGAGTCAGATCCGCAGCCAACGCCATTACCACCGCAGCGACAGCACCTGCACCTTGCAGGCATCGGCCAGCAATAATTCCGTAGATGGAAGGAGAGATCGCCGCAAAGATGCTACCGATGACAAAAAGAATCAGCCCAACTGTAATGACTGGCTTTCTTCCCCAACGATCCGACCACATTCCGAAGGGGATCTGAAAAACCGCCTGTGTCAGGCCATACGCACTGATAGCTAACCCCACAAGAAAGGGGGACGCATCAGGAAGGTCCCTCGCCAACACGGAGAAGACTGGAAGAATCAGGAACATGCCAATCATTCGCAGCATGTAGATGGCTGCCAGCGAAAGACTAGCCCGGCGTTCTAGCGCGGTCATACCCGAAGCTTGATGGGACATAAGATGCGTTATCTCGTAAAGCTCAACCAGCGACTAAAATTCGCATACCAATCGGCACCCGGTCAAAAAGGTCCAGCATGTCGGCGCTCTTCATTCGAATGCATCCATGCGAGAGCGGCTTGCCCGTAACCCCGTGATCGGGACTTCCATGAACATAAATATACCGCCACGTTGTATCCACGGCACCATAGCGATTCACTCCGGGCTCCATCCCCCCTAACCAGAGAATCCGGGTCAATATCCAGTCTCTGCCGGGGTACTGAGCCTCCAATGCCTCCCCGTAGATCTCACCCGTCGGTCTGCGACCCCGAAAAACAGCATTCAATGGTTGCCCCCCGCCGATCTTCGCCCGTACTCGATGCCATCCCCTCGGAGTCATTTCACTTCCCCGGAGTTCACCCAAGCCATTTTTGGCCGTTGAAACGGCCCAGTCATGCGTCACATGATCGTCCTCAACCCATTCGAGTGCCTGACGGGCAACATCAACGCGAAGATAAGCCGAATCTTTCGACGATCTGGTCACCGGCCGTCCTTCTCAAAGAGAGCGAGAGATTCGACGTGAGCGGTCTGCGGAAACATGTCCATAACCCCTGCACCCTGCAAGCGATAGCCATGATCGTGGACTAGAACACCGGCATCCCTTGCCAGTGTTGAGGGATTGCAGGAAACGTAGACGATTCGACTGGCATGCCAACCTGGAATCCGCTCAAGAATCTCAAGAGCACCCGCTCGGGATGGATCCAGGAGGATCTTATCGAAGGTCTCATGGACCCAAGGCTCCCCATCAACTGACTTGCTGAGATCTGCGACATGAAACGTCGCATTCTCAAGCCCGTTTCTCTCCGCATTGAACCGCGCCCGCTCGACCGCTTCGACGCTTCCCTCCACACCGATGACCTTTTTTGCCTTTCTTGCCAAAGGGAGCGTGAAATTTCCAATTCCGCAAAAAAGATCAAGGATCACATCCGTGGGCTTGGGGTCCAGAAGCTCCATCACCCGCGCAATCATCTTCTGATTGATGGCAGGGTTGACCTGGGTAAAGTCGGTCGCCTTGAAGGCAAATTCAACAGAGGCCTCAGGAACTCCGTAGAAAAGGTCGACTGACGCATCCGCTTTCAGCGGAACCACGGTATCGGGGCCGCCCCGTTGAAGCAGGACGAGAAAACCTTCCTCCCGAGCGAACTGGTTGAAGCGCTCAATATCCTCTCCAGTCAGGTCCTCAAGGATGCGGAAAACCAAGGCAACGGCCTGATCACTGCAGGCCACCTCAATTTGCGGCAAACGATCCCGGATGCTGAGACCGTGGATCAGGTCCGCAATAGATCCCAACTTTGAGCCGACCCTGGGATCAAGCACAGGACAGCAATCGATTTCGGTAATGAAAGGGCTTGAGCGTTCACGAAATCCGACCAGAACCTTGCCCTTTTTCGCAACGTACTTCACTCCGAGCCGTGCCTTCTGGCGATAGCCCCAAGAAGGGCCCGTCAAAGGATCATAGACGGGAAATTCATCCAGCTTCCCGATCCTTTGGAACTGATCGAGCAAAAGCCCCTGTTTAAGACGAATCTGCTCGGCATCTTGAACATGCTGGAAGCTACAACCTCCACACACACCGTAATGCTCGCAGGCCGGCACTACGCGTGATTCCGCAGGAGTCAGGACCTCAAGCAGCCGACCCTCTGCAAAATCCCGTCGGACCTCCGTGTATTCAAAAGTGATGTCTTCCCCAGGAAGCGTGCCGTGGACAAAGACAGGCTTTCCGTCAATACGCCCCACACCCCGTCCATCGTGGGTCATGGATTCAATCTTTAGCTCGAAGCTACCCTGAGGGGGAAGTGCTTTACGACGACGACGTTGTGCCATGATTTGATTCCGGGTCTACTCAGGGAAAACGCCCGTGGAAAGATACCGATCTCCCCGGTCACAGATGATCACGACGATGACGGCGTCCGTCACCGATTCTGAGAGCCGTAAGGCGGCGGCTACGGCTCCACCGGATGAAATACCGGCAAAAATTCCCTCTTCAACCGCGAGCCTCCGGGTCATTTGCTCGGCTTCTGCCTGAGAAACATCCATGATGCGGTCGATGCGTTCAAAATCACAGATTTTCGGAAGATATTCCCGTGGCCATCGCCGAATGCCCGGTATTTTGGAATCGCCCTCGGGCTGGACTCCGATGATCTGGATCTTGGGATTATTTTCTCTGAGGTATGACGAGGTTCCCATGATGGTTCCCGTGGTTCCCATAGAGCTTACAAAATGCGTGATTGAACCGGAGGTATCACGCCAAATTTCAGGCCCGGTTCCCTCGTAATGCGCTCTGGGATTGTCAGGATTGGCAAACTGATCCAGGATCCTGCCCTCGCCCCTCGCCTCCATGGCCCGGGCGAGATCAATCGCTGCCTCCATGCTGCCCTTAGCCGGTGTCAGGATGATCTCCGCGCCAAAAGCTTTCATCGATGCACGGCGTTCAGCACTCATGTTGTCGGGCATGATGAGCGTCATTTTGTATCCCATGACCGCCGCAGCCATCGCCAGCGCGATCCCCGTGTTGCCACTGGTCGCTTCAATCAATCGGTCGCCAGGTTTAATCTCTCCGCGCGCCTCGGCGCGTTCGATCATACTCAACGCCGGACGGTCCTTGACCGATCCCGCCGGATTATGGCCTTCGAGCTTGGCTAGAATTTGATTGCTGGACTTTCCCGGAAGACGCTGAAGGGCCACTAAAGGCGTGTTACCCACACAGTCCTTTAGGGTTCTGAAACGGCCTAGACTGGACATTAATCGTAATTCCCGAGCGTTCAGGTCAAGAAAGGGATAAAATTGCCGATTCTAGCACTTCCCCTCCCCCCATGAAGAAGCCGGAACTCTTATCTCCCGCGGGCACCCTGAAGAATATGCGCTACGCCTTTGCTTATGGCGCAGACGCTGTTTATGCAGGACTTCCGCGATACAGCCTTCGGGTACGCAACAACGATTTCCTCGAGGAAAACCTTGCAAAGGGAATTGCGGAAGCGCATGCGCTAGGAAAACTTTTCTTTCTGGCAACCAACGTCCTCCCCCATAACCGAAAGGTCCGTACCTTCATCCGTGACTTAGAGCCTATTGTCGCCATGGGACCAGATGCCCTGATCATGGCCGATCCAGGCTTGATCCTGATGGCCCGTGAGGCATGGCCTGATCTGCCGATTCATCTGTCGGTTCAAGCCAACACGGTTAACTATGCGGCCGTTCGGTTTTGGCAATCCATGGGCGTTCGCCGAATCATTCTTTCCCGGGAACTCTCCCTCGACGAAATTTCAGAGATTCGTCAGGAATGCCCCGACATGGAACTCGAGGTTTTCGTTCACGGGGCCCTCTGTATTGCATACTCGGGACGTTGCTTGCTCTCGGGTTATTTCAACCATCGCGATCCAAACCAGGGCACCTGCACCAACGCGTGCCGCTGGAAATATGATCTCCAGGCGGCCACCGAAACACCGGAAGGCGACTATGCCCCGGGAGCTTTGCGACTCAGCCTTTCCGACCTCAATGGTGGCCTGAACACCACTGATTGTGGTGACCAGGTTCGCCATCCCCTAGCGGATGAAGTGTACTTCCTCGAAGAAGAGAATCGCCCGGGCGAATTAATGCCGGTTCTCGAAGATGAACACGGGACCTACATCATGAACTCGAAGGACCTTCGGGCCGTCGAGCACATTCAACGACTAGTCGAAATCGGGGTCGACAGCCTCAAGATCGAAGGGCGAACCAAGTCCTTCTATTACGTTGCCCGAACCGCGCAAATCTATCGCATGGCGATCGAAGATGCGCTTGCTGGAAGGCCTTTCAATCCTGCACTCCTGGGGAAGCTCGAAAACCTGGCCCAAAGGGGCTATACCGATGGCTTCTATCAGCGTCACCATACTCACGACTATCAGAACTATATTCAGGGGCACTCAACCAGTAATCGCCAGCAATTTGTTGGTGAGGTTACAGGCTTCGACTCCACGACCGGAATGGCGGACATTCTGGTCAAAAACAAGTTCTGCGTGGGCGACCAACTTGAACTGATCCTCCCGCAAGGGAACCTTGACCTCAAGATCGAATCAATAAAGGACCGGCAAGGGCTCGCCATCGACGAGGCGCCGGGAAGTGGCTGGGAGGTTCGTGTAAGCCTTCCGGTTGATCCGGGTCCAACAGCGCTGCTGGCCCGTTACCTTTGATCATCGAGGATTCGCCATGAGCTTCAGGACAGCTGATCTATGTGATGAATATGAGGGGAAGCAACCCCTTCAAATCGCTGAACCCATTCTCCGTGTCTTTGGGGGACACTCCGTGTTCAAGGGCACCATCTCGACGGTCAAGGTCTTTGAGGATAATGTCCTGATTCGAAGTGCTCTTGAGGAAGAGGGGAAAAATCGCGTTCTGGTCGTTGACGGCGGAGGATCTCACCGATGTGCACTGATCGGTAGCGATCTCGCCCGCCTTGCTGCAGACAATCATTGGGCCGGAATCATTGTTTACGGGTGTATTCGGGACTCGGTGGCACTCGAGAAGCTCCCGATCGGCATCAGAGCGCTCCACACGCACCCTTTGAAAAGCCACAAGCGTGGCACCGGTGACCGCGACGTCCTCATTACCTTTGCCGGAATCAATTTCAAGACCGGACACAACCTTTACGCTGACGAGGATGGCATCGTCGTTTGTGAATCACCGCTAGAGTAAGCATGGGTCACCGTCTCACTCGAATTTATACCCGAACTGGTGATGCTGGCATGACCGGTTTGGCCGATGGCTCCCGCGTTCGCAAGGACTCTGCGAGAATCGAACTTTTAGGTGAGATCGATGAGCTTAACACCCGCATCGGACTGGTTCTGAGTGCTGTGGGCGATGCGCCATTTACGGTTTGCCTTAAGGAGATTCAGCAATTACTGTTTGACCTTGGGGGCGACCTCAGCATCCCAGGTCGATCGAGCATACGGCCTGAGCATAGCGAATGGCTTGAGGGCTGGATGGATTACTTCAATGACCAGATGCCCCCGCTGCGCGAATTTGTTCTTCCTGGAGGAACATCCGCCGCCGCATTTGCCCATCTCGCCAGGACCGGTTGTCGGAACGCCGAGCGACGCGCCGTCCAATTAAGCCATGAAGAAACCATGGAACCCGAGGCGCTTAAATTCCTCAACCGCCTTTCGGATTTCCTGTTTGTCATCTGCCGGATCCTCGGCAGAGAGGGAGGCGTCGAGCATTTGTGGGAACCAAACAGAACGCCTGCACCTCCCCCACATCATTGATTCCAAACTGGCCTCATGCCAGAATTCCCCACCAGATTACTCAAGATAAAGGAACCGCCACATGGACATCCTGCTTTCCAACCCCCGCGGCTTTTGTGCCGGTGTTGACCGCGCCATCGAAATCGTTGAACGCGCCATTGAAGTCTTTGGGGCTCCGATCTATGTTCGGCACGAGGTTGTTCACAATCGTTACGTAGTGGACGGGCTGCGCGCTCGGGGAGCAGTCTTTGTCGAGGAACTTTCGGAAGTTCCAGAAAACTCCACCGTGATCTTCAGCGCACATGGCGTTTCCAAAGAGGTTCAGGCGGAAGCCAAGCAGCGGGGCCTGCAGGTCTTTGACGCAACTTGTCCTCTGGTGACCAAGGTTCACATCGAAGTGCATCATCACGCGAGCCAGGGCAGAGAGATTGTTTTTATTGGCCACGCTGGTCACCCCGAAGTCGAGGGCACCATGGGTCAGTACGATAATCCCGAAGGCGGGATTTATCTGGTCGAGTCCCCCGAAGATGTTGCGAGTCTCGAAGTTAAGAATCCGCTGAATCTTGCCTGGGTCACCCAGACCACGCTCTCAATCGATGACACGCAGGCCGTAGTTGCTGCACTCAAGGTCAAGTTCCCGGAAATCTGCGGCCCCAAGAAGGATGACATTTGCTATGCCACGCAAAATCGTCAGGATGCGGTTAAGAAGCTGGCTGACAATTGCGACCTGATCCTGGTGGTAGGCTCTCCGAACAGCTCAAACTCCAATCGTCTGAGAGAGATTGCCGAAAAGCTGGGCTGTCAATCGTTCCTGATCGATAACGCCAGCCAGATGAAGAGAGAGTGGCTCGAAGGCGTGCGTTGCGTCGGCGTCACCGCCGGAGCTTCAGCGCCTGAAGTTCTGGTGTCAGAAGTCGTTGCCAACCTGAATGCTTGGGGCGCTAATGTCGTCCGTGAGCATCAGGGCATCGAAGAAAAGGTTGTTTTCTCACTGCCCAAGGAACTGCGATCGGCCAATCCCGCCTCCATCGGCTGAACCTCGCGTTAGCTGATCCAGATGAGCCGAGGCATCACGCCCTCGGCTCAGCCTCCAAGAACGTCCGAGGTGAGAATCCGAAGTCTTCCCGGGCATCATGGTTTTCAAAGCACATATCAATACTGATGCGAGTCGCCATCTCGGTGTTGAGATGCTTGAATCGCGGTATCTTTGAGACCATCACAATAAAGAACTGAAGCACCGGAAGCGGAATATTGATCATCCTTGGACGCAGTCCAAGCGATTCAGCAATCCGGGTCACCATTTCACGATAGGGCAACGTCTCTGCACCGGACAGGTTATATGCCTTCCGATAGGTGCTTGAATTATCCATCGCTTCCAGCGTGGCGCGGGCCAGGTCCTCGGCATGCACGGGCTGCCTTTTGCCTTTGGATCCATCCACCAACGGGAAGAAACCAAATTTCTTGAGGAAAACCGCAATGGTGGTGATGTTCTTGTCACGCCCCAGGTGATAGACCAGTGTGGGCCTGAAAACGGTCCATTCAACGCCATGGAGCTCACCGAAACGGGCGATGCGATTTTCGGCATCACCCAGCCCCCTCACCAGATTTCGTTCCTGTTCGAGTGCTGAATCAGCCTTGGTAAAGAGGCTCGTTGAACCAAACCCCATGACCCGCTTAGGGGCTTCGGGCCCCAAAGCCTCCAAAATGGCGGGCAGCGTCGCCAAGGGAGCGAGGTGAATCAATACATCCGCGCCCCGAATGGGGTCCGGAACCTCACTACTGATGTCTGCACTGTGCCATATCAGACCGGACTCTTGGCCATATGAAGGCGGATTCCGGCTAATTGCGTGGACTTCATATCCGCGATTGGTCAGAACGGGCAAGAGATAATCGCCAATCAGACTGGTCGCTCCGGTAACGACAATTCGTCGCCGATCCCGCGACTGTAAGGATTTCAACGGATGAGAGGAAGAGAATTCCTGCGCAACGATCGTTGCCTGACTTCTTGGCTCACGGAGACGGTAGAGTCCGGCTCGGGCGGAGAGTTGCAACAGAATCCGCATCACAAAACGCGCAAGGATACCTGGCATCAGAACGAGATAAAGCAGCAAGTTATTGCGATTTCTGAAGAACTTACGGTAGAACCGAGCCATTCCCTTGTGCTTATGGTATTCGACACCAATCGGCCTGGAGGCTGTACACACGCCACCAACGTGGACGATTTCAACCCGCGGTTCAAAGATCACCTTCCAGCCATGCTGCTGAAATCTAAGGCACCAGTCCAAGTCTTCAAAGTGCATGAAATATCCTTCATCCATCGGACCCACTTCGTTGAGGGCCTGACGACGGATGAGCATGAAGGCGCCTGAGATGGCCTCAATGGATTCAGCCGTCTCGGGAATCGGCAGACCCACATGGAGATAGCTGCGGAATCTGGCATCGACATTCTGGAAACGATCAAGCCCGGTAATTTGGACAAAAGTCCGCCATGGGGTTGGAATGTTGCGCCGGCAACCCGGCTGTTCGGTACCATCGGGATTGCGAATGAGGCAGCCCGCCATGCCGATTTCCGGATCTGCATCAAAAAGGTCCAGCATTTTCGCAAGCGTTTCCGGTCCTACAATACAGTCCGGATTCAGGAACAGAATGAAATCGCTCTTGGCCAGCGGTAACGCACGATTGTTGGCCTTGGCAAAACCCAGATTGGTTGGATTCTCAAAGATTCTCAGCCGCTCGTCGCTCCCCAGAAGCAAGCGCAGCTGAATCAGACTACTATCCGTTGAGGCGTTGTCGGAGACAAACACCTCGACCGGCACTGTCGATTCGAGAATGGAACGGACGCACTCGGCCAACAGAGGCCCGCCGTTGTAGTTAACGATAATGACGGATACAGATTTTTCCATCGAACCGGCCCCCACCGGTAAATCAATCGCGCATTTGAAGCGCCGACTCCACGCGTTGGTGGATCCCCTCAAAACCACCGTTACTCATGATCAGAATATGATCACCGGAGCGGGCCTCCCGAGCAATCCAGTCGACAATCTCGCCAACCTGACCGAAGACTTCCACCCGAGGATGCGTCGCCGTAGCCGCGCGCACGTCCCACTCTACCTGCGAAGACTGAAAGAGCAACGCCACATCCGCACCGGCTAAGGAATCCCCCAGAAGGCCGGCATGAACCCCCATACGCATTGTATTGGAACGCGGCTCGAGAATTGCGAGAATTCTGGACTCTCCAACTTTCGCCCGAAGACCCTCAACGGTTGTCTTGATCGCCGTCGGATGATGGGCAAAATCATCGTAGACAGTAATGCCATGGACTTCTGCACGGATTTCCATCCGGCGTTTGACGTTCGAAAATCTTGAAAGCGCCTCAGCCGAACGCTCAGGAAAGACCCCCGCATGATGAGCAGCGGCTACAGCTGCCAACCCATTGTAGACATTGTGAAGCCCGGTCAGGGACCAATCGACACGCCCTGCTGGCTGACCGTCATGGACAATCTCGAAACTGCTGCCATCCTTTGCCAGTAAGTGATAGGACCAGGTTGCAACGGCCCCAGATCCTTCCTGACTGGTATGTTCGACCGGTGTCCAGCATCCCATCTGCAAAACCTCATCCAATGCCGGTTCCCAATTGGGTGCAACGATCAATCCACGACCGGGAATCGTTCTCACCAAATGATGGAACTGGCGTTGAATCGAGGCCAGATCAGGAAAGATATCCGCATGATCAAACTCAAGATTGTTCAGAATGCAGGTTCTTGGGTGGTAATGAACAAATTTGGACCGTTTGTCGAAAAAGGCCGTATCGTACTCATCGGCTTCGACGACAAAACAATTTCCTTTTCCAAGGCGTGAGGAAACACCAAAATCCAGCGGGACGCCACCGACCAGAAACCCAGGCTCTAATCCTGCATGTTCCAGAATGAATGTGAGCATGCTGGTTGTTGTGGTCTTACCATGCGTTCCTGCAACCGCCAACACCCATCGCTGCTGCAGAACTTCATCGTGGAGCCACTCGGGTCCCGATACGTAGGGAATACCCGCATCCAGAACGGCTTCCATCTCGGCGTTGCCCCTCGAAATCGCATTACCAACCACTACAAGATCCGGGCGCCGTTCAATGTTGGAGGGGCTATACCCTGACATTAAGGCAATACCGTGCTCCTCGAGCTGGGTGCTCATCGGTGGGTACACGTTCTGATCAGAACCCGTGACTTCGTGTCCTAATTGGCGCGCCAAGATGGCGAGGCCTCCCATGAAGGTCCCGCAGATACCCATGATATGAACGTGCATCGATCATCTCCCCCTATTGTTATTCGACTCGCAAAGATATAAACCCAGGACCTCGACTTTCCATCAGAATCGGTCAGTCTGATGGCCGCATCAGTTAAACTAGCGCCCCGGCA
>JBDKLO010000019.1:0-2901 GCA_039795615.1 Pseudomonadota bacterium
ACTTCCCGGCTGACAGGACTTGTCCATTTGATGCGCCCGAAGCAATGGATCAAAAACGGATTTGTTCTGACACCCTTGATCTTTACAGGAAAATTCCTAGATCTTACGGCGATTGGAGAGGCCCTCACGGCGACTGTGCTTTTCTGTCTGGCCGCATCTTCCGCCTACATCGTAAATGACATCCAAGACCGGGAACGCGACAGGCTTCATCCAAAAAAATCAAAGACCCGTCCGATCGCCAGCGGTGTGGTTTCAATTCGGGCGGCTATCGCTCTTCTCATGTCTCTGTACGCTCTGGTCATCAGTCTGGGCCTCACGATGCTCCCGGTGCTCGGTGTCATTCTGGGCTATCTTTGCCTCAACTGGGCGTACTCCTTCTGGCTGAAACACCAACCCGTTCTCGACATCTTCACCGTAGCCTTTGGCTTTGTCCTCAGAGTCTATGCCGGTGCACTCGCCCTTACGGTGCCTCTCTCCTCCTGGATGTTTATCACCACCTTCTGTCTGGCTCTCTATCTTGCGGCCATCAAGCGGCGTCAGGAGTTGGAGCAACGGGGGGTTGAAGGGCGGAAGGTTCTTGAGAGCTACTCGGTCGCGCTGGTTGATCGCTACGCAGAGATGGCGGCGACGGGGGCCCTCATCTTCTACAGTCTCTTTGTAATGTCGGCGAAGCCCCAACTCGTCGTGAGTATTCCCTTTGTGTTGTTTGGCCTTTTTCGCTACTGGTATGTGGTCGAGTCCCTTGAGGGTGGGGAGTCCCCGACGGACGCCCTGATAACGGATAAACCGCTCCTCGTCACCGTCAGTCTCTGGATTTTGGCCTGCGGCTGGGCACTCTGGCCCACACCCTAAAACCAGATAGGGTACGCACAAATTAAAAGTCATCAAACCGGTCGAAAATCGGCTCCCGGCGTCGACGTGGCGCTTTAATCCCTTTAAGCAACCCTTTCAACTCTCTTAGATCAGCCACCCGATCAAGCTCCGATTTCAAGTTCCGGATCTGGATCTTTGTTGAAACCATATCCTCCTGAAGAACGTTCATAAAATTTAAGGGCGAGAGCCTTTGATACGGGTGAAATCCGAACTCGTACATCAGTCCCGATTCGATCCGGTTAATTTCAACATCCAACTCCCGAACCTGACTTTTCAGAATCTGGACATATTGCTGGACCTTGTCGCTGGCCAAGGTCGAAAGATAGGACTGATCAATGTGTTCGATCTCCATCTGCAGTTCCAGAAGTTCAAGGAGAGCGCCGCGTTCGTAGGCCTCGTTCGCGCGCTGCATGAGGTGCGTTTTACGATCTCGCTCTGCCGGGTCCTTTTCCCGATCAGGGTGTAACGTACTGGCCAATTTTCGGTAAATCTCACGAATGGATTGCAGTTGTTGCTTCGACTCCTCTTCTCGCTGTGCGTCCCTGGCTTGTTGCTTCGCAGACTTCTTTTGGGCCCTAGCATGGATTCGTGCCTGCTCTTTTGCCTGAAACTGCTCTTGAACCCGCTCAATCAACTCTTCCTGCGAGTAAAACTCAGCGTCGCGCCCAAGGTCGACTCCAAACTTTTCCTCCAGCACGGCCCGAAGAAAATCCAGTTTTTCTCCCTCTTCCTCGTCAAAATCCGAACGACTGTGTTTGTTGTAGAGAGCCTTGATCGCTTCCTGATGATCTCCCGACTCCAGAATATGAAGCGTCAAATCCACAATCATGGAGGATAGTTTTCGCCTCTCGGTTTGGGTCAATCCTTTTCCCCCATGTGCCCAATCCATGGCCTCAGCCAATTGCGTTTTGAGTTCCCTCTCCTCTTGCATCAAGGGCAATAGATCACTGGCAAACTTTTGGCGGAACCTTGGAATCACATCGCTCCAGTGTGCCAATCGCTCACGCTTCGATTCAATCTGCTTGATCAGTCGATTGAAGTTTTTTTGCGATGGGCTCAAAACACTCGCGCTTTTCGAGCGAATCAACCCCTTTTGCGGGATGGGATCCGCATCGTCAAATAAGTCGGCTTGATATTTCTGGGTCACTTTCAATCTCGAATGGACACATCACTCTCAGATCGATCTCATATTTTTTCAGATCAAGGCCGAACCCCGTTTGCCCTGGGGTTTTTTTCGATGCGGATCGGCTGGCCCTCCAGTCGATAGGCCAACTGACACGTTATCCTGGGATGAGACAGGACGGATGGATTAAAAACGACGAGGTCGTCAGCCGCTGGCCTTCGAACCGAGGGTAAAAAGACCCCCGCGCGATGAATACGAGATCCGAACGTCCTAGTTGAAATCGAACAGCAGCAGCGCATTAAATCCCGAAAGATTGGGCCCTGTGCTAATCCCCTTTTGTGTTCCCTAAAAGCCTGCTCAAACACACGCGATCAGGATCTCACCCTTGCCGAGAGCGGAAAAATCTCCCGCATAACGATGCACGCGCTTCAAAGTTTCGGCCCGATCACAGAACACCGTATCGTAGGATTTGAGGCTTCGAAGAAGAAGCGGAATAAAGCCCAAGGTATGCGTGCCGCAATCCTGGAAGGTCGGCAAAATCGATTCGGGGGCTTGGGCCAGAAGGAGAGTTCCTCGACCCATCGCATACCCTGCATAGGGTCCCACCGTTCCTTGAACTGCGATGGTTCCCGCCGTCATGCGCGATCCGAGATAAGCTCCGGCATGGCCTTCAATCAGAATGATCCCGCGACGAAGGTGATCCCCGACGCGATCTCCTGCATTACCCCGGACCAGGACCACACCGCCGGCCATCCCCTTGAGATTTCCGATTTGGCTTGCACCAAGAAAATCACCGGCATTGCCGCGGATTTCGATAAAGCCATTCTTAAGCTCACACGCCCCATAGGCATCAATGGATCCTGAAACCCGAATGGTCCCGCCGCGCATCTGCATGCCGAGGTAGC
>JBDKLO010000020.1:0-41151 GCA_039795615.1 Pseudomonadota bacterium
GTCTTCGAATGCCGTTATTGAGGCGGATGCTCTCGGTATTGAAATTTTGGACGGCGGAGACCTGTTCCGAAAATCAGCATGATTGAACTTGAAACGTCAACTTCATTGGAGATCGAAATACATGAACGCACTACATCACAGAGCCGCCATGTTCTGCCTCTACTCGTCCCTATCGGGAATGACCGAGCAGGAAATTGCCAGTCGCCACAAATACAAAAGCCGATTACCGATCGAAACCCATCAGAGACTTGCCGCCACAATGGCCAAGGCTCGATATCACTTTGAAACCCATGGGAACAAAGACCACGGTGCCGTGACCTGGCTAGGATCGATCTGTAGTTACCTGGACGATATCGTCCAACGAGAATATCCGAGCCGGGAAGAGCTCCCCAACGACGTGTTTTTTCACCTCTATTATGGTCGAACCGATTACGCGGCGACCCAAACCCCGCGACAGGTGTTGACCGAGGTCCTCGAAATCCTGAAGCCGTTTGAACCTTTTCAGAATTTCGACCCGAGGTATGCCCGCATCGTTAAGTTCCTGGAATCCAAAAACCTTTGATGGGTGGCGTGCGCAGCGGCTCGCTTCGGAGAAAACGGCCCCGCAGTTGCGGGATTCGAAAACCCTTTGATAACATTTTTCACCCGCGTCAATGACGCCTAACTACGAGGACTCCCAAAATGGTAGTAGATATGAACGAAACCCTTTTCGACCAGGCGCGAGCCGATGTTCTGCGACTCATGCGTTCGACGGGATTTTCCCCGGTTGCCGTCATGGCCGGTCTAAAAAGGCTGGAGCGGGTGGCGACCCCGGAAGCATTCGATTCTCAATGTCGCGAGTGGGGAATCGACATCGGTGAATTCCAAAAGCGGTTAACTGACATCGAGATGAGTGGCGTCGACTCGGACGCGTTGTCGATCCGTTCGCTCCGTTCTAAGCTCGACATCATGGGCCTTAACATCTGAATTCCACACACCATCCGAAAACCCGGTCTGAAGACCGGGTTTTTTTTGCCTGGCGTTTTTCAACGACCCCTTTTCGAGTGGTGTTGAGTGGTGTATGATTGCTCCAAGTCGCGTCGGGTAGCGCCCTTACAAGGCGAGGGTCGTAGGTTCGATCCCTACAGCACCCACCAAATTGGAGCGGTAGTTCAGTTGGTCAGAATACCGGCCTGTCACGCCGGGGGTCGCGGGTTCGAGCCCCGTCCGCTCCGCCAAAATCAAAAAAACCCTGCCCAGAAGGCGGGGTTTTTTTTTAGGGATCAGGCCAGCGTCGATCCGTAGTTCTCGCTGTTCGAAAATCAAGAATAGAAATCGTTATGAGTATGCTCCAAAACATTCGTGAACGGGCTCAAGGAATCATGGCCTGGGTCATGCTGATTGTGGTCGGCGTCCCCTTCGTTATGTGGGGCATCCAGAATTACATTGAGACAGGTAAGGAAAAACCCGCTGCAGTCGTTGGTGATCGTGAAATTTTCGATCGTGACGTCTCGCGGGCCTATGAACGCATGGTGGGAGAGCTTGGCGATTCCCCTGACTACGATGAAAAGGAGTTGCGTCGTGCGGCTCTGGATCAGCTCGTCAGCGAAGAGGTCATCTCTCAAAATGCGGATGCGATGAAACTAGCCGTTTCAGACGACGAGGCGCGTGAGCTGATTCAGACGCTCCCCTATTTCCAGGTCGCAGGCCAGTTTGATAAGGAAAAGTACCGGAGTTCACTGGCCACGCAGGGAATGACCCCCGAACAGTTTGTGGCCAAGATCAAACGGGGTCTGGTCACTCAGCAACTCGAGCAAAGCGTCCTAGGGAGCGCTTTTGCAACGCCCGCGGAAGTGGCCACGCTGCTTCGCCTGAAAAATCAGGAACGCCAAATTGATTATGTGAAACTTCCCCTGAAAGCGGTGACCCGCGATTTTAAGGATCAGGAAATCAAGGCGTATTACGACGCTCACATTGCTGAATTTAGAAATCCTGAAAAGGTTGCCGTTGATTATCTCCAGCTGAATCTGGATGACCTTGCGAAGAAGGTCACCGTGAGCGAAGAGGATGTCCGGAAGCTGTATGAAGAGCAGAAAGGGAATTACGGCACCCCAGAGCGGCGAAAGATCAGTCATATTCTGATAACGGCTGACGGGGCTTCCCCGGAAGCCGATGCGGCTGCTCTCAAGAAGGCGCAAGAACTTCGTGACCGACTGGTTAAAGGTGGCGACTTTGTTGCCCTGGCGAAAGAGGCTTCAGCGGATACGGTTTCATCAAAGCAGGGCGGTGATCTGGGCTACCTGAACAAGGATGCACAGGAGCCCAGTTTTACTGAGGCGGCCAACCATTTGAAAATGGGTGAGGTGTCGGAGCCGGTTAAAACTTCCTTCGGTTATCACCTGATTAAAGTGACTGAGCTGGTCCCGGCCAGTTATAAGCCCTACGAGGCCCTTCATGAGGAGTTGAAAAAGCTTGCTCAAAAGAACAACGCTGAAACAGCGTTCTATGAGCGTGGCCAAAAGCTGGCAGAGATGACCTTTGAGCATCCCGATAGCCTTGAAGAAACGGCGAGCGTTCTGGGTCTCAAGATTC
This sequence comes from Pseudomonadota bacterium, assembly GCA_039795615.1. GTDB lineage: Bacteria > Pseudomonadota > Gammaproteobacteria > Methylococcales > Methylococcaceae > UBA6136. The sequence continues at coordinate 2,572 of JBDKLO010000020.1, forward strand.
AGCAGACGACCCTCTTTACCAAAGATAAGGGTGAGGGGATTGCTGAGGAAGAGGCCATCCGTAAGGCGGCATTCTCTGAAGATGTGCTTGCGGGTAAAAACAGTGATCCCGTTGAGCTTGGCAATGAGAAGGCTGTTGTCCTGCGGGTAAGGGATCATGAAGTCGCGACCGATAAGAGCATCGAGTCAGTGAAGGCGATCATCGTGGGGCAGCTTCGTAACCAAGAGGCGCGTGATGAGGCCAACCAGCGCTCTCAGGACCTTCTGGCGGCTGTGAAGCAGGGTAAGACTCTTTCTGATGCCTCAAAGGCTCAGGGGCTGTCTGTGACTCAGGGTGTGTCTCTTCTGAGGACCAGCGAAAAAGTGCCTATGGAATTGCTTCGGGCCGCGTTTAGTACTGGTCGTCCGCCAGCGGGCAAGTCGTCTCCTGGCGAAGTGGCTCTCCCAGATGGATCTCACTTCATTTTTGCAGTGACGCAAGTAAAGGATGGAGCCACGGTAGCGAAAGATGCGAAGGAGCAGGAGTCTGCATCCGAATTCATGCAGAGAGGCTACGCACAGCTCGAATATGGCACTTTCGTTGACAGGTTGAGGGAACTGATCGATGTCGAGATCAATAAGAAGGATTGATCCTCGCTGAAGATTAGAAGAAAAGGCCGGAATTCCGGCCTTTTCTTTTAGCGGCTCTCCTGCGCTTCGAGCCAGCTAAAGAAGGTCGAGTAGGCAACAGCCAAAAGACTAGTCCCTAAAAAGATGCCTACAAATCCCCAAGCCAAAAGACCACCGATCACTCCGATCATGATCAATAGGAAGGGGAGTGGGCTTGAAAGCCCAATAAAGTAAGGTTTAACGAAATTATCCATCAAGTTGATGGAGATCCCCCAGGCTACCGTAAAAATGGCGAATCCATCCTGATCCAGATGATGGAGCCATGCAGCTGCCGGAATCCAGACCACAGCGGTTCCAATCTGAAGAACAGCTAAAAGGAAGCATAGAAGGCCCAGAATGGCTGCAGCAGGAAGGCCAGCAATGGCAAAGCCGATACCTGAGAGCAGTGCCTGAATCAGGGCCGTACCAATGACGCCCAAAGACACCGCTCGCACCGTCACTGCGGCAGTTCGAGTGGCTGCGATGCCGGCCTCGCCCCCGATGCGATCGGCAAAACGAAGCGCGAAACTAGCGCCGAGCTCACCATGGGAATAGAGAAAACCTGCCATGAGGACGGCCAAAAGCACATTGAAGGCGGTTAGCGCGATGCTGGCACTACTATGCAGAATCCAAGAGCCTGCAGTGGTTGCAAGCGAACGGATCTTCTCTGCAGAAATCAGTGAGGAGAATGTGCCTTCCCTCCAGGTATCTGCAAGTTTTTCTCCAATAAACGGAATATCTCCCAACCAGTCCGGTGGAGGACCCTTGATCCATTCAAGGACAGGTTCTGTAACTGCATCTATTCGGGGTAAATGCGTGGAAACGGCCTCCAACGCAAAGAGGGCAGGGATCACGAAAATCATCAGTTGCAAAAGCGTCATGATGACTGCAGCGGTCTTCTCGCGGCCCCCGAGTTTTCGGGATATGAACTGATAGTAAGGCCATGTTGAGAGGGCGAGGATGAGTGCCCAGATAAAAGAAGGGATGAATGGAGCAACGATCTGGAAGCAGGCGTAAAGCAGGCCCCCAACCAGAAGGAGAAGAAAGGATCGCTCGACGATCAATCCACCACTCAATAAGGATTTAAATATCATTTTTCTTTTCGGTCCGAGAGTATCAGTGGGTATCAGTGTCCGGCAGGATTTGGTCCGCGATCCGTCGGGTCACAATATTGACCGATTGTTCAGATGGATCGTAGAGGATCACAGCGTCCCCCGAGCGAAGCTGCTGTGAGACATCTGCTGCTTTTGAGAATAGCGGGATATCGGTTTCACCGTAGTCCGTACCCTCGCGGGTGACAAACTCCTCAATGAGCTGCTGGAGCGTTTCTGGAGAAAGGGCATCCGGAGGCACCCGGACGGGATGTAATGGCTCTGAGTCGACCATTATGTATGGACTGCGGATAGGGGGCCGAATGACATCGTCGACCCCCCTGCGGCAAAAAGGTTACAGGCCTGAAAGCCCAACAATGTTGTAGCCTGCATCGACGTAAAGAATTTCGCCGGTGATGCCGGAAGCAAGATCCGAGCACAAGAAGGCCGCGGCATTACCTACTTCCTCGATCGAAACATTCTTTTTGAGCGGTGCCGCCTGTTCGCCCTTCGCTAGCATTTCCCTGAAGTTTGCAATTCCAGAGGCTGCGAGCGTGCGAATCGCCCCAGCTGAAACGGCATTGACCCGGATTCCAGATGGACCCAAGGACGCTGCAAGGTAGCGAACGTTGGCTTCAAGGCTGGCTTTGGCGATGCCCATCACGTTGTAGTTCGGAATAGCGCGCTCTGCACCCAGGTAACTCAGGGTCAAAAGGGCGCCATTACGACCTTCCATGAGCTTTCGGCCACCTTTGGCAAGCGCTGCGAAACTGTAGGAGCTGACATCGTGTGCAACACGAAAGTTCTCGCGCGTGACGGAGTCAAGATAGCTTCCTTCCAGAGCCTCTCGAGGGGCGAATGCAACGGAGTGAACAATGATGTCCAGTCCATCCCATTGTTTGCCAAGGTCTGTGAAGAGTTGGTCGATTTCACCGTCATCAACGACATCACACGGAAGAACAATTTTGGCGCCAAGTTCATCAGCCAGCTTTTGAACACGGTCCTTGAGCTTCTCATTCTGATAGGTCAGGGCGATTTCGGCGCCTTCACGCGCCATTGCCTCGGCAATGCCATAAGCAATGGAACGATTGCTCGCAACGCCCACGATCAGAGCGCGCTTGTTTTGCATAAATCCCATGTGTTCTCTCCTCAGGGTCTTTTTTTTCGGATCATGAGTTGGATGTTTTCAAACCAATCCAATGATCGTTAAGGGTCAGAAATCAAAATGCGACTGCGAAACCGGAATAGGTCAAAAGCCCTGAATCCGCCGAAGTCGTGCCCGTGCTGGCTTGGCCCCAGACTGAAAGTCGCCTGGACAGGGACCAGATGAACCCTCCGCCGATGATGTTGTCGTTTACGGAAGTGACACCACTGTTTGTGACGCTATTCGAATATTTTGCAGGGGACTTAGGGATTGTAGCGCCATTGATGTAGCCATGGATAAATAGCGAGAAGGAAGGGCTAAAGAAAGATTTCTGAAAGGCCCACTGGAAGTTGTAGTTCCATTCGCTTTTACCCGGGGTCGTTATGCTTCGGAATGCCCCGACGTTGTATTCAAAGTCGATTTCATAAGGCAATGATTGGTCGAAATTTAAGCTGAACCCGGGTTGCGTTCCACCATTAGTCACCGTGTTTCCGAGCCATTGGGTCATGACGTATGCTTCAAATCCGATCGCGGGGAGAATCGAATCGGGCTGTTCGGTCCTGAGCTGGATTTTTGTATCAAAGCCCAGGGGGGCGTAATCCCATCGGTTGATATTTCCCCCAGTGTAGGTAAAGCCATTACCAAATATTCGGAGCTCGACATCGTCGAGTACCCCGTATCTGAGCAGGTATTGCATATCAAATTGTTGCGGGCCAGCCTTGCTTGAGCCGTAGTAGCCGAAAGGTGAAACTTCCACATAGCTTCGACCCTGCGGCAGCGTGAAGGCGCTGTTCGGCCAGTTGGCTAAGTCGGCACCGGGGTTGTCGATGTCTGGTTCGGTGCGCCATTTTTCAATGTTTTCAGGCAATCGCGCAGACGAACGATTGAATCGACCGCGGCGAAATGAAGCCACAGCCGTTTCAATGCTGTGATCTGCGATGGTCTCAAAGTATTCCAGATGCTCAAAGACAGGGGATTGATCCGGTGGCGTCTGATCTTTCTTCAGCCCCTCAAGATAAGCCGCTCTCCCGAGCGCTCTTCCATAGCCTCTGAAAAACTCATGATCGACTTGAGGCTGGGATTTACTTGCTGTCGATTTCTGATGCGGCTGATTCGTCTTTTTCTTGGGCGCTGGGTTGGCCCAGAGGGTGGATCCGCAAAAAAAGAAAAGAACTGAGAAGGTCAGAAGTGAGGGCTTAGGGCTGGCAAAAAGACGAAGTATCCGGGCAATAAATGACATTCCATGCCTATTGAAGAATGGGGATTTCTTCTTCAATCCCGGCATCGATAAAGGCTTTTATCTTGAGCTCAATTTGGAGGAATCGTGCTAGTTCCCGCTTTGAGAGGATGATCGACATTTCTTTGATTGTCCGATCAAGAAGCTCCATTCTTCCTCGCTCAATTTTCAATCGTTGTTCCACGATTGAGTTGGCGTCCGACTCGCTCATGTTGTCATAGTTTTCACCCATGGAGCTGAGCAGCTCGAGTCGCGCATGTCTGAAGTTATCCAGTTCCTTCTGGTACTTATCGTAAAGCGGCCAGAATTTTGCCGCTTTCGCTGGATCAACCTTCAGGGATTGATCCACAAGGTGTCGCCTTGCCATGGCGGCATCTGCGGGGGGTAGGGCTTTTTCATCCGCTCGAGACAGGTTCACCCCCAGAAGGATGAACCCCATCAAGAGGATGTAAGTCCACGTGAAAACCCTACTCATGTGGTGGGCGATCGACATAATCCACGAATTTTCGCCAGTTCTGTCTCAGTTTTTTGAGTCCGGACACTGATGGTTGTGTTTCATCCGTTGTAGCAGACTCTTTGACCGGAGCCGGAGCCGGAGCCGGAGCCGGAGCCGGAGCTGGAGCTGGAGCTGGAGCTGGAGCTGGAGCTACCCCCTCCGGTGCAGCAGAGATAGGCTGGGCTGCTGCGGAGGGGGCTGTTGCCGTAAATCCAGGGATCTGTGTTCCTGAGTAATGGGGGTCTCCCATTGATCTGGGTACTTGAATAGGCGGCGGTGCTGGTATCGGAGCTGGAGCTGGAGCTGGAGCTGGAGCTGGAGCTGGAGCCGGAGCTGGAGCCGGAGCTGGAGCCGGAGCTGGAGCCGGAGCTGGAGCTGGAGCTGGAGCTGGAGCTGGAGCCGGAGCCGGAGCTGGAGCCGGAGCCGGAGCCGGAGCCGGAGCCGGAGCCGGAGCCGGAGCCGGAGCCGGAGTCGGAGTCGGAGTCGGAGGTTGTGGGGCGCTTATCGAACTTACATTAGGTGAGGCGATAGACAGCGCGTCCTGATTTGCAGGCCCTCTCGATTTCAGCATTGCCTGAGCCGCAGCCAATCGAGCAACAGGAACCCGATGGGGAGAGCAAGAGACGTAGGTGACGCCAATGTCATGGCAGAAATGGACGGAATCGGGGTGTCCTCCTTGTTCGCCACAAATACCGATTTTGAGTTGCGGGTTTGCTGCCCGTCCCAGATCGATACTCATTTGCATCAGAACGCCAACACCCTTGCGATCCAGAATCTCGAAGGGGTTGTCATGAAGAATCCCCGTTTCGGTATAAAGAGGCAGGAACTTATTTTCAGCATCTTCACGAGAGAATGAGTAGGTGGCCTGCGTAAGATCGTTTGTGCCGAAAGAGAAGAATTCAGCAAGACTTGCAAGATCTCCGGCACGCGTACAAGCACGAACGGTTTCGATCATCGAACCAAACTTGAAGGTTAGTTGAACGCCGGTATTACGTTCCACCTCCATCTTGATGCGATCCACGCTGGCACGGACTCGCTTGAGCTCCTGTACCGTGATGACCTGAGGAACCATGATTTCAGGGCAAATACTGACACCGTTCTTTAAGAGGCTTGCTTCAGCCTCAAGGATGGCCCGGATTTGCATGTCGTAGATTTCAGGGTAGGTGATCCCCAATCGAACCCCTCGGTGCCCCAACATGGGATTCACCTCATGAAGATCCCGAACCTTTCGGAGCATATGCTCCTTTTTGGCAATAACACTGTCGATGAGTTCTTCCGTCAGTCCGGCATCGATCAATTTACTGGTGTCAAAAAGATTGAGGGATTGAAGTGCTGCCGTACGCCCCCTGACAATACTCCGGTAATTCTGAAGGGCTTCCAGTTCCTCGACGAGCTGCCGTTCGCTCGGGAGAAACTCGTGCATTGGGGGGTCAAGCAAGCGGATTGTGACCGGATTCGGACTCATGATCCGGAACATTTCTTCCAAATCCGCGCGCTGCATGGGAAGGAGCTTATCCAAAGCTGCCTGCCGATCCTCGGCCGTTTTGGCGAGGATCATCTCCACGACTACCGGGAGACGTTCACTAGCATTGAACATCCTTTCGGTACGACACAAGCCAATTCCCTTGGCCCCATAACGAATGGCATCACGTGCCATGTCGGGCGTATCCCCATTAGCGAAGACCTTAAGGCGGGCTTTTTCATCTGCCCAGCCCAGAAGGGTTTTCAGATCTTCTGAGAATTCAGCGGGAAGGGTTGGGACCTCTCCTAAGTAGACCGACCCATCGTGGCCATCGATCGTAATGATGTCGCCTTCGCGAAGGATCTGATCACCAATTTTTGCCGTCCGAGTCCGACCATCGACGACAATGCCTTCGGCCCCTGCGACACAAGCTTTCCCCATACCGCGCGCAACAACGGCGGCGTGCGAGGTCTTGCCGCCACGGCTGGTCAAAATCCCTTGAGACGCAAAAAAGCCATGAATGTCCTCAGGGCGGGTTTCCTCGCGGACAAGAATGATCTTTTCCCCGGCTCGACCGAGAAGTTCAGCCTGATCGGCATCAAACACACAGCGTCCGCAGGCAGCGCCCGGTGAGGCCGGCAGCCCGCGGGCCAGAACCGTGCTGTCATGATGCGGGTCGAGGCGGGGATGGAGCAGCTGTTCCAGTTGAAGAGGATCGACGCGAAGCAGTGCCTGATCCTTGGTAAGAAGGCCTTCGTTGTAAAGTTCAACGGAAGATCTAACCATGGCGGCGGCATTCATCTTGCCATTGCGGGTCTGAAGGCAATAAAGAATGCCTCTTTCGATGGTGTACTCGAAGTCTTGTACTTCCCTGTAATGACCCTCAAGGCGATTCCGCAGGGTTTGCAGTTGATGGAACATCTCCGGCATTTCGTGAGCCATTTCGCTGACAGGCTTGGGCGTGCGAATTCCTGCAACAACATCCTCACCCTGAGCGTTGACGAGGTACTCGCCAAACATTTCGTTTTCCCCAGTGCCTGGATTTCGGGTAAATCCGACGCCTGTTGCGCTATCGTCACCCAGGTTCCCAAAGACCATGGTGACCACATTGACGGCTGTTCCATTGGCCATTTCCGGCGTGATATGGAATTCCTTGCGGTAGTCGACAGCCCTGCGCCCCATCCAGGAGTTGAAAACTGCGCGCACACTCAACTCAAGCTGCTCTTCAACGGTTTCGGGGAAAGGTTTTCCAGTCTCTCGCTGAACAACACTCAGAAAACGCTCACACAGATTGAACAGGTGATTGGCGTCTAGAGCGAGATCAGAGGTGACTCCAGCAAGATTTTTAACTTCATCGAACTCCCGATTGAAGTGCTCCTCATTGATTCCCAGAGCCACCTTGCCAAAAAGCTGAATGAAGCGACGGTAAGCGTCGTAACCGAAGCGGGGATTGCCCGTCATCTCAATCAGGCCACGAAGCGTATGGCTGTTGAGGCCGAGATTAAGGATCGTATCCATCATCCCAGGCATTGAAAGAGCTGATCCTGATCGGACAGAGACCAAAAGGGGGTTGCTCTCAGCACCGAAACGTTTTCCGGTCTGAACTTCAAGCGTTTGAATGTTGTGGAGTACTTCATCCATCAGGCGAGCCGGTAATTGGCCTGATTCAAGAAACTCCATGCAAGCCTCTGTCGTGATCACGAATCCTGGTGGCACGTTAAGGCCGATGCGTGTCATTTCACAAAGGTTTGCACCTTTGCCTCCCAGAAGCCGCTTGTTCTTTCCATCGCCTTCACTGAAAGAATAGACATAGCGCTTGTTCATGGCTCTCCTCGGGACGCTGGTTTTTGGTGTTGTAAAAGTCTCCGCATGGGCCTCTTCATGGACCGTTTGCGGATATCTGGTTTTATTAACTGGTAACGATGACCCTGATTGAGTCCAGTCGATGTCGGCTGGCTTGAATACTGGCGTGAAGCTCTAGCGCACACGACTTCATCTGGTCGATTTCTTCTTGCCGAACGTTGGGGTTCACCTTTCGAAGGGCAGCAAGGCGTTTTAGTTCCACGGTCATCATGTCCAACATGCGCTTTACCCCGGCGGAGGCGATGGCGGGCACTTGTTTCTTGATGGTCTTTTCTGCGGACTGTATTCCCCGTTCGATCGGCTTTCGCTGCGCCCGGAGAAGCTCCACCGCATGCTCACGGTCGAAGTGGCGATGACTGGCTACGAACGTTTCAGGTGGCAGATGGCTGAGATCGTTCCCATCCTGGTCCAGAAGTGTTCTAAGAAGAACCGGGGGGAAGAAACGCCCGACATGAAGCTTCTTGGGGGCAGTACATTCAATCACGTGGTAACACTCGATGAGAAGTTGCCCGGGATCGATGTCGGGTTGTTGCATGATCGCCAAAGAGGCGTTGCCATGCTCATTGTTGAGGATGATATCCATGGCACCCCGCACCATGGGGTGTTCCCAGGTGAGAAACAGAATGTCCTCTCGTGCAAGTGCCGTGGCCCGATCCAACGTGACCGTTACGCCTTCATCCGGAAGTTCCGGGAACTGCATCCGCATATGTTCCCCGGGTCTCAGGATCAAACAGTTCGCAGAATGCTCCTCAATATTGATGCCGTAGGCATCAAAGACCCGTTCCAGATAGGGCCAGAGCTGATGGTCTGATTCTTCTGATTCGATTTGCCCAACCAGCTCACACGCCACCTCGATTCGGCACGAATTGAGCTCAAGAAGACGATCCCGTCCGCTGTGAAGCTGATCCAGAATTTCGGAGGACAACGTCTTGGCTTCCTCCTGTAGATTTTGACCTTCGGTCATGTTGGGCTTGCCGGAGAGAAGCGGAACGAGCTTGGATCTCAGGGCTTCGTGGACACTCTGTGCTGCGGGATTTAGGGTTTCGAAGGCATCCAGCCCCTGATGGTACCAGTCGAATAGAAGCTCTTGAGCGGTGTCGCCAAAGTAGGGGACGTGAATCTTTATGGTTTCGGTTTGCCCGATTCGATCAAGGCGACCAATACGCTGCTCGAGGAGATCGGCATTGAGCGGGAGATCAAAAAGGACAAGATGATGGGCGAACTGGAAGTTTCGACCCTCGCTACCAATCTCAGAGCAGACGAGTACCTGAGCACCATCTTCCTCATCGGCAAACCATGCAGCCGCCCGATCACGCGCGATCAGTGTCAACCCCTCATGAAACACGGCAGCTTGAATGCCGGATACCCGCAAAACGTCTTCCACTTCGATGGCCGTCTGGCTGAGAGCACAGATGACGAGAACCTTCTTGTTCCTGAGTGACTTGAGCTTTTTGACGAGCCACTCGACACGAGGGTCTTTGTCCCACCAGTCACCGTCCATACCCGCAAGAATTTTCTCGGGTCGAAGCCTAGCTTCGAGAGGCGGGCCATCATGACGAGCAGCTTCAATTAGCGCGGATGGAGCATCAAGCCGAACGGGTTCAAGGCTTCGTTTGGGAAATCCTTGAATGGTTGCTCTCGTATTTCGGAAAAGAACCCTACCCGTTCCATGGCGGTCCAGCAAAAGCTGGATGACTTCGTTTCGAGCGGCTTTTCTGACCGTGTTGTCCTTACTAAGGATAAGCCGTTCCAGTACATCCTCTGCCAGATCTTTGGCCAGAATAGTCGAGAGGCTCTCGACGACCGAAGATTCAATTTCCTCATCGTCAAGAAGGTGCTGGATGAGTTCTGCGAGAGCGATGTAATCGCGCTCCTCCTGAAGGAATGCGGCGTAGCTGTGGAAGCGAACGGGATCAAGAAGGCGAAGTCGTGCGAAATGACCTTCTTTGCCGAGCTGTTCTGGGGTAGCCGTTAACAGCAACAGCCCCTTCATGGACGATGCCAGTCGCTCGATGAATTGGTATTCCGCACTGGCCGACTCCTGATTCCAGCCCAAATGATGGGCCTCATCCACGATGACGAGGTCAAAGTCCGCCTCACAGGCAGCGAGTTTGCGGTCAGGGTGTCCCATCAAGAACTCAAGGCTGCAAAGGACCAACTGCTCGCTCTGGAATGGGTTGGGTTCGTGGCTTTCAAGATAACGCTCCTCATCAAAGAGGCTCACTCTGAGATTGAATCGGCGCCGCATTTCGACCAGCCACTGGTGCAAGAGAGGATCTGGCACCACGATAAGAATCCGTTCGGATTTACCCGTCAAAAGCTGGTGATGAAGAATCATCCCCGCTTCGATGGTTTTGCCGAGACCGACCTCATCTGCAAGAAGGACGCGCGGATGCTCGCGTCTGGCAACCTCATGCGCGATGTAAAGCTGATGGGGAATCAGATTGGTTCGACTTCCGACAAGGCCACGGACCGGGGACTGTTCGAGTCGGGCAAGGTGTCGGAGGGTCTCATGACGAAGACTGAACAGCTCCCCGGAATCCAGTTGACCGGTAAAAAGCCTGTCCTGCGGTTTATTGAACTGCATGTGATGATCGAGATCCATCTCTTCGACATGCATAATGCCGGCGACATCATCTTTGCCCACATACGTCAGAAGGCCACCACGCTCGGTGACTTCTGTGACGGTCACCTTGTGACCGTCTTGGGTATCGATCTGATCCCCCACAGTAAAGCGAACGCGTGTCAGTGGAGCGTTGTCCGCAGCATAGATGCGTCGATCACCTGCAGCGACGAAAAGGATGGTGACACGATTCCCCTCGAGTGAGAGCACGATGCCAAGTCCCAGTTCGGGTTCCGTTTCACTGATCCATCTTTGTCCGGGTACAAAAGCAGGCAAACGGAACTCCTCTTGCGATTAGCATTGAAACTTCCCGGATTATAAACCTCGAGAGGCAGACACGTCGGGCCATGACGCCTAGATTTCAATCCTCATATGCAGTTCGATGACCTCTTCGTAGGGGATCCGGAAGAAGTCAGGGGCGGCAGCTGCATTTCGTAACATGAAAACGAACAATTTTTCACGCCAAAGGGCCATCCCAGGATAATCGCTGGCGACCGGTTGGAGACGGCTGACAAAGTAGGAAATGTCTTCGGGATCATGCGGAAGTAATTGGCGCTTTCGGAGTAATCGCAAGATTTTGGGAATGTCCGGGTGCTCCATAAAGCCGAATTGCGCGTTGACCTGGTAAAACGGATCACCCAGCGCCTGAATAGCCAATCGATCCTGAGCGGACTCCCGGGGTCGATCGGTGATCTGAATGGTCAGCACGATCAGGGTCTGATGCAACACCTTGTTGTGTCTCACGTTCTGCCGCAATCCATTAGGAACACCTTCTCCGGGGGCAGCCAGGTAAACCGCCGTACCGGGGACATGACTTAAATTTCGGGCCAGAGATTCTTCAACAAATGCGTCTAGTCCGTTCTTTTGAGGGTAGAGGCGCTTGTAGATCAGGGTCCGTCCTTTGATCCATGTCGACATGAGGAGATAGAGAAGCGATCCAATCAGAACCGGAAGCCAGCCGCCTTCGACGAACTTCAGAAGGTTCGCGCCCAGGAAACTGAGGTCCACAATGCCAAAGCAGAGAGTCAGTGAGGCGACTCCGAGGAGTGGCCACTTCCAGTTGATTCGTGCGACTACTGTGAAAAGTAAGGTGGTCATGAGCATCGTTCCCGTCACCGCAATGCCGTAGGCTGAAGCGAGATGGCTTGAGCTGCCGAAACTGAGCACCAACACAACAACGCCGACCAAAAGGAATTTGTTAACGCTGGGAAGATAGATCTGCCCTCGTTCAGTTTCCGAGGTGTGCATGATTTTCACTCTCGGGAGATATCCGAGCTGAAATGCCTGTTGCGTCAGGGAAAAGGCGCCGGAAATGACGGCTTGCGAGGCAATCACCGTTGCAAGCGCAGCAAGCCCAACAATCGAGGGCAGGGCCCAGTCGGGAAACATCAGGAAAAAGGGGTTTTTGATGGCCTCTGGATGCTGAATCACGTGTGCACCCTGGCCAAAATAGTTCATGATCAGGGCAGGGAAGACCAGATAAAACCAAGCCGCTCGGATCGGTTTGGCTCCGAAATGACCCATGTCAGCGTAAAGGGCTTCTGCGCCGGTCACTGACAGCACCACAGCGCCAAGGATCAACAAGGATTGAGTGCCATGCCCCAACAAAAAATCAACCGCGAAGCGAGGATTGATCGCCGCCAAAACCTGGGGTGTTTCAATCACCTTGCTGACGCCCATCCCGCCTAGCGTAAGGAACCAGAGCAGCATTACCGGTCCGAATAGCCTTCCTACGCCGGCGGTTCCGTGCTTTTGGATGAGAAAGAGTGCGACCAGAACCCCAAGGGTGATCGGCAGAATAAAGGGCGCCACCGCCGGAGTGATTAGTTCCAGGCCTTCAATGGCACTCAGTACAGAAATGGCCGGGGTGATCATGCCATCGCCATAAAATAGCGCAGCTCCTATGAGACCCGCGAGCACGATGAGTCGTCGTCGGGTTTTCCCCATGCCTTCAGAGCGAAGGGCGAGTGCAAGCAGAGCCATGATGCCGCCCTCGCCCTGATTATCGGCATTCATGATGAAGTAAACGTACTTGACGCTGACCACAAAGAATACCGTCCAGAAAATCAGAGAGAGAACGCCCATGACAACGGCGATTCCCGGTTCGCCTGCGCTAGCGTTCAGGCATTCGCGAAGAGTGTAGAGCGGGCTGGTGCCAATATCACCAAAAACGACCCCGAGTGCGGGAAGGGCGAGGTGGCTGATCCAGTGTTGTTGATCGGATTTTTTAATGAGGGACATTGGGGGCACAAAGGCGGTGGTAATGCGTTTTATCCAGACAGGCCAAGAGGGTGACCATCCAGGAAAGCTGGTAGGACCTGATCACGGCTTTTTGGCCAAATAGAACGCAATACTAAAGGATTCCTTGATAAAGGAACGCTATCCCCAAAAGAAACAGGGGGCCAACTTTGGGCCCCCTGTTTGAATCGAGATCTGTGGTTAATGGGATTGGGAACGTGTGGGTTTTGTTGAAACCCGAGGGCCAATTCCGCTAGCTACTTACTCGATGACTCAATCTTCGTAGACTCGGGCGTATTCCAGATCTGAATCTTCCAATGCCGTGACCAGAACCTTGCCAACGCCACGAATGCCAATGGCTTTTGCAGCGGCTTGGGAAAGGTCGATCAGACGGCCTCGACCGTGAGGCCCACGATCATTGATCGTGACAACGACGGACTCATTCGTTTCAAGGTTGGTGACCATCGCCTTGGAATTCAATGGGAGGGTCTTGTGAGCGGCGGTGAGGGCATTTCGATTGAAACGCGATCCCGAGGCGGTTTTTTTGCCATGAAATCCCGGGCCGTACCATGAAGCATGCCCCGTAGCCTCGTAGGCAAAGACGGAACTGCTGGTGAAGGTTGCGACGGTTATTAAGAGCATTTTGATCATTTTTCACCTCGATCATTGGTCGTGCTCACCGCATTCAATGCGGCCACACTGGTTTTGCAATGCGATGGGTAATAAAAAACCCGTCCGGAGCGCTGCTCTGGAACTGACATTGCGGATTTCGGCGCGAGGGCCAAAGGAAATTACCGTTGAGGAACATCAGTGTTCCGAGGCGGTAACTGGATTTCGCGAGCCTTAAAGACTCGGTTGTATTGAAAGCGGTAATCGCTTGTTTGAGGAGCCTGAAGCGTACCAAGAGCGCTTGTGATCTGTCAACCCTGAGGCCCTTGCTCAGGCTTTGCCCTTTGACTCGATAACGGTGATGGCCAGCAGCTAGTCATTGAGGCCCAAAAATAATGTTGGCTTGGGCTCTCGGGCTGTGTTAACAAGGATGTGCTCTATTTGATCTGGATCAATTTTCCCTCAAGGATAAGGTCAAAGGGAGTCTGAGGCAGTCGGAGTACTACCCGGAAAATAACAAACACGCGGAGTAAAAAATGAACTTAAAGCCGAAGTTATTACCGCTTTTAAGCGGTCTGATGGCTGCGTTGCCGCTCCTGTCTATTCAGGATGCCAATGCAGATACCTTTGCCCCGAATCTCTCTCTTCAAGTCCAACCGACCCCTACGCTGACCACCGGGAATGCCCTCATTGATGTTCCGGTCGTTCGCGCCAAAGGGGGAAGCCTCCGAGCCCAGGTGACGATGGTTTCCGGTGGCTTCAATGACCATCCCATTCGTTATGGCGATATCGATGTCTTAAGTTCTGGGTCGCAGTTCCCTAATGCCAGCCAGTCGTCGGGTAATCAAAACACCCTCGTTTACGGTTATGCCGTCAAAGCTTACGGAAAGACCTATCCAGCCCAATATCCAGGGCCGATTCTTCAGCTGAATCAGGGCGAAAAATTGGATCTGGATCTGCTGGATGAGCTCCAGACCAGCAATGGGATGCCTTCTGGATCGCTCTACGAAACCAATTTTCACGGCCATGGACTTCATGTCAGTCCGCTCTCCATGGGCGATAACATTTATCCCGTGATTCAGGATCCGGGTACGCCGACTGAACCCCAGGGGATGCGAGTCAGAATTCCCATACCCAAGAATCAGGAGTCGGGGTTTGATTGGTATCACCCCCACAAGCATATGCAGACCCATCAACAGGTCTATGGCGGTTTGGCTGGGATGATCGTGATCGGTGATGCCCTGGATCCTTGGCCCCAATACAAGCAAGGTGGAAGCCAGCCCCTGAAGCAGCGTTACATCGGGCTTTCTGAGGTCAATATTCAGAAAACCAATCTCGCTGGTACCCAGATTGACCCTAATGGACCGAATCGTTTGTTGGTTTATGCGGCAGCCAATTCAACGCAACCGCAATCGGCTAATAACTGTTTCGGCAATGCGGGCGGTTCGGTGCCCCAGTGCTCTTGGCAAAAACGAGTGAACGGTCAGCTAAATCCCGTTATTACGATGAGGCCGGGCGCGACCGAGGTGTGGAACCTGATTTCGATGGGTGCCTTTGGTTCGTTCAATATCGCCATCACCGATAGCCAGCTGCAAAACCCATGGAATGCGACCTTGCTGGCATTTGACGGCAATGAAAGTGATCATTCAAAAACGCAAGGCATTGATATCAAGCCCCTGCCGATGGTCTTGTCTGCGGATGACAGTCGCATGAATGATTTGTTGGCTAGTACGCTTCTGATGCCGGGGAATCGCATTACGATGGCAGTGACTGCCCCGAAAAAGCCCGGGACTTATTACCTGATCGACGGATGGGGTGGTTGCAACAGTCCCGCAGTAGGAACCACATCCACGGGAGCGAATCCAAAGACGAGCTCGTGTAGTCCTGTGACCTACCCGAATGGTCAGAGCTATCCCATCACGTATTACGTTCTCGCTACCATCGTCGTTGAAGGCGCGGAAGTGACTAAGTCCGCTCCAGTTTTCAACATCAAACAAGCGGACTACAGTTTGTTTGCTGCAACACCGACAGCTAAACGCCAATATGCGTTTTATGTCGACGCTCCAAACACATACCTCAATCAAAATCCCCCTCTGACTCTCAAAAAGCCGGCTTACCCGTTGGGAACCTGTCCCGCTGGACCTGCCTGCTTTGATATCAATGGGCAAACCTTCCTCAACTCTCCGCTCACGACACTTCAAATCGGAAGCGTGGAGGAGTGGACCCTCATCAATGAGAAACAAATCATTCTCAACGCTGACGGCAGCTATAACAGCTCCAATTCGGCGAGCCATCCATTCCACATTCACCAAGGAAACTTCATCGTGACTGAGGTCAATGGGAAGCCCGTTGATCCCAACGTGACATCGGCTCAGAGTTCGTTGAACTACGTCTCTCCAAGGGATACGGTCAACATTCCGCAACCGTTGCCAATTTCTGGTGCAACTCCCCTTCAGAGTTCCATCAAGATCAAATTCAAGGTTGAAGACTATCCCGGAAAATACGTTTTCCACTGCCATATCCTGAAGCATGAAGATCAGGGCATGATGGTTCCGATCCTGGCGGTTGGTCCTGTGGATGGCCTGCGTGGCGCATTCGGTTCATCAGTCGGAGAGATCGGTGTGGTCAACGTGGTTGATGGGACGGGTGCGAAAACCAGCACAAAATATCCTTTCGGCTATGCCTTTAGCGGAGGTACTTCAACGGCATCTGCTTTGGGTGCCGCAAAATACTTCAACAACTATGCTGTTGGACAGGCCAGCGGCGGATTTGGCGTCGCTTTCTATGGCGGAAAAGACCAAAAGCTCCTTCATCGGTTCCAAGCGTTTTCAGACAACGGACCGGGTAACAAAGGTGTAAGCCTGGCTCTGGGTGACATCAATGGCGATGGTGATCCTGAGGTCATTGTCGGAAGTCGCGCAAGTGGGACGCCCAAACTGCGCATTTTCTCGCCATCAGGTGTGCTGATGATGAAGTTTGATGGGTTCCTGCCGGGCGACTATCCCAATGGCATCAACGTTGCCGCAGGCGATGTGGATGGGGATAACTTTGATGACATCATCGTGGGCGGAGGCGCAGGTCAGGCCCCCGTCGTAACGATCTATAGCGGTCGACAGCTCACCTATCGGCAAGGGCTTCAGACCATTACCCAGTTCACTGCTCAAGGTGGCAGCCAGTCGGGCGTTCGGGTGGCAACGGGTTATGTTGCACCAGCAACTCTCCCGGGCTTCATCGGCAATGTCGTGACCACGCCTGAGTCAGGAACGGGCGCTGGAACCGTGCAGGTCTGGAATACGCAAGCGACCTCTTCGCCTTTGGCTCCGATGACCTCCTACACGCCGTTCCCGGGTAGTTCGCTACCAGTGCAGCTGCAGACAGGTTATGTAGGGGTCCCGGGTGTGGCTCAGGTTTTTGCCTGGAACACGCCTAATCGGGTTGCCAGTACTTCGTTTGATGCCTCTTCAAAGGCGACAACGGTCTTTTTGGATCTGACCAACTAATAGGCGGTCCAACGATCCTGTTCGCGCCCGACCCCGGAGCAAGGCTCTGGGGTCGAGTTGCGATCATTCCCCACTTCCAGCCACGCTTCTGGACGGCTGGGTTGGTTCTGACGGTGATACAAGAGTTATGATGTAGCCAGTCTGATGCGCTGAACTCTCCGAGGGTCCCTGCGTATTTTCGAAATAGCTTCAATTTTGAGCTTTAGGGCTTTGACAGTCTGGTTTGACGTAACTTCCCTCTATTCATGGAACCGTCCGGTCACTGGGGTGACCCGAATGGAGCTGGAGTGCGCCCGAATATTCCTGGAAACAGAGTCTTTTCCCGTTCAATTCGTTCATCTCGATTCCAAGACACGGATTTTTACGGTCTGTGATCCTACCGGGTTGAGGGAACGCCTCGCATATCTTGAAAGTTTGGAGGGTCATCCCTCCGGACGACTCCGGCCCTTTCTTAAACGGCTCCTCGCGATGATGCCGGATCGCGCACAAACCTCACTGTTGATCGCGATTTCAGCCCCAGGCCGCCTGATTGAAAAGTTGCAAGGTTCCTTTCGCCCCAAATCCCTGGCTCAAGATTCGGTCAACGTATTTCAAAATGGTGACTGCTTTGTCACCGTTGGCTTTAATCTCGTCGCTGAGCAATTCAACGTCCTTTCTGCCATTCGGCAAAAGGTCGATTTGAGGGTCGTCAGCTGTTGTCATGACCTGATCCCATGGGTTCGTCCCGATTTGACGCTGGACCGGATTACCCGAACTTTTGTGCGATATCTCGATGAGTTGGTTCGTGTCTCGGATCACGTGTTGTGCATATCCGACTGCACCGCTAAGGATATGGAACGCTACCTTGAGACCAAGCCAAATCCTCCCTCAATCTCCGTGATTCGGCTCGGCAGCCGAATGGGACTAAAGCAAGGGGTTCCGGCTTCCGATGCGATCTCATCGATTCTCGGGCGGCCCTTCATTCTTTACGTCTCAACCATAGAGCGACGAAAGAACCATGAAGTTTTGCTCGATGCCTATCGCTGGCTACTCAATGAGGGAGTCAGTGATTTACCCATGCTGGTTCTGGTTGGCATGCGCGGCTGGGGCGCGGAACGGTTCTGTCAGAAACTGGATGCAGATCCTGATGTCGCAAGGTTTGTGACGCTACTCCACCATGTCAGTGACCATGATCTTTCACACCTTTACCAACAGACCCTTTTTACCGTGTATCCCTCACTGTATGAAGGATGGGGATTGCCTGTTGCAGAGAGTCTGGCCTATGGCAAATTTTGCATAGCGTCCGATGCCGCGTCCGTCCCTGAGGTGGGTGCGGATCTGGTTCGATACTGTGACCCTCAGAATGCTTCCGCATGGGGGGAGGCGATTATTCGGTTTGCCTCAGATCCTGAGGCCATCGCTGCCTGGGAAGAAAAGATCCGGCAGGGATATCGCCCTTCCGAATGGCACGAAACCGTAGCGCAGATCATGCAGGCCGTGCTGGCTTCAGGAAAAGAGCCTCGATGAAGCAAAGTCTTTTCGCCCTCATCAAGTACTGCTTTATCGTGCTACCCCTTACGGAGTGGCAAAGGTTCAGGCTCAAATGCCTGGTTTTCAAGCTGATGGCCCCCTTAGTTTCCGGAAGCGCCGGTGCTCGGTTTCTTCAGGAACAATTACGGTTGAGCGGGATGCCGAGAGGCTCACGGCCCGAAGAGCGGGGAGCTGGCGATCTCAGGCCCTGGTTATTGCTCATTGATTCTTGTACGCCGACGCCGGATCGGGATTCAGGTTCGATGGATGTCTTTAACTCCATCCGAATCTTTATCCGCATGGGCTTCAGGGTCACTTTCATTCCGGAAAGTAACCTTCTCCCTTTGGGGCCTTACACCGCGGCACTGGAGAGTCTTGGAGTCGAGTGTTTGTCGTATCAGGAGACCGCATCAGTTCGGGATTATCTTCGTCGGGTCGGTGACCAGCTGGACGTGGTGATGCTGTTCAGGGCTCCTGTAGCCATTCGGCATTCTGCAGCGGTCAGGCGTTATTGTCCTGCCGCGAAACTGATCTTTTCGACCATCGACCTTCATTTTCTTCGAGAGGCGCGCTCAAGGAATGGTCAGGAGGCTCTTGATCGAAGCCGGATGACCTTGCTGCACCGGGCTGAGCTTCGTTGTATCCAAGAGGCTGATCATTCCATTGTCATCAGTGAGGCCGAGTTGGGGTTGATTCATCGGGAACTTCCCGGTGTGCCCGTTTCCGTTGTTCCGCTGGTCCGTGAATTTGAAGCTGCCACAGCGCTTCCTTTTGAGGCACGCTCAGGGTTGGCTTTTGTGGGGAATTATCAGCATCCTCCCAATATTGATGCGGTCCTTTTCTTCCTCAGGGAAGTCTGGCCCCTGATTCATGAAAAACTCCCGGAAGCCCAGTTCTCCATCGTCGGAAGCTACATGCCGAACGCCATTCGCGAGGCCAGTGGGGACGGTGTGAATCTCCTGGGTTTCGTCGATTCCCTCGACGATCTTTTCGGCCGCATCCGGTTGAGTGTGGCGCCCCTTCGCGTTGGGGCTGGACTCAAGGGGAAAGTGGCCACCAGTTTGGGTTATGGTGTCCCGATTGTCATGACGACGATTGCAGCCGAGGGTATGGGTCTTCAAAATGAAGAAGATGCTCTGATTGCCGATGATCCGGTTGCTTTTGCCGAAGCGGTTATTCGCCTTTACTCGGATTCGGCCTTATGGGATCGACTTTCGATTCGTGGCGGGCAAGCCGCACGTCGTCTCTTTTCAATCGAGGTCAGCGAAGTGGCCTACAGTTCCATTTTTCGTCAGCTTGGGCTCCCAGTGACGGGGGGCCATAAACTCCCGGAATTCTCTTTGAGCCCTGAAAATAAGTGAGTCATTGATCCATGCTTATTCCCGTTATTCTCTCCGGCGGTGCCGGAACCCGTCTTTGGCCTGTTTCACGCGAGGGTAACCCCAAGCCCTTCATGAAGGTGGATCAGGATGAAAGTCTGCTTCTCAAGACCTACAAGCGGGCGGCTTCCGCAGCAGCGGGTCCTGAAATCATGACGGTAACCAATCGGGACTACTTTTTCATGAGCAAGGATGAGTTCCAGAGGGGGAAGTTTGGCGGCGACAAGAACCCGGTATTCATGCTCGAACCTATGGGACGGAATACGGCGCCAGCGGTTGCCATGGCTGCGCTTCAGATTGCAGAAAAACACGGCAGTGATGCAATGCTTCTGGTGCTTGCGGCCGACCACCTGATTGCCGACCAGGCCAAGTTTGAGGCGGCCGTAGGGCGAGCTTCCGAACTAGCTGCATCGGGTCACCTGGTCACATTTGGAATTGTCCCGACAGGCCCTGAAACTGGCTTTGGCTATATCGAAGCAGGGGCGAGCATCGGTGGTGGGCGGCGAGTCGTTCGTTTTGTTGAAAAGCCTTCACAGGAAAAGGCTGAGGAATACCTTGCTACCGGCAATTTTCTTTGGAATTCCGGAATGTTTTGCTTCAAGGCCGGTGTGCTGCTTGAAGAAATGACACGTCATGCCCCCGAGGTGGTTGCAGCCTCTAAGGCGTGTTGGCAGGAAATCCGCAAGCAAGCCGAGATTTCCAGCAGCATGTTCGAGATTCCAGCGGATCTATTCGTTCAAGTTCCGGATATTTCCATCGACTACGCGGTGATGGAGCATTCCGAGAAGGTGGCAGTGGTTCCTGCAGATTTCGACTGGAACGACATCGGGTCCTGGTCCGCGCTCCGAGACCTTCATGCGCCGGACGAGGACAATAACCGCAGTAATGGGGAGTCCATTTTTGTCGAAACGCGCAATACCTTTGTCCAGTCTTCAGACCGTCTTATCGCTACGGTGGGTGTCGACGACCTGATGATTATCGATACCCCTGACGCGCTGCTTGTGGCCCATACCGAAAGGTCGCAAGAAGTGAAACAGGTGGTGCAGAGACTCAAGCTTGCAAACCATGATGCCTACAAGCTTCACCGAACCGTTTCAAGGCCCTGGGGGACTTATACCGTGCTGGAACATGGTCCCCGCTTCAAGATCAAGCGTATCGAAGTGCGACCGGGAAGAAGCCTCAGTCTTCAGATGCATCATCATCGAAGTGAACACTGGGTCGTGGTCAGCGGTATGGCGAAGGTGACCAATGGGGATAATGAACTTTTCATTAATACCAATGAATCCACCTATATTCCTGCCGGTCACAAGCATCGCCTGGAAAATCCGGGAATCGTCGACTTGGTCATGATCGAAGTCCAGAGCGGTGAGTATCTCGGGGAAGATGATATCGTTCGTTACGAAGACGCCTATGGGCGTTTCACCGGCGAAAAGGACTGAGCCTCATGGTCAGCATGAGTTATCCCGCGGGCAGCCTCGGGGCGACGCTTGATCATGTTCCGGTGGTCTTGGGTTTCGGAACCAGTGGGCGGCGTGGTCTTTTGAAAGACCTGACGCAACTCGAGGTCTATCTCAATGCCCTTGCCGAAATCGAGTACCTGAAAACACTCTCCCCAGAGGAGGGCGGTGTCCGGGCTGCTGAGGCCTTCTATTTTGCCGCGGATTTGAGGCCGAGTTCGACCCGGCTCGATGAGACGGGCCGGGGCGAACTGGCACAAGCTGTTTTCCAGGCGATCCATGATGCGGGTCTTGAACCCATTTATCTGGGGCAGATTCCCACCCCGGCGCTCACCGCTTTTGCGATCGGCAGAGGCAAGGGCAGCATCATGGTGACGGGTAGCCACATCCCATTCGATCGAAATGGCTACAAGACGAATACATCAGTCGGGGAGCTGCTCAAGCACCATGAGCAACCGATCTCCGCCTTTGTCACTGCTGTTCGGCAAAGACTCTATGCCGCGCCTTATACGTCTTCTTTGTTTGATGCTTCCGGCATGTTCAAGGCTGGAAGTCGTTCATTGCCCGAGCCGGTGCTTGAGGCACGTCAAGAGTACCTTTCTAGGTATCTTGATTTCTTCGGACAGAACGCGCTTTTAGGTCTCAGCGTTCTGGTCTATCAGCATTCTGCCGTGGGGCGGGACCTGGTGCCATCGATCCTTGAGGCCCTGGGTGCAAAGGTTCAGACGGCCGGGCGCAGCGAAGTCTTCGTGCCGATTGATACCGAGAATATTGATGCGGACTGCCTAGAGACCATTCAGCGGTTTCTCGATGAGGCTCGTCGGGAAGGGCATCGTTTCGATGCGGTGGTTTCTACCGATGGCGACAGCGATAGACCCTTGATTTTGGGCGTCAGCCCCGAAATCGGAAAGGCCCGTTTTTTTGGGGGGGATCTGGTCGGCATGGTGGCAGCAGATTTTCTGAAGCCCGATGCCGTCGTCGTTCCCATCAGTACCAACGATGCCATTGATCGCGGGTCTTTGGTTCCAGCCCTTGAACCCAAGACGCGCATTGGCTCTCCCTTTGTGATCCAGGGCATGCTGGACGCCCTTTCCAAGGGGCGGCGAAAAGTCGTGGGATGGGAGGCCAATGGAGGATTCTTGACCGGAAGTGAACTCGAAATGGGCGGCTCCACCCTAGCCCCTTTGCCCACTCGCGATGCCGTTCTTCCCATTCTGGCTGTTCTGGCAAGTTCGGTTGCGCAAGGGAAGAATCTGGAACAGTTGTTTGCTGCCTTGCCACCCCGTTTTAGCCGTGCTGCCCTCCTCAAGAACTTTTCGCGGGCAAAGAGCCAGGGGATTCTGAAGAAGCTGAGGCCGCTTTCTGAGGGACAGGTGAGGATCGGGTTTAACGAAGCGACGGCAAGTGCCCCGGAATTTCAGGGGCTTGTGGTGTTGCTTGCATCCTATTTCACCCCAGAGGAGGGCTTCGGTAGGGTCCTTGGGATTGATTACACCGATGGTGTTCGGATGTATTTCGACGGGGGTGATGTTGCCCACCTTCGGTCTTCCGGAAATGCCGATGAACTTCGGATTTATGCAGTCGCCGACTCACAGGAGCGAGCGGACCACATCGCGGCACTGGGGATTCGTGAGCCTAACGGCATTTTGCGCTCTCTTGAAAGAGATTTCGCTTAGCATCGACGGTGAACTTTGTGCAGCCTAGCGGTCAAAAATCAAGACAATCGGGCAGAAGGGGAAAGTCCAGGCATCATTCGGCCCCCAAGCTAAGGGATCAGGGGCTTGCCCCCATGGCCTTTTCGGACAATCTTTCGAATGGTGGGGATACTCCTGCGGGCTATCGCGTGGCCTGCACGGATATATCCGTTGATCGTGTGGTCACTGTCAGGGTCGAGGATCTTGAACAATTGATCCTCAGCCATCGCCCGGAATGGTCAAAAATACGCTGGATCCATGTGCAAGGCGCTTTGCCTGATCAGGTCCTTGAGGCCTTGGCGACCAAATACCATCTGCATCCACTGGCCGTAGAGGATCTTTGCTCAGGGGACCAAAGGCCCAAAGTCGAGGATTTTCCAGAATCCGTGGAGGCACCTGGACGTCTCTTTATCGTGGCGCGGGAATTGGTGATGCGGGATGGGATTCTCCGAAGCAGTCAGATCAATCTCTTCCTCGGCCGAAATACACTTCTGACTTTTCAGGATCGATTAACCGACGCTCTTGATCCTGTCTACAAACGACTGGAGTTTGATAGCACCCGTGTCCGGATGACGGATGCCAGTCTTCTCTGTCACGCGCTGCTCGATGCCGTCGTCAACAGTTACTTTCCCGTCCTAGAGCACTACTCCTTCTGGATAGACGAGATCGAGGAGGGGTTGTTGTCGGAGCCTTCCCCGGAACTGATTACCAAGGCCCACGCCGTTAAACGGGGTCTCCTGATGCTTCGGCGCACGATCTGGCCGATGCGTGAGGTCGTTTCGCAGTTGCAGCGAGACGGCCATGAATGCCTCTCACCGTCCAGCCAGTCTTATTTTCGGGATGTCTATGATCATTGTGTCCAGATTCTGGATCTCAATGAGACCTATCATGAAATCGCGGTGTCGCTGACTGAAACCTATATGTCGGTCATCTCAAATCGCATGAATGAGATCGTTAAGGTGCTGACGATGATCAGTACGATCTTTATTCCGCTCAGCTTCATCGCAGGGGTCTATGGAATGAATATGCCCATTCCCGAGAATGAATCAGAGTTCGCCTATCCCATCTTTTGGGGCGTCTGTCTGATCATCGCCATCGGCATGCTGGTTTTTTTCAGAAGGAAAGGCTGGATCTAGCGAATAGAACTTTAAAAAAGTTCGAGCAGACGTCGCAGGGTATTCAGGCTCCAGGCGGTTGCGGCAAGCGGGAGCTGGGCTTTTGAACCGGTGAGCGTATAGCGTTCGATCAGCCGGTGATGTTCTGAGGCAGCGAGCGTCCAGAATATGACCTTCTCCCTTTCCCCCAAAGCACTCTCGCCGTCGGGATACCATCTTTCGATCACGACGCCCTCGCCAGGGTGCTTTCGGAGCAAATGATCGGCCTGACTCTCTAGTTCGTGGCGAATCACCGTTGCGTCCTCGATCGATAAGGGTGGATTGCTGGCTGGGTGAACTTCGCCCAACGCCAATGCGCCCTCCAGACTGAGGGTGCGGCTGAGGTTTCCCCCGGAAAGGCTTTCCTGCACCAGAATGCAGCGGTCCTGATTGCGCAAGGAACTCCCCACAAGGGCTGCCAAATTTTCATGGCCCTGATCGTCCCTTGCAATTTGAAAGACGGCATCTTCGAGGAGGGTCGAGACCTTTGCGATCAAGGGTTCAGATTCTCCGGGCGAGAGCAGGCCCGAAAAAGTGATCTTGACCTCATTTTCCGTTCCTTTCGCCCTGAAACCCAGTCGAGCGCCTTCAGGAAGTGTCAGCGTTTTCAGCTTGTCCTGAAGCGTGGATTCGCCCATGCCGATGGTATGGAAAGTCAGGCGGCTCGGTCGAATCGCGGGAAAAGACTCGGATAATCGTGGGCTGATTCGATGTTCAAAAATCGCCATCATTTCGCGGGGAACCCCGGGCACAAAATGGAATTGGCAGATGCCTTGCGTCATCGAAAATCCGGGTGCGGTACCCCAATCGTTGTCGAGGCGCTGAGCACCTTCTGGCAGAAGGGCCTGACGCCGATTGATGTCCGCCATGGGTCGTCCTGACCGTTGAAACCAGCTTTCGATCTGTCGAAGTGCCTCAGGATCAGATTTCAGTGGTGCCGCGAAAGCCTTACTGGCTGCTTCTGCGGTCAGATCATCCACCGTGGGTCCGAGACCCCCAGAGGAAATGCAGAGTTGGCTGCGACCCGCAATTTCACGAAGGGCACTGATCAGAGCATCCAGATCATCCCCAATGCAGGTATGGCGGACGACGTGAAAGCCCATGTCCACGAGTCTGCGGGAGAGCCAGGCGGTATTGGTGTTGATGACTGTCCCTTCGATGACCTCATCGCCCTGAGATAGGATTTCAACAGTAGGCCTTTTCACATGAACACCTCGTTTCAGAAGTCGGAGAATATAGCCGGGAGGAGCGATGAGAATCGGGTAACGCCCTCTATAATGCCAGAGACGCTTCGCCTAAGAGGGATGAAGCATGCGGTGGTTCCAATTCCGAGGGGCTTCGCTTCCTCAATTTATTCTGACCGGTGTTACCCAATGAGCTCTCTTCTGTCCAACAAGCCCATCCCCTCCAATGAAAGACTGATCATGGCTCTTGATGTTCCCGATGTGGACTCTGCCAAGAAGTTGGTCGAGACACTGGGTGATGCGGTGGTGTTCTACAAGGTGGGTCTCGAGCTCTTCATGTCAGGGGGCTATTTTGAGCTGATTCGCTGGTTGAGCGAACGCGAAAAGCGGGTGTTTGCGGATCTCAAGTTTTTTGATGTCCCCGAAACCGTGGCTCGGGCCATTCGATCATTGAGTCAGCATGGGGTTGATTTTGCGACGATCCACGGCAACGATTCGATCATGGCGGCAGCGGCCAGGGAGAAGGGAAATCTCAAGGTACTGGCTGTCACGGTGCTCACCAGCCTCGATCAAGGCGACATGAGGGATCTCGGCTTCGACTGCGATGTACCGCAATTGGTGCTTTCACGAGCGCGCAGGGCACTGGCGCTGGGCTGTGATGGCGTCATCTCATCCGGACTTGAGGTGCCAGCCCTTCGAAGAGAAGTCGATAACAAACTCTTGGTCGTCTCCCCTGGGATTCGTCCCGTGGAAAACCGCCCTCAGGATGATCAGAAACGGGTCGTATCTGTGCCCCAAGCCTTTGAAAACGGTGCTGACTACATTGTGGTGGGACGCCCGATTCGGGATGCGCAAAGCCCCCGTGAAGAAGCGCTTCGCGTGCAATCCCAGATCGCCGGCGTTTTTGGCGCCTGATCAGTTCGGTTGGAGTTCGATGGTGCCCTGAATCGTCATGGAGAGGGTCGTCTCGCCCGCCTCAATCTGAGGGGCAGAAGCCGCTTCAGCCGACATCGCGCGAAGCATGGGGCGACCACTTCGAAACGGCGGTGGGTTGCTCCCGACCTCGATTTTGATGATCCGGTAGCGGTTTCGGCCGAGATCGTGCGTCACGCGTTCTGCACGGGTCTGAAAGGCCTTGAGGCCCTCGGAGATCAGCCGATCCTCTGCCGATTTTCGGGTTTCCGGGGCCACTGCATAATCGATTCCGCCCAGTTTCAGTGTTTTTTGGAGTTCGCCCAGGAGGCGAGCGAGCCGCTCGGGTTGACGGGATTCCAGTCGAATCCACTGCTGAACGACCCAACCTGAAGGTTTTTGATTCTGATAGCTGGGTTCGGTCTGGTATTCCTGAGTCTGTACACTGACTTCGGCGGTCTTCCGGGCGGTTTCAAGCGCAACGGTAATCGCGCGATTCACCTCGGCGGTCCCGGCCTCAAGGCTCGGGCCTTCGCTTCGGGCGTAGAGATTGGCAATCAGGATGTCTCTTGGGACCTGCGTTTCCGTGCTGGTCGAAAGGCTGATTTGATCGTATCCCCGCGACTCCTCGGCACTGACGCCAAGGGTCGGACTGATCATGAGGGCTGTCGCCAGAAGACTACGGGTGAAAAGTTCAAAGCCGGCCATCCGTTGAGTCATCATTGATGTTCTCCGATGGGGCGGATTGGGCCCCAAGGCGGCCCAACACGGTGAAGTTCCTGAAAAGAAACGATCTAAAACGGAATATCGTCGTCAAAGTCCATGTCATTGTTGCTGCCGCTAGCCGCCGCCGGATAGCCTGCATCGGAAGCCTGCCCACGGGATTGATCAAAGTCGTTATTGCTGCGGCCGGGGGCTTGCGATGGAGGACGTCCCCCCATGGATTGACCTTCACCGCCAGCCCGGTCCAGCATCTGGAATTCCTGAGCGACGATTTCGGTCGTGTACTGATCCTGCCCGTTCTTGTCCTGCCATTTACGAGTCTGAATGCGACCCTCAAGATAGATTTTGCTACCCTTGCGGAGGTAGTCTCTGGCAATTTCAGCGGTCCGGCCAAAGACCACGACACGATGCCACTCGGTCCGCTCCTGAAGCTGACCTTGCTGGTCACGCCACGCTTCGCCCGTAGCGACCCTGAGATTGGCAATGCTGCTGCCGTTGGGGGAAGTTCTGACCTCAGGATCTGCGCCAAGGTTGCCCACCAGAATTACTTTGTTAACGCCACGCGCGGCCATCGGATTCTCCTGCGGTCGAAACGGAAAGGGATGTTGTCATTCTACGCGAAGAGGGCCGCTTCCGTCCTTACGGTAAGCGGCCCTTTCATTTCAAACTCAAGCCTGTGCCACTCATGTTGGCACAGGTCGTAAGCGTGAGGATCAGGATTGAAGATCCTTGAGTACCTCTTCCAGCATCTTCTTGGCATCACCGAACAGCATGCGGTTGTTCTCCTTGTAGAACAATGGGTTATCGACACCCGCATAGCCTGAGGCCATGGATCTTTTCATCACCACGGAGGTTTTGGCCTTCCAGACTTCAAGGACCGGCATTCCTGCAATCGGACTGTTCGGATCTTCTTGCGCACCCGGATTCACGATGTCGTTGGCCCCAATGACCATCGCGACATCCGTTTCCGGGAAGTCCTCATTGATTTCGTCCATTTCGAGCACGATGTCATAGGGAACCCGCGCCTCTGCCAGGAGCACGTTCATGTGTCCGGGCATGCGGCCGGCTACCGGGTGAATGGCGAACCTGACGTTGATGCCGCGATCGCGAAGCAGTCGGGTGATTTCTTGAACGGTGTGCTGGGCCTGGGCGACGGCCATGCCATACCCTGGAATCAGGACGACATTGCGAGCGCTGCGGAGGAGCTCTGCCGTTTCTGCCGCACTGATGGGAACCACTTCCCCCTGAGGCTCTGAACCCGCCGCTGGCGCAGTGCCACCGCTCGTTCCGAAGCCCCCGGCGATTACCGAGATGAAGTGGCGGTTCATGGCCTTACACATGATGTAGGAGAGGATGGCACCTGAGGAGCCGACCAATGCACCGGTCACAATCAAAAGGTCGTTGCTGAGCATGAATCCCGTGGCCGATGCCGCCCAGCCGGAATAGCTGTTCAGCATGGAAACGACGACCGGCATGTCGGCGCCACCAATGGCCATGACCATGTGAATGCCGAAAACCAGAGCCAGTCCGGTCATGATGTAAAGCGCGATGAGGCCCTCTTCATGGCCCTCGACGCCCAAGAAGCGAGATCCCACGTAGACCGCAGCAATCAGAAGGCCGAGATTTAGAAAGTGGCGTCCCGGAAGCAAAACCGGCTTACCGGTGATTTTTCCTGAGAGTTTGCCAAATGCAATCACGGAGCCTGAGAAGGTCACGGCACCGATGAGAATGCCGATGTAAATCTCCACTTCATGGATGGTCTTCTCGACGCCTGTCAGCGAAGAGGAGGGGTCCAGATAGTTGGCGTAACCCACCAGAACGGCCGCAAGACCCACCAGGCTGTGCATCAGCGCCACGAGTTCCGGCATTTCGGTCATCTTGACCTTTTTGGCGGCAAAGATGCCGATGGATCCACCGATGGCGATACCAATCACCAGTGGCAAATACCCCGTCTCCGTCACCTTGGGGCCGAGAACCGTTGCCAGGATGGCAATGGTCATCCCGAGAATGCCGTAGAAATTGCCCTTACGCGCGGTTTCAGGGTTTGAAAGACCGCCGAGGCTCAGAATGAAAAGAATGGTCGCCGCGATGTAGGAGACCGTAACAAGTCCTGTTGAAAACATGATGTCGTGCTCCTGAGACTATTTCCTGAACATGCTGAGCATTCTCTGGGTGACCCAGAAGCCGCCAGCCATGTTGACCGAGGTAAGAACCAGCGCGATCCCTGCGAGGACCGCAATCTCAGGGGATGAAATCTGGACCAGGGCGCCGATCGCGATGATGCTGGAAATCGCGTTAGTGACACTCATCAGCGGCGTATGCAGCGCCGGTGTGACATTCCAGATCACCATGTAGCCCACGAAACAAGCCAGAACAAAGACCGTGAAGTGCGCCATGAAGGTTGCGGGTGCCGTCGAGCCCACCCACCAGAACAAGAAGGCAATTCCCAGAATGCTTCCCGCACTTTTGAGCCACGCCGGAACCTTCGGCGCCGTCGCCACTGCCGCCACTTCGGCTGTTGCCTTGCTTGCCTCGGGCTTGGGTGCTGCCGAAACGGAAATCGGGGGTGGCGGCCAGGTGACCGAGCCTTCTTTCACGACCGTCGCACCGCGGATCATCTCGTCTTCCATGTTGATGGCAGCGATACCATCTTTGGTTTTGCAGAGTTCTTCGATCAGGCGGAGGAGGTTGGTGCCGTAAAGTGTTGATGACTGTCGGGACAGCCGGCTTGGAAGGTCCGTGTAGCCAATAATCGTGATGCCGTTGCGAACAACGATTTCACCCGGCTGGGTCCATTCACAGTTACCCCCTTGTTCTGCAGCCAGATCGACGATCACACTGCCGGGCTTCATCGTGGCGAGCATGTCAGCCGTAATGAGGCGGGGTGCGGGTTTACCTGGGATGAGCGCAGTGGTGATAATGATGTCCACCTCGCTGGCCTGTTTGGCATAAAGTTCACGTTGGGCTTTTTGATAGCCTTCGCTCATGACTTTGGCATAGCCACCGGCCGTGGAGCCTTCCTCCTGGTAATTCACCTCAACGAATTCGGCGCCCATGGAGCGAACCTGATCCTTGACCTCCGGCCGGGTATCGGACGCTCGAACGATCGCGCCCAATCCGTTGGCCGCACCAATGGCTGCAAGTCCGGCAACGCCGACGCCGATGATGAAGACCTTGGCGGGCGGGACCTTGCCGGCAGCTGTTATCTGGCCGGTGAAGAACCGACCAAAGGCGTGAGCGGCTTCGACCACCGCACGATAGCCTGCGATGTTGGCCATGGAGCTAAGAGCATCCAGTTTCTGGGCTCTTGAGATGCGGGGAACGCAGTCCATGCCCAAAACAGACGCCTTTCTCTCGGAGAGACGTTGTATGAGTTCGGGGTTCTGGGCCGGCCAGATGAAGCTGACCAGCATGGCACCTTCCCGGAGCAGGGCGACTTCATCAACCGTACCGGATTGTCCCAGTGTCGGAGCGCGGACCTTCAGGATGATGTCAGAGCCGGACCACAGGGCATCCTTGTCCAGGACAGAGCAACCGGCAGCGGTGTAGTCCTCGTCAGAAAAATTGGCCCCTTCGCCAGCGCCTTTTTCGACGGCTACTTCAAAGCCGAGTTTGATGAGTTTTTCGGCGACGTCGGGAACGGTCGCGACGCGCCTTTCTCCGGGGTGCGTCTCCTTGGGAACACCAATTCGCATGAACATTTCTCCTCGATATAATCTCGGCCATGCACATCCCTCAGGATGGGCTGCCCGTTGTTGTTTATATGTGAGGTTCGAGGCGAACGAACGCATGCCCTGTCTCTTTGACGTGATTCAGGAACGTGAGCACCAGCCAGAGCCTCGAATCCACACCGACCAGGATAGCCCTCATGTGCCTCCTGCGTCTCCGCTATCTAAATGAATTTGCTAACAGGGGTCAAGCTTCGCCACTCATAATGGGTTTGGCGCGCTCTACAGAATCCCGAAAATACGAATTTCACGATGAAAAAACTTATTCAAGCCAATCAGTTGACCCGCTACTACGGGACCTATTGCGCCGTCCGGGAAGTGAGCTTCTCCCTGGTTCGGGGCGAGATTCTGGGTTTTTTGGGGCCGAATGGTGCCGGAAAGACGACCACAATGCAGATGATCTGCGGCAACTTGGCGCCTACGGCCGGTGAGATCAAGATCAATGGCATCGATATTCTGGATGAACCGAAAAAGGCCAAGCGTTCACTGGGATACCTTCCAGAACTCCCGCCGGTCTATCGGGACCTGACGGTCGATGAATACCTGGGTTACTGCGGGCGTCTCCATGGGCTTCAAGGCGCGGCTCAGCGCAAGGCTGTCGATGTCGCCAAGGGCCGAACCGGTCTGGGGGATGTTGGGCAGCGGCTGATCGGAAACCTCTCCAAAGGTTTTCAGCAGCGGGTGGGCATTGCTCAGGCGATTGTCCACATGCCCTTGGTCATTATTCTCGATGAGCCCACGGTCGGACTGGATCCGATCCAGATTCACGAGATTAGAGAGTTGATCCGCGATCTGGGACAGGAGCACGGGGTGATTCTCTCAACCCATATCCTTTCCGAGGTTCAGGCCGTGTGTAGTCACGTCCAGATCATCAACCGTGGCCAGCTGGTGCTGAATACCAGCATTGAAGGACTTGAACAGCAAATGCGTGCCTCCAGTCTGATTCTGGGACTGGGTGCAACCCCCGATGTCTCGAGCCTTCGGGGTATTGAATCCGTTCTCGATGTCGAAGATCTGGGAGAGGGACGCTATCGCGTCTTTCATCACCATCATGAAAACCCGGCCTCGGAGCTGGCTCGCCTTGCGATTCAGTCCGGCTGGCCGCTTTTGGAATTGACGCCGGAGCGGAGAAGCATGGAGGAGATCTTCCTCGAGATCACCCAAACCGAACAGACGCCGAAGGAGGCTCTGGCATGATGGCTCTTGTGATTGCGGGACGGGAGTTCCGAAACCTTTTTCTTTCGCCACTAGCCTGGACCATGCTGGCCGTTCTTCAGTTCATTCTTTCGTTCATGTTCCTGGCCCAGCTGGATTACTACCTGATGCTGCAGCCACGCCTGGAGGGTCTGGATGATGCTCCGGGAGTGACCGATGCCATTGTGGCCCCGCTATTTGGAAATGCAGGCGTCATCCTGATGCTGGTCACGCCCCTTTTGACCATGCGTCTGGTCAGCGAGGAGCGCCGAAACCGAACCCTCAGCCTTCTTTTTACAGCTCCGATCTCGATGACTGAGATCATCGTTGGCAAATATCTCGGGGTACTGGCCTTCCTTTTTGTGGTTATCGGCATGCTGACGCTCATGCCTCTCTCTCTTTATCTTGGGGGTTCTCTGGATACCGGGAAACTGTTGGCCAACGTTCTGGCACTGATCCTCTTGGTTTCCGCCTATGCCGCGGTGGGGCTTTTTATGTCCACTCTCTCCAATCATCCGACGGTTGCCGCGATTTCGAGCTTTGGTGCGATTCTTTTGCTCTGGATATTGGACTGGTCCAGCCAGTCGAGTGAGAAGGTCGGGGGCGTTTTTCAGTACCTTTCCATGCTGCGTCATTACGAGGGCCTGCTTCGGGGTCTCGTGAGTACGACCGATCTTTGCTATTTCGTCCTGTTCATCGCGCTTTTCCTGGTTCTCAGCATCCAGCGCCTCGATAACGATCGCCTCCAGTCATGAAGATTTCAAAAAAAACACACCTCGAGATTCGTCTCCAGAATCTCGTTTTCACCCTGCTTTTTTTGATAGCCACCGGTTTGATGGGTTGGCTTTCGACGCAATATACGGCCCGCTTCGACTGGACCTATGGTCGTCAACACACTCTGTCAGATGCCAGTCGCAAGGTCCTGGATCTGATCGAAGGCAAGGTGCGTATTCTGGCGTTCGTCAGAGAAGGAAATGAGCTCCGCAAACCGGTTCGGGATGTCGTGGAACGCTACAACGTTTACCGGCCGGTCTTAGAGGTTGAATTCGTCAATCCGGATACCAATCCGGACCGCGTTCGTGAACTTCAGATTCGTGTTGATGGCGAGGCGGTCGTTGAATATCAGGGACGAAGCGAAAAGCTCTCCGAAATCGATGAAACGACTCTGACCAGTGCACTCCAGCGCCTTGAAGCGCCTGAAAAAAGGCGCATGGTTTTTCTTCAGGGTCATGGCGAGCGCTCGCCTGAAGGCCGCGAGGCACATGACTTCAAGCAGTTTGCCGATGAGGTCAGTAAAAAAGGCATCAGTAGCGGTGTGGTGAACCTAGCTCTGGCAGGAAAGATTCCGGAGGAAACGGATGTTCTCGTGATCGCAGGCCCCAAAAGCACAGTACTCCCGGGTGAAATGCGCCAGATTGAGGCCTTTGTCCAAAAGGGCGGAAGTCTATTGTGGCTGTTGGATCCGGGTGATCTTCACGGGATGACCTCTCTTTCGAATCTTCTCGGTTTCGATCTCCTGCCAGGAATCATTGTCGATGCCTCCACGCAAGTCTTGGGCATCGACGATCCGACCTTTGCCCTTGTGGTCGACTACCCTCCGCAATTGATCACTCAAGGCCTTCAGCAAATGACCATGTTCCCCACGGCCGCGGCCCTTCGGAACAAGGGCGAAGGGCAGTTTGAGAAAGAGCCGCTTTTGGTTACGCTGGAGCGTTCTTGGACGGAGCTGGGTCCGATCAAAGACAAGATCAGTTTTGAAAAGGAAAAAGGCGAGACCCATGGTCCTTTGGAGTTGGGTTATGCCATGACGCGTCCGACCTCAGCCGAGCCCTCAAGGAAAGCTTCGGAAGGAGAGACGGATCGGTTAAAGGATCAACGCATTGTCGTGATCGGTGATGGCGACTTTCTTTCCAATCATTACCTTGGAAATGGGGGGAATCTCGAGCTGGGTGTGAGGATCGCGCAGTGGCTGACCCGGGCTGACAGCATGATTCAGATCCCGAAGGTCAAGACGCCGGATCGAAAGATCGACCTTTCATCTTTGCAGTCGGCCAGTATTGCCGTGATTTTCTTGATCCTTCTGCCGCTTCTGCTCCTTGGAACCGGTGCGTGGATCTGGTACCGGCGTCGTAACCGGTGAGGATCTGGAACATGCGCATTCGGGGCCGTTGGGGGATTAATCTTTCCCTGTTCATGATTGTGCTGGTGCTCGGCACTCTGGCGGTGACGAGGCCAGGCAAAAAGGAGGGGCAGGTCAAGTCACCCTTATTGGCTTTGGATCTGGCTGCCTTGAAGACATTGACGCTCGAGAATGGGGAGCACATCGAATTTGAGCGAAAAGAGTCCGGCTGGCAATTGGTCCAGCCCTTTTCTGCCGCGGTCAATCAGGCGCGGGTGGAGCAGCTCCTCGCCATTGCATCGATCATTCCAGCGGCAGAATATCCTTTGCCGGAGCGTTCTCTTCAAAAGGGCTATGGACTTTCCGAACCCTTTGCAAGGCTCAATCTGGCGGGTGTCGTGCTGGATTTTGGTGGAACGGCACCTCTGGATCATCGCCGTTATGTCCGAATGAATGAAAAGCTTTATCTGCTCGATGACAATTTCTCCCATCAATTGGCGTCGAAAGCCACAGATTTCGTCGACAAGAAATTGATTCCAGAAGAAGTGACTATCCGTGCTTTGAGCATGCCGGGACTCAAGCTTTCAAAGTCAGCAGAGGGGGTGTGGGCATCGACTCCCGTATTGCCAGTGGATCACCTCCAGGACCTGATCATGCAATGGTCCACTGCGCGGGCCATAGAGGTCAGGCGGGGCGCACCGAAGGTGCTCGGAGAAAAGATCGAGCTTGAAACCTCAAGGGGGCCCATCAGCTTCAGTATCTTTCAAAAGAAACCTGAGTTGATTCTGGGACGCGAGGATCTGGATCTGGTTTTCATCATGACTGGGGAGACAGCGAGGGCACTTTTGAATCAGCCCCCGGTTTCTTCCTCACAAAATTCGACGGCCTTTCCGCAAGGTGCAGAGCACCAAGGGGAGGGTTCAGAGCGCGATGACCACGAAGGCCTTCACGCCGATGAATAGAGACATCCCTGCGCTTCTGAGAGAGGGTGTTTGTGCCTGAATTACCGGAGGTCGAGACCACGCTCCGGGGGATTTCTCCCTACGTCAGCCACAGCCAAATCAAGCAGTTGATTGTGCGGGAATCGCGCCTGCGCTGGCCCATTCCAAAGGATCTGAGTCAACACCTTGAAGGCGCTACCATTGGCGTCCCTTGGCGGCGGGGAAAGTACCTTTTGCTTCCGATCGGCACGAGCGGGACGGTGATGATTCATCTGGGGATGTCAGGGAGCCTCAGGATCGTTGATCCTGACCTTGCTCCGAGGAAGCACGATCATGTCGATCTGGTTCTGGAGAGCGGGCGGGCCCTGAGATTTCATGATCCCAGACGTTTCGGCTGCATTCTTTTTACGGAAACCCCCCACGAGCACCCGTTGCTTCGCGATCTGGGTCCGGAACCCTTCGATACGGTATTCGATGGACGCTTTCTCTACCGGCAGTCCCGCAAGCGAAAAACCAGCGTCAAGGCCTTCATCATGGATAGTCACACGGTCGTGGGGGTCGGAAATATCTACGCCAGTGAGTCCTTGTTTGCTGCAGGAATCTCTCCCACACGGGCAGCCGGTAACATCTCGCTGGCTCGCTACGAGCGGCTAGCCCAGGCGATTCAGGGAGTTCTGTCCGCATCCATTGCGCAAGGCGGTACGACCTTGCGCGATTTCGTCAATGCGACGGGAAATCCAGGCTATTTTCGCCAGACGCTCAACGTCTATGAGCGTGAGGGTGAACCGTGCAGGGTCTGTGAAACGCCGGTAAAGATGGCCCGACAGGCGCAGCGGGCCACCTACTGGTGCCCGCACTGTCAGAGCTAGATCGAGGGATCCAGCCCTGCTTTTTGGCGGAGTGTCCCCTTGATGGCCAGAGCGTCCGACAGGGCAATATCCAGCGTATCGGCGAGAAGGTTGAAGTGACCCATCTTTCGACCTGGCCTTGCCGAGGCCTTGCCGTAAAGATGCAGCATGAGTCCAGGATGCTTGAACAGATCAGTCCAGTCCGGCTCGCTGTTCCCCCAGACATCCCCCAGAAGATTGATCATGACAACGGGCGAAAGAAGACGGGTATCACCTGGTGGAAGGCCGCAGAGGGTCCGAACCTGCTGCTCAAACTGGCTCGTCACCGTCGCATCCAGCGTGTAGTGCCCACTGTTGTGCGGCCGAGGCGCGATCTCGTTGATCAGGATGCGACCGTCATCAAGAATGAAGAGTTCGACCCCAAGGACTCCGACATAGTCGAGTGATTCGGCCAAAGAGAGCGCCATTTGTCTTGCTTTCTGGCTGGTCGCTTCATCAATGCGAGCCGGAACAATGCTGACATCAAGGATCCCCTGCTCATGCCGGTTTTCGGCGACCGGAAAGGTCGTCACAATCCCGGGAGAGGTCCTTGCAACCATCACCGAAACTTCGGTCTGAAGATTCAGCATTTTTTCGAGCACGCAGGGTTTTTCACCGAGGCTTCGAAAGGCTTCTCTGGCTTCATCCGCTGTCTTCACGCGAACTTGACCCTTGCCGTCATAACCCAATCGAGCCAGCTTCATAATTCCGGGAAGGCAGCCGGAGAGGTCTTGATCGAGATCTATGGCGGATTCGATCGGGAGGTAGGGGGCTACATCGAGTCCTGAGGCTTCGATGTAGCGTTTTTCCTGGATCCGATCCTGCGCAATGGAAACGGCTTCGGCTGACGGGGAAACTCGGGTGGATTGAGCCAGAAATTCCAAAGAGGCGGCAGGTACGTTTTCAAATTCGGTCGTGACGGCCTGGCAGGTTCGGGCCATTTCTTTGAGAGCCTTTGCATCGTCATAGGATGCGCAAAGGTGGACGTCGGCCAAGGTACTGGCCGGGCAACCTGCCTCAGGCTCGAGAACCGTTACCCGGTATCCCATGGTCTTGGCAGCGACAGTGAACATGCGTCCGAGCTGGCCTCCACCGATGATGCCCAGCATGGCAGGAGGCAGGATGGGAGTGGTCATGGTCAAATCCGGAGAGTGCGTCGAACGGGTCCTTAAAGGACGTCAGGGAGCTTGGCGCTGAGGACGGTTGCCGTTTGTTCCGCTCTAAAGCGTTCCAGACGGGAGCGAACAGCCTCATCCTGATTGGCGAGCATGGCCGCACCAAAAAGGGCAGCATTGACCGCACCGGCTTCGCCAATGGCGAAAGTCGCCACCGGTATTCCCTTGGGCATCTGCACGATGGAGAACAGGGAATCCTTGCCTTTCAGATATTTGCTCGGGACGGGAACGCCGAGGACGGGAACCGCTGTTTTTGCTGCGAGCATTCCCGGGAGGTGTGCGGCACCACCGGCACCGGCAATGATGCACTGAAGGCCTCGCTCACGCGCGGATTCGGCATAAGCAAACAGGAGGTCAGGGGTTCGGTGCGCCGAGACGACCCGTGTTTCGTAGGAGATGCCTAGATCAACCAGCTGCCGGGCGGCATGTTGCATGACTTCCCAGTCGCTGGTGCTCCCCATCACAATGCCGATCTGAACCATTCAGGGATTCCAATGAAAAAAACTCCCATTATAGCAAAGAGGTCATTGGCGACTCCGGCTCTGGGGCGGGCAGGTCTTAACCCCAAGGTCTGAGCGGTTCTTCCTTCAAATCTATGGGTTGCTGGCCTGCGCCGCCTAGGGCTTTAAATAGGGCAATAAGGCGAACCCCCTGGGTGGTCTCAGACTGGATCAGTCGGATGCGTTCCCGGTTCAGATCGATTTCTTGAGTCAAAACGTCCTGAAGCGTTTCAAGTCCATTTTGGAAACGAACCTCCTCCATTTGGTGGGTTTCCTCCAGGTGAGCGACGGACTTTTTGAGGTGCCCTGCTCGCTGTTCTTCCTTGAGGAATTCCGAAAGCGCCACTTCGGTTTCATGGAGCGCTGCAAGGACCGTTTTCTCATACTGGAGATAAGCCTCATTTTGGCGTGCTTCTGCGAGATTGATGCCGGCGCGGATCTGGCCAAAGTTGAAGATCGGCTGGGAAATGCTTGCAGCGGTTGCCCATGCAAATGAGCTCGATCGGAAGAGATTCTCTAGGTCCGAATTTCGAAGACCGAGAAAGGCCGCAATCGATATCTTAGGGAATAGTTCAGCGATGGCTGCGCCCTGAGTTGCGGTGGCACTCTGAAGTTCAAACTCGGCAGCCCTTATGTCGGGGCGAAGGCGAAGCGCGTCCGCTGGCTGCGTCAAAAGGCGGCGTTCATCACTTTTGGGAACGGTCCGGGAAGAGGCAAGTCGTACCTTGAGGGCGTCCGGTTTTCGCCCGATCAATTCTTCAAGTTTGTGTCGCGTGGTACTGAGCTCGGATTCGACTGATCGGAGTTCCGACTGCGTGGATTCCACGAGAGCTCGAACCTGCTCTGCTTCATCCTTTGGGGCCAGTCCATTCTCAATGCGATGCTCCGCCAGCAGGACATTTTGCTTGAGCAGTTTCAACGTGTTTTCAAGCAGCAGGGCCTCTTGTTGAAGCCCGCAATAGGTCAAGTATTGTCTTCCGATTTCAGCAGAAAGGATCACAAAGGCCTCGCGCGATTCCTCCGCGGAAGCGGCCGTTTGCGCTCTAGCGGCTTCGAGCTTGCGATGAAGTCTTCCGAAGAGATCGATTTCCCAGATGGCGTCGAAACCTGAAAG
>JBDKLO010000021.1:0-12240 GCA_039795615.1 Pseudomonadota bacterium
GGAGCGTCAAAAAACGGTCGCGTAACCCGCTTCGCGACCAAGCTCTGGGGCAACCGAGAGCTCAGGAAAAAGCGGACAATCTATTTGCTATAAAACCGGACATTTCTATTTGTCACCGACACTCCTTTGATTACTTACTGCCATATTCGCCATGCCCCAAAAAGCGCCGCAGCACTCTGCCGATGAGGCCACCATGCGCCTGGATAAGTGGCTGTGGGCCGCTCGTTTCTTCAAAACCCGGCAATTGGCCATCGACGCCATCAACGGGGGCAAGGTGCACGTCAACGGCCAACGGACCAAGCCAGGGAAATCCATCGGCACCGGAACGCGACTCTCGATCACCAAAGAGCCCTACGCGTGGGAGGTTGAGGTCAGAAGGCTTGATCATCAACGGCGGTCAGCCGAACTTGCCGCCGCGCTATATGAGGAATTTCCGGAAAGTCTTGAAAAGAGACTGGCGGAAGTCGAAAAACGTCGAGAAGACCATGCGCACGGCGCCGGACTCGATCAACGGCCAAACAAACGTGAAAGGCGACTGATTCATCGCTTCAAACGCCTTGAACCTTCAGGCTAGCGGTTGCTGTCGACAAGCGATCGTCGTGCCGTCACAATATGCGGTTTTGACTGCCGGACCCTACTCGCTTTCAGTCAATCATCCAGGGAGTATCACAATGCACCAAGACAGCCAGAAGCTCATCCAAGATTATTATGCAGCCTTTAATGCAGGCAACATGGACACTTTTCTGGGGCTGCTGACTGATGATGTCATCCATGACATTAATCAGGGTCAACGTGAGACGGGTAAAGCGGCCTTTCGTGCATTCATGGACCGCATGAACCGAAACTATAAGGAGCAGCTTGTCGATATGGTCATCATGACCAGCGAAGACGGCAAACGAGCTGCCGCTGAATTTGTCGTTCTTGGCGAATACCTGGTCACCGACGAAGGTCTGCCAGAAGCCAAGGGGCAAAAATACCGCCTTCCGGCCGGTGCATTCTTTGACATTCGCGATAGCAAGGTGGCGCGCATCACCAATTATTACAATCTGGAAGACTGGATCGCTCAGGTCAACGCCTAGTCGCAACCATGGCCGGCACACTCACGATCAAGCGAATCACGGGGAGTGACGGGACGCTTGAGGCGCACCTCAAGGATCTGGCTCAGCTCCGGATCGAGGTCTTTCGAGCGTTTCCCTATCTTTATGATGGCTCCATCGACTACGAGATGAGTTATCTGCAGACCTATACGGCGTGCCCCGAGAGTATCGTGGTGCTCGTTCAGGACGGGGATCGGGTGGTTGGCGCGACCACAGGGCTTCCTCTGGACGCAGAAACGCCTGAGTTCCAGCAACCTTTTATCGACGCCGGATACGACCCTGCGCGCATTTTTTACTGTGCAGAATCCGTTCTCCTTCCGGCGTATCGGGGCAGAGGGGTCTATCCGAAGTTCTTCGAGGAACGTGAGGGACATGCGCGCTCTTTGGGCCGCTTTGATACCTGCGCCTTCTGTTGTGTCGAGCGCCCCGAAAATCACCCCCTGCGTCCTCAGGACTATGTACCACTGGACAGCATCTGGTCACGGTTCGGCTATGTCAAACACCCGGAACTCAGGACATCTTATAGCTGGAAAGATGTAGACGAGGCTCTAGAATCAGTCAAACCAATGGTTTTCTGGCTCAAACCACTGGGGAACAAGCTCTGATGTCTGGCTCATTCCAAATCGCCACCGCCCAGTATCCAATCGGCTCGCCCGAGAGCTGGACGGAATACGAAACCAAGATTGCGGGATGGGTGCATGAAGCTGCCTCGGCCGGTGCGAAGCTTCTGGTCTTTCCGGAATATTTCTCGATGGAACTGGTCCATCTTTTTCCTGAGTCCATCCAGAAATCGCTTTCGCTGCAGCTTGAATCCCTGCAAGAGCTGGTACATCCTTTTATCGACCTTTTCAGCCGGCTGGCGCTGGCGCATCAAGTTCACATTGTGGCTGGGACTTTTCCAGTCCTCGACGCGGATGCGCTTTATCGCAACAGATGTTTTCTTTTCTTCCCTGACGGACATCATCTTCATCAGGACAAGGTGCAGATGACCCGGTTTGAGAATGAGCAATGGAAAATCAGCCCGGGCAGCCACATTCGAACCTTTGACACTGAGCTCGGTCGCCTGGGCATCAATATTTGCTATGACAGCGAGTTCCCCATACTTGCGCGCCGACAAGTGGAAGCCGGCGCTGACCTGATCGTTGTCCCCAGCTGCACCGATACCCTGGCGGGATACTGGCGCGTCAGAATTGGCTGTCAGGCGCGAGCCCTTGAGAACCAGTGTTACGTGGTGCAATCTCCGACCGTGGGGCAAGCGCCTTGGTCAGAGGCCGTTGACGTCAACATCGGAGCGGCTGCTGTTTACACGCCCGTCGATTATGGTTTCCCTGACAATGGCGTACTCAATATCGGCGAACTGAATCAGTCGCAATGGGTCTATGCCGATATTGATCTTGCGAATATCGCCCATATCAGGAATCACGGCCAGGTGTTCAATCACAGGGATTGGCCTGGACAGTTCCGGGACCTCACTAGCCTTTAATCGGGCTCCATCGCCCTGAACAAACACTCATAAGTTACTGCCATGTCAAACAACGCTCCCATCGTGGAAATTTTCGACACGACTTTACGGGATGGAAGCCAGACTGCAGGCATCAATTACTCGGTCGAGGACAAGATCCGCATCGCAGAACGACTCGCCGAATTCGGGATCGGCTGGATCGAGGGTGGATGGCCGGGTGCCAGCCCCAAAGACAGCGAATTCTTTAATTTACTCAGAAAGCGAGCATGGGATCGAAGCAAGCTCATTGCGTTTGGCAGTATGGCTCGGCCGGGAAAGCCCGCGGCTGAGGATATCGGACTTAAGCATCTCATTGACAGCGGCGCCGATGGCGCTTGTGTATTCGGCAAAAGCTGGGATCTCCACGTCACAAAGGCACTGGGCATCGATCTCCCCGAAAACCTGGACCTCGTCTCGGATTCGATCACTTGGCTCAAGGAGCATCTTGAAACGGTTTTCTTTGATGCCGAGCACTTTTTTGATGGCTTTAAGGACAATCCCTCGTACGCGATTGAAGTCCTCAAGGCGGCAAGAGCAGGCGGAGCCGACGGGCTGGTGCTCTGCGACACCAATGGTGGCAGCACCCCTTACGAAGTTGCGCAAGCCGTCCTTGCCGTCAAGCAGGCCTTTCCGGATGTTCTGATCGGCATTCACGCCCACAATGACAGTGAATTGGCGGTTGCCAACTCTATTGAGGCGGTCCGATCCGGTGCGCGGATGGTTCAGGGAACCATCAACGGCATAGGAGAACGTTGCGGCAACGCAAATCTGGTTTCCATCATTCCCACCCTGATGCTCAAGATGGGTTTTGAATGTGGTATCGACTCCTCACATCTTCGAAATCTTTCGACCCTTTCTCGCTTCGTCAACGAGATGGCCAATCGCCTGCCTTGGCAACATCAACCCTTTGTAGGCCTGAATGCCTTTGCCCATAAGGGCGGTATCCATGCCTCAGCGGTTCAGAAAGACTCCAGACTTTACGAACACATTGCACCGGAAGTCGTGGGAAATGAGCGCTTAATTCTGGTTTCGGATCAGGCTGGCAAAAGCACGGTCCAGATCAAGATGGCGGAAATGGGACTGGCGGTGGACGCTGACCCTAATGACCCCGCAGTCAGAATCGCGATCAATCGCGTGAAGGAGCTGGAAAACCGGGGATTTGCCTATGAAGGTGCGGAAGCCTCATTTCAGCTTTTGCTTCTGAAGGCCATGGATCGCTTTAGCCCGTTCTTTGAACTTCAGTCATTCCGCGTTCTGGATGAAAAATCAGGCGAAGAGTTGGAACCTATATCGGAAGTCACTTTGACCATCAAGGTGGGGTCCAAAACAACGACCACCTCCGCTAAAGGAAACGGACCGGTTAACGCCATGGATAACGCGCTGAGGGAGGCACTTCTGCCCTTCTACCCGCAACTGGCCGAAATGAAATTGACGGATTTCAAGGTTCGCGTCCTGACAACACGGCAAACGACCCGGGCAACGGTCCGCGTATTGATCGAATCCACTGACGGAAAAACCGAGTGGGGAACCGTGGGGGTCTCAGCGAACATGGTTGACGCCAGTTATCAGGCGCTGGCTGACGCTGTCGAATATAAATTAATGATCGAACAACTCGCTCCCGTGAGTGTCTGATCAAGTGAATCTGGGGTGAAGTCGAGAACGACTTTTTCCTGGTTCTAGCAAGTTGATTTAGCCTTTTGTGGAACGTATACTTCGGGCCGAGCTTTAATAAAGCGTGGCCACAGAACAACGACCTATTTTTGGAGGATACCCGAATGAGATGGGAAAAGCCGAGCTTCAATGACATGCGTTTTGGCTTCGAAGTCACCATGTACATCTACAACCGTTAATTAACGGCTTGTAACCCAACGGGGCCCCGCAGCGATGTCGGGCCCCGTTTTTATTTGGAGGACAGGTTTCGCATGAAGATTCGCGTACTGGGAGCCGGCGCTGGCGGTGGTTTTCCCCAATGGAACTGTAACTGCAGCAATTGCGCCGGAATTCGAAGTGGATCACTCGCGGGACAGAAACGAACTCAATCGTCGATTGCCGTCAGCTCGGACGGTCTGAGTTGGGTCCTTTTCAACGCATCTCCCGACATCCGAACTCAACTCGAGAATTTTCCGGAATCGCATCCTCGGCAGGGCATCCGGGATACCGGAATCAAGGCAATCATCCTCATCGACAGTCAGATCGACCACACGACAGGTCTTTTGATGCTCCGGGAATCGACTTCGCCGCTTGAAATCTATTGCTCGGAAATGGTCCGACAGGATCTGACCAGCGGCTTTCCGCTATTCAACATGCTGGAGCACTATTGTCGCGTCAATCATCACCCGGTGCCGCTGGATGGCTCGAGCTTTGTGATCCCTGGCTTCGAATCCCTCCGCTTTTACAGCCACTCCTTGAAAAGCAAGGCTCCTCCTTACTCACCTCACCGGCATGACCCACATGATGGCGATAACATCGGGGTGATGATCGA
Organism: Pseudomonadota bacterium; assembly: GCA_039795615.1. GTDB lineage: Bacteria > Pseudomonadota > Gammaproteobacteria > Methylococcales > Methylococcaceae > UBA6136. The sequence goes on from JBDKLO010000021.1 coordinate 5,081, forward strand.
AGATGTCGCCACAGGCAAGAAGCTCTACTACGCTCCAGGACTGGGTGAAATTGAACCGCATGTCAGAGAAGGCCTCCAGAACGCCGATTGTGTTTTGGTTGATGGAACCTTCTGGCAACATGACGAGATGGAACGGGCGGGAATCAGTAAAAAACGAGCACTTGAGATGGGACATCTCCCTCAATCCGAAGCCGGCGGCATGATGGCAGAACTTCAAACCATCAAGGCGCGTAAGATTCTCATCCATATCAACAATACCAACCCCATTCTTGATGAAGCATCTTTCGAGAGAAAAACCCTCGCGGATGCCGGCATCGAAGTCGCTCATGACGGGCTAATGATCAGCCTCTGAGGTAGAAAATGACTGACACAACGCCATGGACCCCGGAAGCCTTTGAAGCAAAGCTGCGCGCAAAGGAAGCCTACTACCACATCAACCATCCCTATCACGTCGAGATGGCGGCAGGCCGTTTGAGTCGTGAGCAAATCCAAGGGTGGGTCGCTAATCGCTTTTACTATCAGGTCAAAATTCCTGTCAAAGATGCAAACATCCTGGCCAATTGTCCAGATCGCGAAACCCGCAGACTCTGGATTCAGCGCATCAAGGATCATGACGGCGATGGCGCCGATGCCGGCGGCATCGAGGCATGGACCCGACTGGGTGAAGCGGTAGGCATTTCACGCGAGGACCTTTGGTCACAGAAGCATGTCCTGCCCGGGGTGCGCTTTGCCGTTGATGCTTATGTCCACTTTGCAAGAGAAGCACCCTGGCAGGAGGCCGCCTGCTCCTCACTGACCGAGATGTTTGCTCCCAAAATCCATAAGCAACGACTTGCCGGCTGGCCAGATCTTTACCCTTGGATCGACCAAGAAGGCCTCGCCTACTTCAGGAAGCGTGTCTCCCAGGCCAGTCGGGACGTGGAGCATGGACTTGCCATTACCCTCGATCACTTCAAAACCCGTGAAGATCAGGAAAAGGCGCTCGGCATTCTGCAATTCAAGTTGGATGTCCTTTGGACGATGCTCGACGCCATGTGGCTCGCCTATGTGGATCAAAAGCCCCCCTACTTCAACATTTCTGCCTGAGAAAAAGGATGCCCATCGAACCCGAGTCCAAAATCGGTTTCTCCCCTATGCACAGGCTTCAGTGGGAGGAAACACAGCAACGTTTCGTAATCCTCTACCCCGAAGGCATGGTCGAGCTCAATGGCCCTGCAGCAGAAATCATGCAACTTTGCGATGGCTCAAGAAACCTTGATGCGATCACCGCCGAACTCGAAGCCAAATTTGAAACCTCGGGGTTACGCAATGACATCGAAGAACTCTTAGAGGCAGCGCTTAAAAATGGCTGGATCCGAATCTTATCCTAAGGGTAGCCCCCGCTGGTTGCTCGCGGAACTGACCTATCGGTGTCCGCTCCAGTGTCCCTACTGCTCTAACCCCATCGACTATGCTCAGCATAACGATGAACTCAACACTGAAGAGTGGATTCGGGTCTTTACCGAGGCACGCCGCATGGGCGCCGTGCAACTGGGTCTTTCCGGCGGCGAGCCACTCATTCGAAAAGATCTGGTGTCGCTTGTCGCAAAGGCCCGCGAGCTTGGTTATTACACCAATCTCATTTCCTCAGGCTACGGCCTGGATGAAGAAAAGATCATTGATCTCAAGCAGGCTGGTCTGGATCACATCCAGATCAGCATTCAGGCTCCAGAAGCCCAACTGAATAACTTCCTAGCCGGAACCGAATCTTTCGAAGAAAAAAAGCGCGTTGCCCGCCTGATCAAGGCTCAAGGCTACCCCATGGTTCTCTGTGTCGTCATCCATCGCCATAACATCCATCTCATGACGGAGATTCTGGAAATGGCCATCGAACTGCAAGCGGATTATCTGGAGCTTGCGAACACCCAGTATTACGGATGGGCACATATCAACCGCGCGGCACTCCTTCCGACCCAAGAGCAATTCGAGATCGCCGAAAAAATTGCTCAGGACTACAAGACCCGGCTTGAAGGGAAGATGAAAATCTACTACGTGGTCCCCGATTACTACGAGGATCGCCCGAAAGCCTGCATGAACGGCTGGGGAACAACATTTCTCACCATAGCACCCGATGGCATGGCCCTCCCCTGCCATGAAGCCAGAATGCTACCGGGATTGAACTGCCCGAACGTCCGCGATCACAGCCTTCAGGAAATTTGGGAAGATTCTTCTGCCTTTAATCGGTTCAGAAACTTCGAGTGGATGCAGGAACCCTGCAACTCCTGTCCGGAAAAAGTGAAGGATTTCGGCGGCTGCCGCTGTCAGGCCTACCTGATGACAGGGGATCCCGAGGCGACTGACCCCGTCTGCAGTAAATCGCCCCGACGAAACGTCGTTACTGATGCCATCAGGGAAGCCCAAACTGCAACCGATCAGCCTCTGATCTTCAGAAACAGTCAGAACTCAAAAAGACTAGGCTGATTCATCCTTTTTCTCATCCTCTTCATGAAGACCGACCCAGGGTCTGTAGAGACCTTGGGTCTGAATGTCTAGCAATGAGAGCACCCGCCCGACGGTCTCATCCACCAGATCGGAGATTGTGACGGGCTTCGCATAGAAAGCAGGGACCGGGGGATAAATGATTGCTCCCATTTCGGTCAATGAAACCATGTTACGCACATGCGCGAGATTCAATGGGGCCTCACGGGGAACCACCACCAGCCGCCTCCGCTCCTTAAGGACGACATCAGCCGCCCGGCTAATGAGGTTATCGCCAAATCCATGGGCAATCGCAGCCAAGGTTTTCATGGAACAAGGCGCGATGATCATGCCATCGGTTTTAAAGCCACCACTGGCAATCGGAGCAGCGATATCGTCAATGCGATGAACTTTGTCGGCCAAGTCACCCATCGCACTGCGTTTGATACCCAATTCGTACTGAATATTGAGGGCTCCTGCATCAGAGACCACCAGATGGGTCTCATACCCTCCATCATCTCTCAGGACCTCAAGGATTCGCTTTCCGTAGATGGCACCCGTGGCGCCCGTCATTCCTAAAATGATGCGTTTTTTCATGGTCCTTGAAATCCAATCTGAGCAACTTCTTCCGTGGCCTGAATCAGAGCCGCGATCATCGCATCATCTCCAGGGATATGCGCCGACTGTTCAAGGATGAGGAGCTTTGACTGTGGCATCGCCTGATTGAGCAAGATTGCGGCGTCACAGGGGCATACCAGATCCCTTCGCCCGTGAATGATAACCGCAGGAATCTCCATGACGCGGTCTATATCCTCAAGAATCTGATTTTCTCGAATGAAATAGTTATGACGCGCATAATGAAGTTCAATTCGGGACTGCTGAATCACTCTCTCTATCTGTTCAGGGTCAGGTTGCAACCTCTCCCTTGAGGGACTACCTAATGTAACGATAGCACCCCAGTGCTCCCAGGCACCGGCGCTCGCCCAACGAGTTGCGGAATACTCAGACGCTATCCCGGAAGAGAGGGCATTGATGACCTCCCTAGACCCATGAAGGGAAGCGAGTTCGGTAATCCCCATCCAAGCCTCAGGATAAATCCTTCGAACGCCCAAAGGCCCGATAAACCAATCAAGATCCTGCCGACGGGCGAGAAACGAGCCACGCAAAACCATGCCGGCCACGCGATGGGGAAAAGCTTCCGCATAGAGCAAAGCGAGCGTGGCTCCCCAGGACCCCCCAAACAGGATCCAGCGAGGAATATTCAAGGTCGCTCGAATGAACTCCAAGTCCGCCAGGATTTCCTGCGTTGTATTCAGTTCGAGTGCACTGCCCTTGCTTGAACGACCGCAGCCCCTCTGGTCATGCAAAAGAATCCTGAATCGTTGTGGATCAAAGAATCGCCGATGATGGGATTTGCAACCTGATCCAGGCCCCCCATGGAGAAAAAACACCGGAATGCCCTCCGGGTTCCCCGACTCCTCAACCCAAAGCGGCTGTCCATTTCTAACGAGCTCAAGCGTCCAACCTGGCCCCATCTCTTCAAAGAGTAACTGCACCGCCGTCATCCCTTAAATCGAAAGCGAAAAAAAGGGGGCCCGAAGGCCCCCTTTTTTCCATTCGGTTTGGCTTAGAAGCCAACGCCGATGTAAGCACCGCTGAACAGGCCCTGAGTCGGGGTCTGGTTCATCACGCCAAGACCTTCCAGAGCGCTGCCCGGAGCTGCCTTGGTGCGGTAGTTGAGATCGCCACCGGTGAACTGGTAACGGAAGTCAGCACCTACCCAGATGTCCTTCCACAGGCGGTATTCAGCACCGGTGCCGAGCATCAAACCCGGGTTCAGTACGGTTACGCCACTTGAGGGAGGAGAAACGACATTGATAGACAGACCGAAGGGGATAACCCAAGGGCGGAAATCACCATCCATCAGATTGAACTTCACCTTAGGAGATGCAGCAATCGTCAACTGGGTGACCTGATTGGTAGCCTTGGTGCCAGCGAGGCTGCTGATCAGCGCATTGTAAGCCTGGCCATAGTTTGCGTAGTTGATGAAGAGTTCACCATCAACCGCAACCATGTCAGACATGCCCCAAGCGTTGTCGCTCAGGCGGAAATCCAGACCCGTACCAACGTACCAGCCGTTACCATTGCCAGTATCCGTGCCATATGCTGGACCGAAAGCAGCGTTGCTGGTCAGCAGTTCGTTGTGACGGTTGGAAGTCAGAGAAGCATAACCACCGCGGAAGAACAGGAGGTTCTGGCCCTTTTCAGCGTCAGCCTCTGCCTTGGCAACCTGAGTTTCCAGCTGAGCTTCCTTAGCTTGCAGTGAATCAGAGGCCTGCTTCTGGGTCACGATCTGAGCGCGCAGATCACCCACTTCAGCTTCGAGGTTGGCAATGCGAGCTTCATCGGACTTGATGTGCTTTTCGTCCGCGCGGATCAGAGCGCGGTCAGACGGACCATGCTTCTTGGAAGCCTTGGCCGCCTTGTGTTCCGTTGCAAACGCAGAGGTTGCAACGCCGGAAACGGCCAGAGTGGCACTGATGACAGCGGCCAGGCCCAGAGTTTTCTTGAGCGTCTTCATTGTGTGGGGTCTCCCTTTAAATTAGGTGGGATCTTTTGTTTTGGTTGCAAATCAACAACAAAGTTGTTGCGGCGACCAGATAATAACAAAATAAAATCGCTTGGCAAGCAAATTTTGTTTTCGCCCCACAAACCCTCAAAAATCGGGACTATCAGCCTTGATTTTAGTCAATTTAAGGCTGTTCGCGCGAGCAGATCAATAACCCTTTAGTCACACAAATTACACATTTCTCGGTAAGCTGTTGCTGACCAGCAACAATCTGGCGAGGCGTGTGATAATCACGCTATAATATAAAGATCGTTATTTGCGGTAGTCGCCATCGGGCGCAGTGTCCGGAAGCCAGATTCTCCCTAATAAGGTGGATCACAGCCCGCCCCTGCCGCTCATCGAAGCGCCGCCGCCACCATCCCATTCCAAACACCAGGAGATCTAGTCCATGGCGATCAAGAATCGCTTGCATCGTAGCGAGCTGGCCGTACCCGGAAGTAACAAGCGGATGCTCGAAAAAGCACCAGACGCCGGCGCGGATGTCGTCTTCCTGGATCTCGAGGATGCTGTCGCCCCAGACGACAAAGAACAAGCAAGAACTAACATCATCGAAGCGCTTAAGACCTACGACTGGTCGCGTTGCGCCGTTTCCATTCGCATCAATGGACTCGACACGCATTATGCGTACCGAGATCTGGTGGACATCGTTGAAACCTGCGGCGACAAGCTCGACACTATTTTGATTCCCAAAGTCGGTAGTGCGGCAGACGTTTATTTTGTTTCGACCATGCTTTCGCAAATCGAGGCTTACAAGGGTTATCAGCCGATCAACATTCATGTCCTCATCGAAACGGCGATGGGCATGGCCAACGTCGAAGAAATTGCAAAAAGCTGCCCCGAACGAATGGAAGCCATGGTCTTTGGGGTTGCCGACTACGCCGCCTCCGTTCGCGCCAGAACCACGCAAATCGGCGGCGCCAATCCTGATTACGGCATGCTGACTGACGCGGATGAGGATGGCGGCCGTCATTATCACTGGGGTGACCAATGGCACTATGCCATCTCCAGGATGGCAGCGGCTTGCAGGGCCTATGGCCTTCGACCGATTGACGGCCCATTTGGTGACTTTAGTGATCCTGAGGGATACAAGACTGCAGCCCGACGTGCGGCAGCTCTGGGTTGCGAAGGCAAATGGGCGATTCACCCTTCTCAGGTTGAACTCGCTAATGAAGTTTTCACCCCTACAGCGAAAGAAGTAGATCGTGCGCGCCGCATTTTGATTGAAATGGACAAAGCGGCCAAAGAAGGAAAAGGTGCTGTCTCTCTGGATGGCCGACTGATCGATGCCGCCTCCATCCGGATGGCTGAAAACGTCGTTCGCCAGGTCGAACAGATCGAATCTCGCAAGGCGGGCTAATACAGCGTTGGCTGCCATCGAATCCATGCATTCGCGGCGCCGATAGGCGCCGCATCTCTCATCGCGACGAGGATACCCCCGGATGAACATTCATGAGTACCAGGCCAAAGAGTTGCTCAGCACGTTTGGCGTTCCCGTACCCGCTGGCAGTGTTGCCTTCAATTCAACACAAGCCCGACAGGCAGCCGAAGAACTTGGTGGCAATCGCTGGGTCGTAAAAGCCCAGATCCATGCCGGTGGCCGTGGCAAAGCTGGGGGTGTCAAGGTTGTCGCCACTCTGGACGAAGTCCAGAAAGCGGCTGATGCCATGATTGGAAGCAAGCTGGTGACCCATCAGACGGGACCTGAGGGCTCGATTGTCCAACGCGTCTGGGTTGAACAGGCCAGTCAGATCAAGAAAGAGTTCTACCTCGGCTTTGTTATTGATCGTGGTACCCAGCGAATCACCCTGATCGCCTCAAGCGAGGGCGGCATGGACATCGAGGAAGTCGCCAGCAAGACGCCGGAACTGATCATTACTGAGGTAGTGGACCCTGCGATTGGCCTCAGAGATTTCCAGTGCCGTAAGGTTGCAACAGCCATCGGACTCAAGGGCAAACTGATGTCTCAGTCCGTCAAGCTCATGAAAGCCATCTACCGCGCCATGAGAGACACGGACGCGCTCCAGGCCGAAATCAATCCTCTCGCTGTCGTCGGCAGCGAAGGTGAAGAACGCCT
>JBDKLO010000022.1:0-15456 GCA_039795615.1 Pseudomonadota bacterium
GCCGGTGGTTTTATTCATCTTACACAGTCATCCAACGCCTTGTGCGTGGGGTGCAATTAAATAGTTTTATGACCGAGAGCTTTGCTGAGTTGTTTGAACAGAGCCTGTCTCAGGCTGAAATGCGTCCGGGCAGCATCATCCGTGGTACCGTCGTTGATATCGGTCCCGATGTGGTTGTTGTTAACGCGGGCCTCAAGTCCGAAGGCGTTGTCCCGAAGTGGCAGTTCCTCGATGCGGATGGCACGCTGGAAGTAAGCGTTGGGGATACCGTTGAGTGTACCCTCGAACTTCTCGAAGACGGCCTCGGTGCAACCCTTCTTTCTCGTGACAAGGCGAAGCGTCTCAAGGCGTGGACTGACCTCGAGGAAGCACATGAGAAGAATGAAACGGTGGTTGGTCGCCTGACCGGCAAGGTTCGTGGCGGATTCACCGTAGCCATTGGCGCTCTTCGTGCGTTCCTTCCGGGTTCACTGGTTGACGTTCGTCCGGTCCGTGATACCGCATACCTCGAAGGCCGTGACCTTGAGTTCAAGGTCATCAAGATCGACCAGAAGCGCAATAACGTCGTCCTCTCTCGTCGTGCCGTTGTCGAGTCAGAATTCAGCGCTGAAAAGGAAGCGCTTCTCGAAAACCTCAAGGAAGGCGCAATCGTTACCGGTGTGGTCAAGAATCTCACCGACTACGGCGCATTCATCGATCTGGGTGGTGTCGACGGTCTCCTCCATATCACCGATATGGCATGGAAGCGTGTTCGTCATCCCTCTGAAGCCGTTGAAATTGGCCAGGAAATCCAGGTCAAGGTTCTTAAGTACGATCAAGAAAAGAACCGCGTCTCACTGGGGCTCAAGCAGCTCGGTGAAGATCCATGGTTGAACATCGCCCGTCGTTATCCCTCAGGTACCCGCCTGTTCGGTAAGGTTTCTAACCTGACTGACTACGGCTGCTTCGTTGAGCTCGAAGAGGGCGTTGAAGGTCTGGTTCACGTATCAGAAATGGATTGGACCAACAAGAACGTCAATCCGTCCAAGCTGGTTCAGCTGGGTGATGAATGTGAAGTGATGGTCCTCGATATCGATGAAGATCGTCGTCGTATTTCACTCGGTATGAAACAGTGCCGCAACAACCCTTGGGATGAATTCGCTTCAACCCACAACAAGGGCGACAAGATCAGCGGAACCATCAAGTCCATCACCGACTTTGGTGTTTTCATCGGTCTCGACGGCAACATCGATGGCCTGGTTCACCTTTCGGATATTTCCTGGAACACTCCGGGCGAAGAGGCGATCCGCAATTACAAGAAGGGCGACGAAGTTGAAACCGTCATTCTTGCCATTGATCCTGAGCGTGAGCGTATCTCACTCGGTATCAAGCAGCTGGAACAGGATCCCTTCCAGAACTACCTCGCAACCCATGAAAAGGGTGACCTCGTTCGCGGTATCGTGAAGGAAGTGGATGCCAAGGGTGCCGTCATTACGCTGGCTGACAGCGTAGAGGGTTACCTTCGTGCGTCCGAGATCTCTCGCGATCGTATCGAAGATGCACGCACTCAGATGAATGTAGGCGACGAAGTAGAAGCCAAGTTCATGGGCGTCGACAAGAAGAGCAAGTCCATTACGCTCTCCATCAAGGCCAAGGATCAGGAAGATGAAGCCGAAGCCATGAAGGGGTACACCCAGGCTGCATCCAGCGCGATGCCGACCCTCGGTGACATCTTCAAGGAACAGATGGAAAACAAGTAAGCGGTTAATCCGAAGGGGGAGGGCCATCCTTCCCCCTGACGTGCTCGTCCTATGACAAAGTCAGACCTGATACAGATCCTCAGTCTTAAATATCCTCAACTTGCAGCCCGCGATGTTGAGGCGGCGGTCAAGGCCATCGTCGACCATATGGCCGATACCCTGGCTACCGGCGGCCGTATTGAAGTGAGAGGGTTTGGAAGTTTTTCCGTCCGCTATCGCGCGCCTCGGACCGGCCGCAATCCCAAGACGGGGAGCAAGGTTGAACTGACCGCGAAATACGTTCCTCATTTCAAGCCCGGAAAGGATCTTCGAGACAGGGTGAATCCTGATTGATGAAGTTCCGTATCGTCGGGATAAACAAACCATGCCAGGCTATGTCTGAGCATGGTTTTTTTATGAGATGATCCGCTACGATCTCTTAGTTCAACTCTGACGCATCAATCTTTGGGAGGCTCAAACTGGAGTACACCGATCTGATCGCCCTCCTGCTTCCGATCGCAGCGGCTTCCGGTTGGTATGCGGCCAGACGTCGGGAGGAAAAAATCCGTCAGGCCGAAGGTCGATCCTCTCTGGCGCAAGCCTATCGCCGGGGTCTTAACTATCTTCTTGACGAGAAAACCGACAAGGCCATCGAGACGGTCGGCGAGATATTGGCTCAAGACAGCGAGTCACGTGAAATCCAAATGGCGTTAGGGAATCATTTCCGTCGCCGCGGGGATGTGGAACGGGCCATCGACATTCATTCGAGGCTGCGCAAGGTGACGGACGTCCCTGATTCCGATCGTGCCCGCGCTGATTTTGAATTGGCTCTCGATTTCATGAGCGCAGGACTGTACGACCGTGCTGAAACGCTTTTCCTTGCGCTGAAGGAAAGTCCTAGTCACGGCAAGCCGGCACTCCAGCAATTGTTGCTGCTGTATCAGCAGCAGAAGGATTGGCATCGAGCCATCGACTGTATTCTGGAATTGCGTCAGACCATGAAGCCCAAGCATGGCGAGACAGCCGCTCATTTTCTTTGTGAACTTGCTGAAGAGGCCATGTCCTTGCATCGTCTTAAAGATGCAAGAGATTTGCTGAGCCAGGCGCTTGAGGACGATCCCAAAAGCGTTCGCGCGACCCTGGCCAAAGGGCGCTTGGAGTACAGCAAGGGAGAATATCGTCAGTCACTTGATAGCTTTCGTAGCATCGAGTCGCAGAATCCTGTATTTCTCGCTGTTGTTCTCCCCATGATCGGCCTCTGTGCCGAACGCCTGGGTCAGGAACGTGAGTTGATCGAGTATCTTGATTATCTTTACTCCACCTACCGGATCGTTGCAGCCGCCATTGAGCGCGCTGATCGCTTGAGTCGACTTCAAGGGGGGCAAGCCGCCATCGATTATCTGCTCCCGATTCTTGAGGCAACACCTGAGCCACAGGCTGTGGCACATGCTATTGGTTTTTTGGTGCAGGACACATTTCTGGGTCCCTCAAGACTCCAGCGACTTTATGATCTTCTCAAGGAGGGCGTTGCCGGCGGTCAAAAGTTCTGCTGTGAACGGTGTGGCTTTGGTTCGGCTGAACTCTATTGGCGCTGTCCCTCCTGCCGGTATTGGGGCGCGATTCGCCCCACGGGGCCCTTCTCCTCATTGATCTTCATCGAGGCGGAAGACACTCCAGGCTGAGGGACTATCCCTTTTCCAATGTCTTCGCGCTAGGATATGTCCGCCAGGGATTGAGGGCGAATCGAGCCAACCTGGTTTGTCTTAATTATTCAGGACGTTCATCCATGAAAAAAACCGTTCGCAAGGCCGTATTTCCTGTTGCAGGTCTCGGGACCCGATTCCTTCCTGCGACCAAGGCAAGTCCCAAGGAAATGTTGCCGATCGTCGATAAGCCCTTGATTCAGTATGCTGCTGAAGAGGCCGTTGCTGCTGGAATTGATACGCTGGTCTTTGTTACCAGCCGCACCAAGCGCACGATCGAAGATCATTTCGACAAAGCGTATGAGATGGAAAACGAGCTTGCGACACGCGGCAAGACGGAGGTCCTCAAGGCGCTTCAGTCGATCGTTCCACCAGGGATTAACTGTGTTTATGTTCGTCAGGCTGAGCCGCTGGGTCTTGGGCATGCGGTGAACTGCGCCGCACCTATCATTGGGGATGAGCCTTTCGCAGTAATTTTGGCCGACGATATGGTCGACGATGGATCTCGCGGCTGCATGAAGCAGATGGTCGAGGTCTATAACGAATGGCAGTGCTCGATTTTGGGGACTGAGCCTGTCCATCCTTCGGAGACCCAGAGCTATGGCATCGTCAAGGCGGAGCCTTGTGGGGAGCGTTTGGCCAAGCTCTCAGCCATTGTTGAAAAACCGCGGCCAGAGAATGCACCTTCCAATCAGGCAGTGGTCGGGCGCTATATCCTGACGCCTGGGATTTTCGATTGCCTGAACAAGGTCACCCGTGGGGCGGGCGGTGAAATCCAGCTCACCGATGCCATTGCAATGCTGTTGAGCGATGAACCGGTTCTCTCCTTCGAGTTCGAAGGCAAGCGCTATGACTGTGGTTCCAAGCTCGGTTACCTGATGGCAACCGTTGAGCTTGCACTGAAGCACGAGGAAATCGGTACCGGTTTCCGCAACTACCTCAAAGGACTAAAAGTCGATTAATCGCAGAGGAGGGGGCGTTGACTAACGCCCCCTTTCCAGGGTTCAGGCCAGAGCCGTTTGCATGCGGCTGACCGCTTTTTCAAGATTGGCCATGCTGGTCGCGATGGACAGCCGGATATGGCCATCGGCCCCAAACGCCGATCCTGGAACGACCGCAACCCCCGCTTTTTCGATGAGAAACTCTGATAGTCCGAGATCATCATCGATGCCGTCCAGTCTCTCGATCACCTTTTTCATGTCAGGCAACACGTAGAACGTGCCATCGGTACTGAGGCAATCGACCCCCGGAATCTGATTCATGGCGGCCACCACATAGTCGTGACGTTCCTTGAAGGCCTTGCACATGTTCTGAATGAAGGTCTGGTCGCCATTCAGGGCCGCTTCTGCGGCCACCTGAGAAATTGAAGTCGGGTTTGAGGTGCTTTGAGACTGAATGTTGGTCATGGCGCTGATGAGCCACTCTGGTCCTGCTGCGTAACCAATTCGCCAGCCGGTCATTGAATACGCCTTGGAAACCCCGTTCAGGACCATGGTTCGTTCATAGAAATCCGGGTTGACATTGAGGATGTTGACGAAGCTCTGATCGCCCCAGAGGATGTGTTCATACATGTCATCGGTGGCAATGATGATATTCGGATGCTTTCGCAAGACTGCGCCGAGAGCGGCCAGTTCCTCTTTGCTGTAGGCCATCCCGCTGGGATTCGAGGGACTGTTGATGACAAAGAGCCGGGTCTTTGGCGTGATCGCAGCTTCAAGCTGCTCTGCCGTGATTTTGAACTGCTGGCTTTGGGGGCCATTAATGATGACCGGGACACCCTCCGCCAGGAGAACCATGTCGGGATAGGACACCCAGTAGGGTGCAGGAATAATGACTTCATCACCCGGATTGATCAGGGCCTGGCTCAGGTTGTAGAAACTCTGTTTGCCACCACAGGAGACCAGAACCTGTTTCGGGGTGTAGTTAAAGCCATTTTCACGCTGAAACTTGTCGACGATGGCTTTCTTGAGGCCAGCCGTTCCATCGACAGCGGTGTACTTGGTGAAGCCCGATTCAATGGCTGCAATGGCGGCCGCCTTGATATGGTCGGGGGTATCGAAGTCGGGTTCGCCCGCCCCAAGTCCGACAATGTCCTTTCCCGCGGCGCGCATGGCGGCGGCTCTTGCGGTTACTGCCAGAGTGGGGGATGGCTTGATCGAGAGGACACGGTTGGAAAGAGTATGCTGCATGGCTCAGAGTCGCGTTGAAGATGGGGCTAGGGTGAGGCTAGAGCAGCCAATTCGGTCATTCCCGAAACAAGCGGCTGATCTAGTGTCGAAAACCTTATATTTTACAATAGGCAAGGCAGGCGAATAAAGACTGTCGCGAGAACCCTAAAGCCGTAGGGGTTCGTTTCGGTGTCGGTCAAATTGAGGCGAAATGGATCAGGAACTCAGGCAATACCAGAAGGAGAACCCGGTGAAAGGGAAGGCCTTCACTCTGCATAGCCCCTTTGAGCCCTCAGGTGACCAGCCTGAAGCGATTCGACAACTGATTGAAGGGCTCCACGATGGCTTAGTGCATCAGACCCTTCTTGGGGTCACAGGCTCGGGCAAGACCTTCACCATTGCCAATATCATTGCCAAAGAACAGCGTCCCGCTTTGATCCTGGCACCGAACAAGACCTTGGCGGCGCAGCTCTATGGTGAGATGCGGGAATTCTTTCCCGAAAACTCGGTGGAATATTTCGTTTCCTACTACGACTATTATCAGCCGGAAGCCTACGTCCCTTCTTCAGACACCTACATTCAAAAGGATGCCTCGCTCAATGAGCATATTGAGCAAATGCGGCTCTCTGCGACCAAAGCGTTGATTGAAAGGCGTGACACGATTATCGTCGCGACCGTCTCTTCCATCTATGGCTTGGGCGAACCTGCATCCTACTTCAGCATGGTGCTGCACCTGGTGCGGGGAGACATGATCAACCAGAGGACCTTGCTGCGTCGTCTCGCGGAGCTTCAGTACACCCGTAACGATACGGAGCTCAGGCGCGCTACCTATCGGGTGCGCGGAGAAGTTATCGATATCTACCCAGCTGAATCGGAACGGGAAGCCTTGCGCGTAGAGCTCTTCGATGACGAAATCGAGCGACTTTCGCTGTTCGATCCTTTGACGGGAGAGATCCTCTCGAGGACAGCACGTTATACGGTCTATCCCAAGACGCATTATGTAACGCCCAGAGAGCGGATTCTGGAAGCGATTGATCAGATCAAGGTGGACTTAAGGAAGCGCCTTGAGCAGCTTCGTGATGAACACAAATTGGTGGAAGCGCAGCGGCTTGAGCAACGGACATTATTTGATATCGAGATCATGGTAGAGGTCGGTTATTGTTCCGGTATTGAGAACTACTCACGCTATTTATCCGGACGGGGCCCTGGAGAGCCGCCACCGACCCTTTTCGATTATCTTCCCGATGATGCAATCTTGGTCGTTGATGAAAGCCACGTCACCATTCCCCAGTTGGGCGCCATGTACAAAGGGGATCGATCCAGAAAGGAAACACTGGTTGATTATGGGTTCCGCTTGCCCTCGGCGCTGGATAATCGACCTCTTCAGTTCGAAGAATTTGAAGAACGCTCGCCACAAAGAATCTATGTTTCGGCGACTCCTGGGCAGTACGAAATCAAACATTCCGGAGCCATCATTGAACAGGTCGTTCGTCCGACAGGACTGATTGATCCTGTCGTAGAAATTCGTCCGGTCACGCGACAGGTCGAAGATCTCCTTTCTGAGATACGGGAGCGTGCTGCAAAGTCCGAGCGGGTCCTGGTGACAACGCTCACGAAAAGGATGTCGGAGGATCTGACCGAGTACTTGTATGAACATGATGTCGCCGTCCGCTACCTTCACTCCGATATCGATACGGTGGAACGGGTCGAGATCATTCGAGATCTTCGGCTGGGTAAGTTCGACGTTCTGGTCGGGATCAATCTTCTTAGAGAGGGGCTTGATATTCCCGAGGTCTCTTTGGTTGCTATTCTGGATGCGGATAAGGAAGGATTTCTCCGGTCCACATCATCCCTGATTCAGACAATTGGACGAGCGGCTCGAAATGTCCATGGAAAGGCCATTCTTTATGCCGATGTCATCACAGGATCCATTGAGCGCGCTTTAGATGAGACGCAGCGCCGCCGGGATAAACAGGAGGCTTATAACAAAGCCCATGGTCTGACACCCAAAAGTATCGTCAAGGGGATTCAGGACATCCTTGAGCTTCCCATCCCCGGTGCACAGTCTGCGACGAGCGGCCGCAAACGTGGACAAAAGGGAAAGGTCGAAGAATCGCATGCCCCGGCCACCGCCAAGGATGCAGCAAAAATGATCAAGCAACTGGAAGATCGCATGTATGCAGCGGCCCGTGATCTTGAATTTGAGGAAGCCGCTCGCTTACGTGACCAGATTCGGCAGATACAGGACCAGACATTTGCCAATCCGGCTTAATCTGTCATTGAGGGGAAAGAGATCATTTCCCTTGAGACGGGGCAAATCGCCGCTTTGACTGCCCCAATCGGGTGCGTTGGCATTCATAATAAGACAGCACGGTGTCATGCGACTTTACGTTCGCACCTTCCTGCCTTGTTGCTGCTCACGGAATACCTAAGACCACATGACTGTGATCCATCACGCACTTGTCCTGAATCTTCATCAGCCGCATGGCAACCTGGAGCTGCTCCTTGAGCAGAATCCCCAGGAGGCCCGCGAGATTCTGTTTGCTTATGATCGGATCGCCCGCTTTCTTTGGTCCTATGAGGAAGTGGCGAAGGTCCATCTTTCTCTTTCAGGCAGCCTCCTCGAGACGCTCTCCAGCCAATCTTTTCAGCACGCGGTTTACGGGATTGTCGACTGTGGATCCTTGTTATGGCACTTACAGAACCGTCAGATCATCGAGATCCTGGGGACAGCCTACTATCATCCGGTCCTTCCTCTGATTCCATCTGAGGATTGGCGGGATCACCTTGAAGGGTGGCTCAAACAGGGTTCCCACTTATTCTGGCGACAGGACTTTAAAGGCTTCTGGCCCCCTGAGCTTGGATTCTCAATGGAGATGATTCCTCTGCTCAGCGAACTGGGGTATCGCTATGTCGTTGTTGACAGCGAGCACGTGAAGCCACTGTCACCGATGAGTGAGGGGGAACGTCTTTTCAAGCCCCATGTGGCGCGATACGAAGATGCCGAAATCATCGTCATCGTTCGCCACCGCGAACTCTCCAATGGGCTGGCGAACGGCACCTGTTATGACGCCTTCAAGGCGGAAGTGTCCCAGTTGACCGCCGGAGTTGATCAACCGCTGGTGACAACCTGCAGTGATGGCGAGAACGGTGCCTGGTATCGGAACACGCAGCTGGAGTCCAATTTCTGGGGCGGCTTCTATGGGGGGCTTCTTGAAGATGCGCGCGCAGGCGGTCCGATCCGTCCCAATTATGTCCATGACTACCTCGATGCCTTTGGGACGTATGGCGAGGTTCAGGTTGAGACGGGGGCCTGGAATACCGAATGGCATAACGGCAAGGACTTTAACCAATGGGCTGGAGCCCCGGCACAACTCGAAACCCTCAAACGGATCCGCAAGGTCAGTCATGAGATCCATCGAGCGCTTAGTGAAGCGCCTCAGCGCGAATTGGGTCGTCAGGAGGCTGAAGTGATGTCAGCCGCCCATCAACGACTTTTGAGGGCTGAGACCAGCTGCAATTTCTACTGGGGGGACTCCTGGGTGAGCCGGGCGCATCGCGACCTTGACGATGCCGAGTCCACGTTGGCGAGATTCAGGGCCAAGAAATATCTGATGGACGCGGACCCAGGCTGGATCGTTCCGGGTCTGCAGTCCGTTTAGGTGAGACGAAGCACTAGCTTTCGATCAGCTCAAACGCATTCCCGTCAAAATCCCTGCAAAAAAGGACCGGTCGGCCTGAGCTGCTGGGAAAGATCGGAAGTCCTGCAGCCCTGATTCGAGTCTCGAGGCCTTTCAAGTCCTCGACACGCAGCGCGACATGCCTTCGGATGCCCGGATACAGGGCTGTTTCATCACCAAGATCGTGGGCATCGGCTACGATCAGGTGAATCTGTTCACTCCCCACGTCGTACCACAATCCATCAAAGGATTTTCCAGGACGAGATGGGTTGATGCTCAGACCGAGTATGCCTTCGTAGAATTCTCTGGCGCGATTGAGATCGGTGACAAGAACAGAGGCGTGATGAATGCCGCGGATGGTCATGGCTGAGAGTCCTTCGGTTGAATGACGGGGTTCGGTGACGTCTGGTGGCTGAACTTTTCTTTGAGGAAATGCCCCTGAATCAGGAGGCCCTTGGCGTCACGTTCATACACCGCCTTGGCATATGCCTGGAGCGTCTGATCAAGAAGTTCCAACTGATCGTTGAGGAGATCCTCCGCTGTTTTTTGGTCCCGAAGGGGTTCGGATCGGGCGAGAGGGCTCTGGATCTTGAGATACGCGGCCAGGGTCTCCGGAAGGAATGTGAACGCAATCCGTCGAATTTCATGTCCGCTCACGGGGCCTAAATCATTGAGAGCCGCGTCGGAGAGTTTGAGCAACTTTTCAAGGTGCGCCTCAATCCCCTTGAGACGTTCCATGACGATGGCTGATGTTTCGGTTGAAAGCTGCCGGCTCAAAGGACGGAGTGCCGCTCGAAATGTTTCCACCTCGTCATCAACAGCGATTGAATCGCGCCATCCCGAGGGTTCGAGTGCATCGCGCGATGCATCGATGAGGCTGTTGCAGGTGCTTTCAAATGCCAATCGGAGCGTTCTGATACGCTCATCGGGTCTAGGATCGCTCATTAAGTTTCCAGCTCGTTGAATTTGTTCCAAGAGGGAAGGGAACTCGATGAGTGCAAGACGGGCGGTCTCCGAAGCCAGGTTCTGGTCTTTCTGAAGGTCGATTTGAGGGGCTAGGCGTCGGATAGCGTCGTAGGCGAGTTGCGCCAGATCGGCAAGCGTTACGGGTTGGGTCCGATGGAGCTTGGCCACACTTCGCCCGATTTTAAAAAGATGCCACCTTAGGATGAGCGACGCATTTGAGAGAGGAACAGCGTCCCTCGAGGGGAGAGCGAGCCACAAGATCAGATACATCCAAAGACCGAAGCCACCGAAGAAGAGGGAGACCAGAAACAGGAGGCGGAACACGGTCTGGCTCAGCCCCGTATAATCTGAAAGGCCTGCACAAACGCCACCCAAACGGCTTCGATGCGGATTGCGCATCAGACGTTTTTTGGTGAATCCTGATGGTCTCGTCGGTTTTTGCATGTCACTCATCAGTGAATTCTATACCTCACGATTCGAACTCCCGGGCATGAATCAAATTCAGGACATCATAGAAGGTTGCCTTTTTTCATCGGCGATCGCGACCAAACTCGATGCCATGGAGCAACTGGCTCATATTCTCTCAGTGGGGGGTCCACTTGAGGACTTCAAGGGCGAACCCCGATCCACTGTCGCAGTTCTTTTTCCGCAAAAACCCGAATGGGTCATGCCGCGCCAACTGAAGCGCCGTTCGATGACGGATCCGGAAGGCCTCAAGGTCTTTCTTCACGCCGTGGCGCACATCGAATTTGTCGCGATTCATCTCGCTTTAGATGCCGCCTATCGTTTTCGTGATGTTCCAGAAGCCTTTCGCCGTGACTGGTTGGGCGTTGCCGTGGAGGAGGCGAGTCATTTCAGGGCCGTCGTTGCCCGTATGGCTGAATTGTCGGCCCACTATGGCGACTATCCTGCGCATGGCGGACTATGGGAACTCGCTGAGTCAACCGCCGATGATTTACTGGCTCGGATGGCTCTGATTCCAAGATTCATGGAGGCTCGTGGGCTTGATGTCACCCCGGGAATGATCGAGAAGTTTGAACGTCAGGGGGATTTGAAAACCGTTGAGGTTTTGAGCCTGATTCTCAGGGAGGAAGTGGGTCATGTAGCACTCGGAAGCCATTGGTTCCGATGGGCGGCCGAGAGGCAGGGTCTTGATCCTGAAACGGCTTACTTCCAGTTAATCGAAAGGTTTTTGTCTGGGGATGTACGTGGCCCCTTTAATGTCGAAGCCCGAACTGAAGCGGGCTTCACTCATTCTGAGTTGGATCGGCTGGCGGCTTTAAGCCACAGCCTTTCAAGCTAGGTCGCGGTTACCGATTTCGGGGTGGAATGACCACGGTCTCGACCGGGCCTTCATCTGAATTGAGTCCATGAGGCTTTACCGAAGGGGTCGACGGCATGGCCCTTGGGAGCTGGGTGTCACTCGTTGACTGCTTTTGGTTTGCCGCTACAGGGGCATTTGGATTGGGGGGTGCTCCTGCACTCGGAAATCCCCGCGTCGCAAGACAGGCGCGAACTTGCGCCTGTGAGGGTGAACGATGAACAACTTCGCCACTTGCTGAGACCGATTTGGTTTTCTGGCTCTCGCAACGATGGATGGCAACCAAGAATGGATCCGTCTTTGCTTCCTGGTGGTATCCCATCTGGTTGATGCAAGAGAGATATTTCGAAGGATCAATCGTTATCGCAGGATCCGCACCTTCCGGAAGAGGGTCAGCTTTTGATCGGGATCGACAGAGTTGGGCATCCTGATAGTAGGGTGCAGTTTTCTTGTGGGCTTGAAGATGTGCGGAATCATCCTCGGCATGGGCGGGTTTTCCCAAGATACACAGCGGAAAGGCCGTGCTCAGGACCACAAGTTTCCCAAATAAACGAGCCGACATAATGACGCTGAGGGGACTGGGGCGCATGGATTTAACCCGTGAATAGGTTTGATTGAACAGGATGAATTATACGGTGATCTTAGGCTTGTGATGGCATTGCCGAAAGCTTTGACGGGCTCTCAATCCAGGGGAAGGTTTCCTGTCGGGCTCCCGTTTCATCAATCACAAGTAGCCATTCATTGTGACGCCATTCGGGCAGAACCAGTCGGTCACAGCGACCGGAAGGGGTTTCAAGGGTGTGAAATCCGGGGCGATGGGTATGGCCGTGCACCAGTCGCCGTACCTCATGCGTCATGAAGGCTTCAAGGATGGCATCCGAATTGGCATCCATGATTTCAAGCGTTTTGCCGCCTTTGTCCCGGCCACTTTTAAATCGATACCAACGGGCATAGAGGCGACGGAGCCAGAGCGGTTTCCCGAGCGCGTAGGCGCGCCATTCGGGAGTTCTAACGCGCTTTCGGGCGTTCTGGTACCCCACATCATCGGTACAAAGAAGATCGCCATGGGTCAGGAGTGTGGGTGTGCCATAAAGGTCAACAACGGCATAGTCCCCAAGGAGGGCCACTCCGGTATCGTCGGCAAAGTCTTTACCCGTGAGAAAATCGCGATTTCCCGCTTGAAAGAAAACACGCGTACCCCCCTGGGTCAATCGCCGCAAATGGGCTCTGACTTCGCGGTAGGGTGAGGAAAGATCGTCATCACCCAGATAGGCGTCAAAGAGATCGCCAAGGATGAAAAGCTGCTCCGCTTTTGGAGCCCTTTCAGAGAGGAACTGAAGAAAACGGGAGACGGTTTCGGGTCGGGCCGCCGTCAGATGGAGATCCGAAACAAAGAGCGTCTCCCGTCTTGTCACAAGCCTGGATTTACTTGGCGTCAACGAGGGTTGCAGACAAGATCACGATCGGAGTTTGTGGAACGTCCGTCGGCATCGGGCCCCCACGACCGGTAGGAACAGTTGCCATCTTGTCGACCACATCCATGCCTTCAACCACTTCACCAAAGACGGCGTAACCATATCCTTGGGGCGTTTTGCTCTTGAAGTTCAGGAAGCCGTTGTCCACATAGTTAATGAAGAACTGGGCCGTTGCTGACTGAGGATCAGACGTTCTGGCCATGGCAATCGTTCCGCGATTGTTTAAAAGTCCGTTATCGGCTTCGTTTTCAATCGGCGCCTTGGTGGTCTTCTGGTCCCATTTTTCAGTGAATCCGCCGCCCTGAGCCATGAAATTCTTGATGATGCGATGGAAAATGGTGCCATCGTAGAAGCCATCCTTGACGTAACCGAGGAAGTTGGCGGTGGTCACCGGAGCCTTTTCGGCATTAAGTTGAATGACGATATCGCCAAGGCTGGTGTGCAGCTTTACTTTCGGTGCAGTAGTGGTCACAGGGGCTTTCTCCGTTTTAGGGGTGGCAGCGACAGCGCCAAACCCGAAGGTCAGGCTCGTAGCCATGAAAAGGGCAAGAATGAGGTTCATGGGGGCTCAGTCCAATTTAGTACTTTTTGCGGGTATGACCTGGGATCGCAATCCAGCCACCACCTTCAGCGGGACAGAAGGCAATTCCTGAGACTCTTCGAAGTGTCTTGGCTGATGCGACCATCTTGACCTCACGACACTGTTGTCCTTTGCGGGCAACGGTCTTGAGAACGGTGAATTCACCGGATGACTTGGTTTTGGGATTGGACCATGCACGCGGTTCTCCATCCTTGGCCGTATTGAGGGTGTCTTGGAGTGAATCTTCAGCGATCTTCCAATCCTCATCGGTGAAATACTGATAAGGCGTATCCCACATCGTCGAGCTATAGGTGCCCCAATAGCCGATGGCCTGTACGTTTCCAGTCAGGAAAAGACTCAGCAGAAGGGCGGGTGCCAGCGTTCTGGATAGACGAGAGAAAAGTTTCATTGGGATCCTCCAAAATCTTGGTCATATGCAGTCTGTCGCTAACCACACAGTCTACCGGGATTGCGATCGGCTGGATATTGGGATGGTTAAAGTTTGGTTACTTTGAAGGCAGCGTATTCATGCCCGCTAATTAGCGTAGCTGAGTTCGATTTTGACGAACTCCGGGGTTACCCGTGTAAATCTAGCCTGGCCCTTTGCGCCATTGAATCGCCCCGTTCCACCCGTGATTGCTCTGTAGGAGGGGGTTTGCATGGGCATCCAGGTATCCGGAACCGTGGCAATGCTGAGTCCATCAATAACGATGGTATCTCGACCATTGGGATAATAAAGCACCATGTGGAACAAACGGGTCTCGTTGTTGGCATTTGCCGGACTCGCTGGCACCGTGATCATCATGCTGGTTTCAGCATGAGCAACTGGGTTTAGACTGGCGTTTGGCCGAGTGAAGATGTTGTTGTGGGTGGCAAAACCATTGCCCATGCTGCGACTTGCCGTTTGTGGCATTTGTACCGTCGCAGAATCCATGATGAGACTGTAAATCGTCAGGTGCTTATCTATGGCATGCACTGTGGTCGGAGAAAGTGCAATCCAGACGCCGCAAAAACAAGTGAGTGAGCGCAGGAACCGATGGAATGCGGAAGGGAATTGATGTCTCATCTGTTGCTGGATTGATGACAACCATATTGATGAAAGGAACCCCAACAGTTGACCCGTCGGAGTGGCTTTGGTGCGTTGATGGGTGTTTTGCTTAGTCTAACCCGAACGTCCAGGCGATTTTGGCCAGAGCCCTTCAATTTGCCGAATTTGATTCCAACATCGAAGAAGTGCATGGACGCACGCCGCCCCCGAGGCTTTGAGTCAGTGCGTCGCAGGACGACCGAGGGCACCTTCGGTATCCCTCCGGCCTGTTTCTTCATTTCATTCTTCAGGAAGTCGGGTTCGGTTTTCACGAGTTTAATCTGTTTTTAATCTCATAACGCTTGCATGCGATTGGATGAATAGCATACGCTATTCACGATGCTCCATCCCGTGCAAAAAGCCTTCAAAATCCGGGCCTACCTGACCCCAGACCAGCGCCGGGCCTTTGCGCAGGCGGAGGGGGCGACGCGGTATGTCCGTCGACGGGTTCTCACTGAAATGGATGGCCATTTCAAGGCGACCGGTACCCGAAAGTCCCTTCTCGACATGGGGCGCGAGGTCACCCAGTGGAAGCAGCAAAAGGAGACCGCCTGGCTAAAAAACATTCCCTCGGATGTCATCATTCAGGAACTTCGAGATCTCAAGCAGGCCTTCGAGAACTTCTTTAGAGCACTAAAGGTAAAGAAACCGGGGAGAAAGGTCGGCTATCCCAAACCCAAACGAAAGAGCGCCTCGGGGGCCATCCGGTTCGCCTTTGATCATCGGCATCCGGGGAAAGTCGCAGGATGGACGGGAAA